>NZ_JANZYQ010000008.1:0-132126 GCF_059335935.1 Thermobaculum sp. T2p
GGGCTTTGGTTCGGGCCTCTTCGTCGGCGTGGGCGTCGGCCTAGGTGGCTGGGTGGGCGTCGGCCTAGGTGGCTGGGTGGGCGTTGGGGTAGGGGCCATGGTGGGCGTTGGGGTAGGGGCCACGGTGGGCGTGGGGCTGGCTGCGGCCTGCTGGACCGGCGTGGGAGTAGAAGTCTCTCCTCCGCAGGCCACGAGGAGCAAGATCACTAGGGGTAGACACATGATTCTAAGCGTTGACATCTTTCCTCCCTTTACGGTTTGATTGACCCTATAATCGGGACGACTCAGATCCTAAGTCCCTTATTGCCTTGGCGATGGTCCCATAAGGATCGCCGCTCAACAGCCTCCGGGTCTATACCGTAATATATTATAAGTCTATAGAAGTATACACAAATAGATGCAGCTCCACCACATGTGGGAGCAATACTTGCCAAATGCCCGGCTTTGGTCCTGAGTTTGATTCGAGTGCCACTATCCTTCTTTTGTAACTTCCCAAAGTTTTCCCGATTTCCCGGTCCCTTAAGAATCGGGAAATCGGGAAGATCTCATGACCCTCACTTCACAGGGCAGAGGAGGTAGCAGGCGCACATCTGAGGGGGCTCCCTGGGCTTAGGTACAGAGGATCCTGGGGAAGGACATGGTCGGGGGGTGTGCGGTAAGGTGGGTATCCGGCATAATAGGAGGCGGCACAGATATTGAGTTCCCTGGAGGTGAGATGCGGGTCGAGAGGCAGATTGTCCCCCGCGGGCCCCTGCGGCTGGCCCACTCGTTGCTGTACCTGCGCACTTCGCCCTCGGCGGTGCTGGAGAAGGTGACGCAGGACGCCTGCAGGCGAGCCCTCTATATTAATGAAAATGTGGTGCTGCTGCAGGTGCGGCAGGAAGGCCAGTGCGTGCGGGCGACCCTCTGGGGAGATGCTCTGGACGATGCGACCGTGGCGGCTGCCGAGGCCGAGGTAAGGCGCATCTTCGTGCTGGAAGAGGATCCTGCGCCCTTCTACCGGGACGTACCACTTAGGGATCAGGTGCTAGGGAGGGTGATGGCAGAATACCTCTGGGCGCGGCCGGTGCTCATTGCTGACCCTCTGGAGGCGCTGATTTGGGCGATCATCGGCCAACAGGTGAATGTGGCGTTCGCACGCAAGCTGAAGGCCCGTCTGGTGGAGCTGTGTGGGGACATCCTGGAGGTAGATGGAGAGCAGTACTGGGTCTTCCCGCCGGCGTGGAGGATCGCCGAGCTGTCGGAGTGCCTGCTGAAGGACAACCAATTCAGCCGGCAGAAGGCCCGCTACATACTGGGGCTGGCAAGGGCGGTGTCCCTGGGGGAGCTGGACCTGCGGGCGCTCGGCGCGCTGCCCGTGGAGGAGGCGATCGGGGAGCTCGTGCGATTCCTGGGCGTCGGCAGGTGGACTGCGGAGTACGTCCTCATGCGCGGCCTGGGAAAGGCTGATGTGCTCCCTGCGGCGGACCTGGGGCTGCGGGCCATTATCGGCCAGCACTATCTAGGTGGCAGGGTGGCTACGGAGGCAGAGGTGAGGGAGATCTCCGCGGCGTGGAGTCCCTGGAGGGCATGGGGAGCATGGTTGTGGTGGCTGCACCTGCAGGCGCCCAGGGACGTAGATAGCTGACCAAGATTTTGGTACCCTTCTTGCAAAGATGGTTTTGGAACGCATCAAGGGTATAAGGAGAGGTATATGCCACTGGTAGTCTTGCTCATCATAGCGCTGATCGTGTTCGCGGTGATCATCCTCATCGCCAGCAGCCTGATCGGCCTGATCTTCACCCTGATCGTTGCAGGCATCGTGGGCTGGATCGCCGACTTGATAGTCCCCGGAGAGCTGCCCTACGGTTGGCTGGGCGCCATCGCCGCGGGACTGCTTGGCAGCCTCATCGGTGGTCTGCTGCTGGGGAACTTGGGACCGGAGATAGGTGGGATCAGCGTCATCCCGGCGCTGGTGGGCGCGATCATCCTGGCTTTCCTCATCGAGTGGATCGGCCAGAGAAGGCGTGTGTAGAGAGTCCTGTAACTTTGTCCACCACGAGAGCGTTATATATGTTAGCGCCGGTGGGTCCTGCCTGCCGGCTAGTAGTCGCAATGAGGAGTGAATATGTCCCGTAGACTTTCCGTGCTCGTGTTGTTGTGCCTGCTGCTGGTAGCCTGTGGCGGCAGTGGAGGATCACCTACCCAGAAGGTCGGCAGCTCGCCCGACCCTACCCTCACGAGTAGCCCCCAGGGCTCTCCAGCGGGGCAGCCCACGCCCGAGGCTTCGGTAGGGCAGCCCTCGCCGACGCCCACAGAGCCGATGGCCCCCTCACCCTCGCCCACGGCAGCATCCAGCGATAGCCCAGCGCCATCGCCCACTGCGACCGCTGCACCCAGCCCAACTCCAGTGCCTACCCAGGCCCCTACTCCAACGCCCACCAGATCCACCGGTGGCAAGCAGTCAGGGTGCCAGCCGGCCAAAGGCCGGGCGCTATTCGTCACCGCCGACGGCGGCCTCAACCTGAGGTCGGGGCCAAGCACCGAGGCCGACATCCTGCTTACGATGCCGCCAGGGGCGCAGGTGCGTGCCATCTGCCAGGTCTCGGTCGACGGAGAATCCTGGTACAAGGTGAACTATGAGGGACACATAGGGTATGCCTACGCCAGCCTGCTCACCGATGAGGAGCCACAGCCTCCCAAGCCCGCGCCCACCATACAGGCGCCCAAGGGAAGGGCTGCATCCTGGATGGAGAATACCATCCTGCTGGGAATGTATGGCCGGTCATTTGGGGTGGCGCCCATCCTGGGGCGCGTCGGCCTCTACCGCAGCATGGACGACATGGCGCGCGACGTCCAGCGCTTCGAGTCGCAGATGCGGCCCTACATAGGCGACAAGCGAGTGCGTCCCGAGATACACCTTATCTACGCGATGGCCGTGCCCTGCTGGGGCGACGGCGACTGCCTGTCGTACCTGGACGACACGGGCGTGGACATCGTCAACACGTACATCAAGCCCGCCCAGGAGCGTGGCTGGCTGGTGGTGCTTGATACGCAGCTGGGCAGCTCCAACCCCGTCGAGCAGGTGCAGCGCATGATCGATAAGGGCTACCTCAAGTACGACAACGTCCAGGTAGCGCTGGACCCCGAGTTCCACGTGGTACCCGGACACGACCGTCCGGGCATCCCCGTAGGATCGATCGACGGGGCCCAGGTCAACGCCGTCCAGCAGATGCTCAACGACTACGTCCGGCGCGAGGGCCTGCCACACAAGAAGGTGCTGATCGTGCACCAGTTCCTAGAGTCGATGATCCAGAACAAGGACGCCATAAAGCTGTACCCCGAGGTGGACCTCATCATCGACGCCGACGGGCTAGGCGCGCCCTACATCAAGACCTTCAAGTACAACATCTTCACCGACAGCTCGCGCTACCCATTCATCCGCTACAGGGGCATCAAGCTGTTCCCCGAGGGACCATCCACCACCGAGGGGCACTTCGACACACCCCTGATGACGATGCGCCAGGTCTTTGGGTACGCCCCCGTGCCCGGAGGCATCCGGATGCACGCCCCACCAGACCTCCTCATATTCGCCTGACGAGCCCATGCCCCGCCCCCACCCCTCCCATGGGGCTGGGGGCACTCCCGGGAAGTTTTTCCCGATTTCCCGATTCTTAAGGGACCGGGAAATCGGGAAAAAGGGAGTGAGGCACTTGCGAGGGTGCTATGGTGTGTAGCCCGGGGTGGTGCCTTCGCGATCGTTGGGCACCTGCTCGAGGGCTTCCTCCTGATCCTTCCGGATCTCCTTCTCCTCGGCGGCTCGGTCGACCACCCCACGGTTGGGGTCCTCAGGCGGCTGGTGGGGATTCATCCCTTGGTCGTCCCCCATGCCGGTGCCAGGGTCGTCACCAGGGCTGGAGGTGGCATCCCCTGGGGATTCCCCTCTGCGACCTACGTCGGCGTCGCTGCCTTGGCCGTAGCCTGCGATCTGGCCGGAGTGTGGCCCTGTGCCCGGACTGCTGCCCCTGCCGGCTTCGCCCAACCCGCTGGATGTATCGTCTCTCATCGACTTCCTCCTGTAGTAGCGTACTCCTTCCTAGTGGCAAGATGGATGCCATATGACATCCTACCCGGGCTGAAGGGTCGCTTCTAACCCTTGCCTGCCTGCAGCTAATCAGATCCTAAGAGGTGGCCCAACGAGCTCCATACCATGCCGTCGCCATAGCTCCGGGTCCTGCGGCGGCATAGCGTTCTCGCGGGTGACCTCGCGGAAGAAGGCTTCCATGCTGCCTGCAGGCATGAACGCCACCAGGATCCGGCCCGTGACCGCACCAACATGTGCCCAGACGTGTGGCACGCCACGGGGCGCCAGGAGCGAATCGCCTGGTTGAAGTGTGAGACGCTCCGGACCCACCTCGAAGAGAAACTCACCCTCGAGCGCGTAGAACCACTCGTCCTGCTCATAATGCAGATGGCGAGCTGGGCCGCCAGGAGCATGAAAGATGTTCTCCAACACTAACACTCCCTCACTATCCTGAGGAACCACTTTGAAATCAATCCTGCTGATGCCGAGCCCTCTATGCTCGCCAAAGCGGTCCTGCCCCGCCATGACGAACAACGCTGGGGTATGTGTGGTGCCCGGATCCTGCTGCGACACGGCTACTCACCTCCTTCTTGGGTCCTGCGCTTGGCAAACATTTCCTGCTCCAAGCGCCAGGTACACCCCTGATCGGTCGATACCACTGCACGCCAGTGGAAGGACTCCTGCTCTATCTCGCTGAATATCCAGCGGGTAAGGCTACCGTCTTCCTGGGTGCGCTCCAGGACGAGCTCATCACCGACCTGGCGCGCAAGGAAGGACCAAACAATACCGTTCACGGGACCGTGCCAGGTAGAGCGCCAGGCATCGATCCTGGGATCGTAGAACCTCAAGGTGACGCCGTACTCTCCAACTGCCGGACCCTCGGAGGGCCTCTGTGAGCGTGGGGGTACGATCCACACATCCTCGACGGCGCGTCCCTCGAGCACCCAGCCAAAATGCCATTCCCCTGGAGTTCGGCGCTTGACCTGCCCCAACTCATCGTAGTAGATCACATCGAGGTCCCAGCTGCCGATCAGAGGAGCAAACTGCATCAGCTTCTCCCTGTGCTCGGCGTTAGGCTCAGGAGACCACAGCACTCTCAACATAGGGTCGTTTGAATCCGTAGACATCTTCAAAACTCCAACTTATAAGACTTCTGCATCCTAGGACATCCTCCGGTTCTTCATGGGTAAGCCAGAGGGTGTGACAGCGTAGAGCCGTGCACAGGCAGCTACCTGAGGTCTTGGGGCACAGCTTGCTCACCGCTCTAGTACCCTTCACCTCTTCTTGCCCACTGTATAGTGCAGGTGTGTGACTCCGTTGCCTGGCGTCACTATCGGGTCGCCCAGATGGATTGGAGTGTTGGCGAGGTGGTCGAAGAGCCTTACTCCGCCGCCAAGCAGCACCGCCACAAGATCGATGTGGAGCTCGTCGAGCAAGCCAGCGTTCAACAACTGTTGGATAACTTCAGCACCGTGCACCCCCACGGACTTACCGGCAGCAGCCGCCTTGGCTTGCCTCACGGCGCTCTCGATGCCGTCGGTCACGAAGTGCACCGTGGAGTTGGGGCGCGGCCATCCGGCGGGGATGTGGTGGGTCAGGACGAACGCTGGTCCCCAGGCGTGATTCCCGCCCCAGCCATCAGCAGTCTCGAACGTACGCCGCCCTGTGAGCACAGCACCAAGCTCCGATGTGAGATCAAGGTACTGCCTGGCGCTCGCTTCAGACATCTTGAGCCTCATGGGATCCGAACCCCCGGTCTGCACTTCGGTGTCCCCCGAGGCCATGTACCAGCCCATCACCTCTGCCAAGCCGCCGTTGCTGTCGGCGACGTAGCCATCAAGCGACATAGACATGATTGCGATCAACTTTGACATTGTAATCCCCTTACTGTGTGAGAAGCAGAAACTGTGCTATGGGGGGCGCTCCCTTGCCATCTACGTGAGTTGCTCAGCCAGCCCAATGAGGATTCCTTCGGGCCCCCGGATGTAGCAGAGCCGGTAGACGTCTTCGTAGTTAACGACTTCATCGACCACCATCGCGCCGAGCTTGCTGAGCCGGGAGAGGGTGTCGTCGAGGTCCTCGACAGTGAACATAACGCGTAGGTAACCCAACGAGTTCACGGGGGCTGTGCGGTGATCGGACGCGATGGCGGGGGCTTCGAACCGCGAGAGCTCGATCCGCCCGTGGCCGTCGGGGGTGCGCATCATGGCGATCTCGACACGCTGGTCGCGCACTCCGGTGACACGGCCGGCCCATTCATCCGTGATGAGCATGCGGCCTTCTAGGGTCAGGCCGAGTTTGGTGAAGAACTCAATGGCGGTGTCGAGGTCTTCCACCACGATGCCGACGTTGTCCATACGTTTGACTGTCATGACTTCTCCTTGCGTGATGAGGCTTCTGACCTACTGCGGCGGCCTGGGTAACAGGCCAAGTTGTGCCAGTTGGTGAAAGCGATCCGGCACTCCCCAGTGCTCGACGATCTTGCCTTATCGGACTAAGGTCCAGAATGTCACCTGCCTTAACCATGATTCTCCTTTTCAACAAGCGAATGCGCCGTGAAGCGGTGTCGACTTGGGTGAATTTTAGCTGCGCTCACGCCGGTAGTGCATGGCAACCGTGCCGTTACGGAGCGGTTTTACGGAGACCAGTTCGAGTCGTCGTGTGCTAGGCAGCCCACTCTGGTATAGAGTCGGGCCGTGGCCAGCGATCCTGGGATGGATGAGGAACACATACTCGTCGATCAGATCCAGCCGGTCTAGCTCGGTGGCGAGTTTGCCACTACCGAGGAGCACACCGGCCGGAGTCGCATCCTTCAGTTTCTGCACCTCCGTGCGAAGGTCACCAGTGATGTGAGGGGTATTGTTCCAACGAAAGTCCTTTCGCAGAGACGACACCACGTACTTCGGCTTAGCCTCCAGCTTGACCGCCCATTCGCGGATCGCTGGCGGTGCATCCACGTCACCACGGGCGACTACCGGCCAGTAGCTCTCCATCATCTCGTAGGTGACGCGGCCCCACAGCATCGCCCCAGCCTCGTCCATCAGGTGGGTGAAGAAGGTATGTGTCTCCTCGTCTGCGATCCCCTCCCGGTGGTCGACGCAACCGTCGAGGGTGATATTGATGCCAAAAGTCAAAAGTCCCATAGTTGCGAATTCCTTCTCCCGATTGGACTAAGATCTAACCATGATTGGATTCTCGCCATCCGCCCGCACAGACCTCATCTTGCCGTGCCCAAGAGGGAGCGCGTGCCCATAAAGACAGTACCGATGTCGGTACAAGCTTGGCGCAGCGAGACCATGGCCTTGTGCGGCGTTCCCGCGAGGATGCGCGTTGGCTTGCCCTGTTCAGGCAGGAGATGCGTCGTTGGCCGCCCAAGCGCCCCTGCTCCGCCCACATGGTTAGGGGATCCTCCACCCGTAAATCCATCAGGCTAGCCATTTCGGTCGCGTCTGAAGGCTGACCTGTAACACGGGATGCGCTGCCGCCTGTATGCCCTTAGGATCCCCACTTTGCCCCCTTGTCGCCGTTAGCGCTTTGTGCCCCGACGATAGTTCAACTATATCCCACCAACAAGCCTTTTGCAATACATTTTTGAACAATTGGTCATATTCCTTGTCTCAGCCCGACCGCATGCTCAGCAGGCCGCGCTTGTACGCCTTGCGATCGCTGGCCCCTCAGGACCACCAATCGCAATCGGGGTGTTCCCGGTGTGAGGCAGGGGGTGTAGTTTGTGGGACTCGGCTGGATAAAGCCCGGGTGTTGCGATGCCGTAACCGGCTGGTGCAAAAACGCATATAATGATATCAGGGGAGACCGATGGAGGATGCAGGCAGCGGGACATTAGCAGGGACGGAGGTGGCGCAGGCTCTGTACATCCAGCTGCTCGGAGGGTTCCGAGTGTCGGTGGGCTCGAGGGTGGTCGACCGCTCGGCGTGGAGGCTGCGGAAGAGCTCGATGCTCATCAAGCTGCTGGCGCTCGCCCGGGGGCATCGCCTGCACCGCGAGCAGGTGGTGGACCTGCTGTGGCCTGACCTGGGCCTTGAGGCAGGGATAAATAATCTGCATTACGTGCTTGGGAAGGCGCGGCGGGTGCTGGAGCCTGGTGCCAGGGAGTTCCACTTCCTGCGCTTCGATGGCGAATGGCTGCTGCTGTCGCCGCTGGCTCCGGTGAGGGTAGACGTGGAGGAGTTCGAGCATGCGGCAAGGCTTGCTCACAGCGGGCGTGATCCCGCCGGCTACTTCTCGGCGACGGCGCTATACACAGGCGAGCTCCTGCCGGAGGACCGTTATGAGGACTGGGTAGAGGAGCGCCGGTGGGCGCTGCGGGAGATGTACCTGCAGCTGCACATGGAGCTTGCTGGGTTGTACGAGTCCCGCGGGGAGTACGCCCATGCGCTGGACGTGCTGAGGCAGGCAGTGAGGATAGAGCCCACACTGGAGGCTGCGCACGCGGCGAGCATGCGGCTGCTCGCTCTGCTGGGACGCCAGCAGGAGGCACTGCGGCAGTACGAGGTGCTACGGGATGCCCTCGCCCGCGAGCTGGATGCATCTCCACAGGACTCCACGATCCGCCTTCGAGAGGAGATCCTCCAAGGGCGCCTGGGAAGGGAGTTGCCACCCGTGGTGTCGGCGCCAGCGCACAACCTGCCCTCGCAGCTTGCCAGCTTCGTCGGCAGGACGCGCGAGATCGAGGAGCTGGAGAGCCTGCTTGCCAGCGCTCGCCTGCTGACGCTGACGGGCGTGGGCGGTAGTGGCAAAACCCGGCTGGCATTGGAGGTCGCCAGGAGGCTTGTGGGGACCTATCCCGATGGCGTGTGGCTGGTGGAGCTGGCAGGGATCTCTTCTCCCGAGCTTGTGCCCAACGCCGTGGCTTCCGTACTTGGTGTGAGGGAGCTGCACACGACGCCGATGGAGGCCCTGGTCGAAGCCCTGCGATCGCGTGTCCTGCTGCTCGTGCTGGATAATTGCGAGCACCTTGTGGAAGCCTGCGCAGAACTGGTGAGGGAGCTGCTGGTGGCGTGCGGCGGCGTCAGGGTGTTGGCCACCAGCCGACAGGCATTGAGGGTGGAGGGAGAGGTTGTGTGGAGGGTGCCAGCGTTGTCCTTGTTCTCAGAGGAGAAAGCACCTCCGCCCGAAGATCTGCTCGCGTCGGAGGCAGTGCAGCTGTTCGTGCAGAGGGCGCGTATGAGGGCTCCCACCTTCGAGTTGACGGAGGCCAACGCTGCCAAGGTGCTCGAGATCTGCCAACGCCTGGAAGGGCTGCCCCTGGCACTGGAGATCGCCGCGGCGCAGGTGAGCTTCCTCTCGGTGGAGCAGCTTGCTGAGCACCTGGACGAAGCGCTGGGAACGCTCCCGGGCGGGAGCAGGATGCCCCGCCATGAGACGATGAGAGCCGCGCTGGACTGGAGCTACGAGCGCCTGGATGGTGCTGAGCGCGCTCTCTTCCGGACGATGGCCATCTTCGTCGGCGGTGGCACCCTGCAGGCCATCAGCTCCGTGTCGGGCCTGCCCCTGCCGGTAGCCCTCTCCCTGTTCGCCTCGTTGGTCGACAAATCGATGGTGGTCGCCGAGCCTGCAGCCCCGGGGACACGCTACAGGCTGATCGAGCCGGTACGTCGGTACGCCCTGCACCTGTTGCAGGCTGTGGACGAGGCAGAGCCGGTGCGCCGAAGCCACGCACAGTACTACATCTCGCTTGCCGAGAGGTCCTGCGGAGAGCTTGGGGGGCAACGCCAGGTAAGAGCTCTGGCGGAGCTGGACAGGGAGTACGCCAACCTGCAGGCGGTGCTGTCCTGGGCACTGGATGCCTCAGACCCTGAGGATGCCTCCCTAGGGGCGGCGCTTGTGAGCCTTCTCTGGCCGTTCTGGGATACCCGCGGACGCCTGCAGGAGGCACAGAAGTGGCTGAGTGCCGCCCTGGCGATCAGCGATCTGCCGCCCCAGTTGCGGGCACGCCTGCTTGCAGGCGCTGGTATGATCTCCCGCAGTCGGGGGGAGTACGCAGTCGCCAGGGACCACTTCGAGCAGGAGCTAAGACTCTCTCGGGCCATGGGCGATGCTCTCGGAGTGGCGCTGGCGCTCAACAATTTGGGACTCATCGCTCTCGACCAGGGACGCTACGATCATGCCAGGGCAGCGCTTCTGGAGGGGCTCGCAAGCTGGCGGGAGGCAGATGACCCTCGAGGCACCTCGATCTCCCTCAATAGGCTAGGGCTGGTGGCGCTGTATCAGGGGGATTACCACCAGGCGGAGGGCTACCTGACAGAGTGCCTTCGGCTGCGTCGGGCTCACGGCAGCGTGGAGGGGATGGCCGTGACGATGAACAACCTGGGGCTGGTCGCGCTGCACGCAGGGGCACACGAGCGCGCCGCCCAGCTGCTGGGGCAAGCGCTGACCCTCTACCAGCAGCTGGGCAACGCCTCAGGGATAGCGGTGGTGCTCAACAACCTTGGGCGCCTGGCGGTCACCCAAAATGCCAGCGACAGAGCCATACAGCTGTGCCGCGACAGCCTGCGGCTGCTCCAGGAGATGGGCGATCTGCACGATATCGCGGAGTGCCTCGAGGTGATGGCGGCTGCGGAGGCTCGTCGACAAGAGACCACCAGAGCAGCCCGGCTGCTCGGGGCTGCCTCGGCCATGCGCGAGTCCATCGGTGCGCCCTTGCCGCCCGTGGAACACACCATGCGCGACAGCACTCTCCTGGAGATCTCCAATGCGCTAGGGGAGACTCGAGCCCTGTTGGAGTGTACGATGGGGCAGGAACTGACCTTGGGAGAAGTGGTGGCATACGCGCTGGAGAGCACTCCCTCCCGCTGACGACCTATGCGCTAGCAACTTCCAGCCCAAGCAGAGAGCCGTAACGGAAGTGCCAGCGCCTCGGGTATGAGCTCAGACTGCGAGTCCTTCGGCCCGAGGCATAGGGTCGCCACGGCACCAGCGATCCCAGGCTAACCCTGCTCAACACCACGGGCGAGAGCCCTCTCCAAAGCCAAGAGGACATACAGCTACCCGAGCAGAGCTTGCACTTGTCCTGTAGGCGCCAGAAGCTGACTTCTCCATCGGCCGGCTTCATATCTACCTCGAGCCCGTCCCCTGGATGGCAAGCTGCCGGATCCCCGGAGCACCCACAGGCGAGAGTCCCACAAGGAGGGTATAATTGCCTTGTGGCACAAGCTTGACCTGCCAAGTTCCTGAATGCTACCTTTACTTGATATGCAGTTTCCAGAGTTCGTCTACCGACTACACAAGCAGTTTACCGATGCGGGACATGAGCTGTACGCCGTTGGCGGGTACGTGCGCGACTCCCTCCTGGGGAAGGACGTCCAGGAGCTGGACTTCGCCACTTCCGCGCATCCCGAGGAGATAAAGCGCCTGCTTGCGCCCCTCCGCCCGGACAGCATCTACACCGTGGGAGAGCGCTTCGGCACGATCGGCGCCATGTTCGGTCCCTACAGGGTGGAGATCACCACCTACAGGGGAGAGTGGTACTCGCCCGACTCCCGCAAGCCCGAGGTGACCTTCGGTATCTCGCTGGAGGAGGACCTGTCGCGCAGGGACTTCACCGTCAACGCCATCGCCATGGACATCCCCAGCGGGAGGTTGATCGATCCCTTCGGCGGCGTAGAGGACCTGCACGCCAGGGTGATCCGCGCCGTGGGCGATCCCGACGCCCGCTTCCGGGATGACCCCTTGCGGCTGATGCGGGCCGTGCGGTTTGCGGCCAACCTGGGCTTCAAGATAGAGCCCCGCACCGCCGAGGCCATCCGCAAGCACGCCGCACAGATCTGCAAGATCAGCGTGGAGAGGGTGCGCGACGAGCTCACCCGCATGCTCACCGGCCCCGCACCCGATGTGGCCATAGCCGCGCTCGTCGACCTGGGCCTCATGCGGTACATAGTCCCGGAGGTCGTAGAGCTCAAGCAGGTATCCACCGGTGGCGGCAAGCACAAGGACATCTTCCTGCATACCCTCAAGGTGGTCAGAAACACCCCGCCAGACCTGGTCACCCGCTGGGCAGCGCTGCTGCACGACATCGCCAAGCCCCGCACCTTCGGCATCCGCGACGGCAAGGTGCACTTCGACCACCACGAGACGATTGGGGCAAAGATGGCCGAGGAGATCCTCTCGCGCCTGCACTACGACAGGCAGACGATCGAGGCCGTCGCCAAGGTGGTCAGGATGCACACCCAAGCCAACAGCTATGACCCTGAGGTGTGGACCGATGGGGCCGTGCGCCGGCTCGTGCGCGAGGCGGGTGACGAGCTGGAGCCGCTGTTGGCGCTCTCCCAGGCCGACATCACCTCCTACAGGCGCCAGAAGGTGGAGGCAGGAGTCCAGCGCGTGCGGGAGCTGCGGGAGCGCATCCAGCGCCTTGAAGAGGAGGCCGCCATCCGCGAGCTGCGGCCACCCCTGGACGGCAACGACCTCATGCGCATCTTCGGCCGTGGCCCCGGTCCATGGATCAAGCCACTAAAGAACTACCTGCTGGACCTAGTGATCGAGGGCGAGCTAGCCCCAGACGACCGGCAAACCGCTGAGCGCCTCGTGCGCGAGAAGTACCAAGAGCTGTACGGCAGCGAGACCCTAACATCATCTTCGGAGACCAGGCAGACATGACCACAGAACTCATCTTCGGCGAACGCATCGGCAGAACAGCAAGCATCCGGCTGACCGTGTCCGGCGTGCTGTTCGACTCCCAGGGCCGCATCCTCCTCATCCGCAGGGCCGACAACGGCTGGTGGGCTCTCCCAGGTGGTGGAGTGGAGCCCGGCGAGCGCGTGGTGGAGGCCGTGGTGCGCGAGCTAGAGGAGGAGATAGGCGTCCACGTGCGCCCCGTCAACCTCTTCGGCATCTACTCCGATCCCAACGTCATCATCTCCTACGACAACGGCGCCAGGAAGTACCACGTCGTCAGCATCGGCTTCCTCTGCGAGCCCATGTACGGCCAGCTCAAGCCTGGCCCCGAGGTGCTGGAGATCGCCTACTTCGACCTAGAGCATCTGCCGGAGAACATCGCGCAGACGCACATCGAGCGCATCCGCGACGCTGTGGCCTTCGGTGGCAGCATCTTCGTGCGCTAGCTTGCAGCCCGCTACCGGAGGGTATATAATCACCTCGGATATTTCGGAGATTGCCGAAATAATGCAACAAAATAGGGATCTGCCATATGCCGATGGATACAGTCTTCAAGGCGCTGGCCGACCCCACGCGCAGGGAGATCCTCAGGCTGCTTGGGAAGCGGGACATGACCGCCGGGGAGATCGTCGCGGCGTTTGACCGCCCGGCCTCCACGATCTCCGAGCACCTGGGCGTGCTGAGGGATGCCGGGTTGGTGGTTACCGAGCGCAACGGCACGAGCATAGTCTACAGCCTGAACACTGCAGCGCACGAGGAGCTTCTGGCAGCGGTGATGCGCCTGCTGCACGTCGGCGAGAGGTTGGAGGAGACAAAAGATGGTAGTGTCCGTTAGGAGAGATTGGCCACATCTGATGATCATAGCGCTCATGCTCGTGGGCTCTCTCATCGCATGGCCCTTCGCCCCGCAGAGGGTGCCCATCCACTGGGACATATCGGACAGGCCGGACGGGTACGCAGGTAAGCTGCCGGGGCTTTTCCTCCTGCCAGCGGTGGCACTGGGGATCTACCTATTGATGACGCTGCTGCCAAACATAGACCCTGGCAGGGCCAACTACCGGCAGTTCACCACGCCGTACTACGTCATCCGACTAGCGATACTCCTCATGATGGCGGTAGTCCACTGTGTCGTCCTGATGTGGGCGCTGGGGGTGGAGGTCAACATGGTGCGGGTGATGGCGATCACCCTCGGGCTGACGTTCGCCTTGCTGGGCAACCTGATGGGAAAGATCCGCCCCAACTGGTTCGTAGGAGTACGCACACCCTGGACGCTCGCCAGCAAGCGATCCTGGGTGAAGACGCACAGGATGGCCGGGCTCACGATGACCCCGCTGGGCCTCCTGATAGCCATTGCGGGTGTGGTAGCTCCCTACGGCTGGCTAGTGCTTGGGGCGATTCTACTGCTGTTGGCAGATATCATCTGGCTGACGCTCTACTCCTACCTAGTGTGGCGAGGCGACCCCGAGAGGTTCTCCGCCATCAGTACAACTCCGGAGTAGCCTGAGCTTCTCGCGTATCGCCCTGTGCTTGTCGGCGGCCGCTGCCACTCCTGCCGTGGCCACCAGTCCCCGCCTGTAGAGCTCCTTCAGGGCCTCTAGCCCCACGGCAGGCACCTCATGCCCTGCGATGCGTACCACCACGCGATCCTCAGGGATGCCCGCCAGCCAGAACTCCGCGTCATCGAACTCCACCTTGAGGCCATCCCTGCGGACCTGCAGCACGTGCCAGTCGGTCACGGAGCAGGCCATTCCCCTTGCTTCCAGCGCCGCCCGCAGCCGCGGGAAATCCACCTTGTGGCAGGCAAGGTCCACATCGTGCACCTCAATGGAGCTCTCGCCCGTATGGGCTATCACCGCCAGGCTGCCTGTCAGCAGAGGGCGCACACCCAGGGTGTGGCACACCTCGAGCACCTCGGCGGTCATTGCCATCAAGCGCTCAAAGTGCCCCCTGTTCCTGGGTACCACCGTGATCTCCAAGGCTTCATCTTCACACTCGCACATGGGACCACTATAGCACAATAGCTCGTTGTTCCCCCTCACGTGCGGCCACGAACGTACCCCACACGCACGCTTCAAGATGACCCTTCGGTTCCTTATAGAGGAAGCATCCCGGGCAGCCCGTTTCAGAGGCTCGCTGGGCCCTGAGATATTGCCCGGCGCATCTTCCCCAATTCCCGATCCCGGTTCACCCCCACGCGTGTGGGGACGATGAGGGCTAGCCCTCGACCTGCACCTCCGCGAACGGTTCACCCCCACGCGTGTGGGGACGATCTCAGCGGGAAGCTGCTCATGCCACTCGTTTTCGGTTCACCCCCACGCGTGTGGGGACGATACTTCATAGCGACACCCCCTAAGCTTGTAGTACGGTTCACCCCCACGCGTGTGGGGACGATGCCCCATCTCCGCGCTCTGCGTGTAGGACACGCGGTTCACCCCCACGCGTGTGGGGACGATCTCGCAGAATATTTACAGACGCTGTGCAGGGTCGGTTCACCCCCACGCGTGTGGGGACGATACCTCTATGGGCTCACTGGACTTGGGATCATACGGTTCACCCCCACGCGTGTGGGGACGATAAGCCGCAGGACGCGATAGCTGACGCACTGGACGGTTCACCCCCACGCGTGTGGGGACGATACTTGCTAACTCCGCATTCTACCTAGGGTTTAATTTTAAATACCCCGTTTGGTATCGCGCCACCCTATCCTACATCCCTCCTCTCATATCGTCAAGAATTTCATCCCAAGGAGCACTCTGCTCAGTCCCCTCGAGAAGGTAAGCTCTACCCTCTACTCTCTGCCGCAGCCAGAGGGGAAGGAAGCGTCTGCCTCCATGACTCCAGCAGCGCTTCTGATAGAAATCTCTCGGGTCGGGATTTGGGAGTGACTGGCCGGGACAGCTTCCAGGTCAGCAGATGGCTGCTGATGGCTTCCTCCGGGGAGAGCGCTACGTCTTTGCTGCAGGGAGGCGCTGTCCCAGGGGAGTGGCGAGATCGCTTGCCTAAAGCAGGAGTTTTTCCCGATTTCCCGATTGTTAAGGGACCGGGAAATCGGGAAGATGAGCAGAACCGTCCACAGGCATAGTCCTGCATCTCCTGCCCTCCCTCTCTTAGGCACATGTTCCAGGTCATATCGTCACTTCTTACCACCACATGCTCTCACCTACTGCCCTCAAAGTCCCAAAGGTCCAACATATGTCCCTCTCCTATAGCATAACCCAGCGTGCACTTCTCCGGTGGTGGCAGGGAGTCAGAAGGATGCTCGGGGACGCCTTGGAGCGCCCATATGTTCCCCCGCTCTCTGGATGGCACCAAGGCATGGCTCTGTGGGTGTGAGACCATGGACATAAATACCCTTACCCACCTCTGGGTGGCACACCATCCATGAAGAACTTAGGCCGGTGGTAGGTGGACTGCCTGAGCGGGCGCGAACTCAGCGCTCTCCCAGGCAGTCCTAGGCTGTTTGCTATCTTACATACCAGGTGCCTATCTTTACCGGCGACTGGGCACGCCCAAAATCGTCAACGATCGACATGTAGATATTCATGTTCCTGCCAGCTATCTGGCGCGTGAAGAAAACGTACCATGTGATCGTCATCTGTGTCCCGCTGCTGGAAACTTTGATTCGAGGTGGATCTATGCTTACGTATCCATTGCGTATGCGGTCGGGAGCTCCAGGAGCCACACCCCCAAGCCATGTGGAGTCGTCCGCGCTCTTGAGCCATAGCTTGTTAGAGTTGGCTTCATACTTGGCCATTAGTCCCTTGTATCCCGATGGGCTGGAGTTGATGTAGAACGTGACACGCCGAATGTTGCTCGCTCCATCGGGGTCATACCAGGTAGTCTTGAATGTTACCCAGGACCTGCTGCTGGTGCCTGAGTCCCTAGGTGATGTAGTGCCGACATAGGGTGCTCTATCGACGACCCACGTTCCCTCGCGCTGCCAAGATGCTCCAAGTCCAAGGTTATCCTGTACCATTAGGTATGTGTTGTATTGTTTACCACTAAGCGCCGTACCGTAGCTGATTGCCCACTTGATGGTCAGAGTATTGCCGCTGCGGGAGACGGTCGTCAGATTGGGGAGCAGCGTTGCAAAGCTGTTGGACACGGATGAGGAGGAGCCGGGAGCTACACCGCCAAACCATGCAGAGGAGTTGTCGTCCTTCAGGTACAGCTTGTTGCTGTTAGCATCGTATCTAAGCTGTACTGCGCGCGTATCACTCGTGCTCGTGCCTATGAGTAGCCTGGCATCGGCTATGTTGCTGGCCCCATCGGGGTCGCTGTAGGTGGCGGTGTAATAAACCTTACTACCAGGGCTGGAGATACCGTTCCCAGGGTTAATGTTCCCTACTGCCGGAGAGGCATCCACCGTATAGGTGCCGAATCTTAGCCATGGAAGGGCACTATCTGGGGTGTAATTATCAGCCGCAACGCTGTAGATGCCGTATTGCTTGCCACTGAAGCTCTGGTCGAAGCTGAGACCCCAGGTGATAGATAGCGTATTGCCACTTCTTGAAACAGTACTGCTTGCCCCCAGGAGCGTTGCTCGACCATTGCTCTTGGATTGACTGCTACCAGGTGTGACGGGCCCAGCCCAGGAGGTATTATCCCCGCTACGAATGTACATCGCGTTCTGGGCGGTGTCGTACCTTACCCACACACTGCCGCTACCCGCAAGCTGAGTATTTATGAGTAGCTGTGCAGTACGTATGTTGCTGGCACCGTCGGGGTCGCTGTAAGTGGTATGAATCTGTACCGTCCTGCCTGGGGATACGATCGCTCCTGACTCGGCCACCGAGACTGCGGTAGCTGGACTGTTGAGCACCCAGCTACCCTCCTTTTGCCACCCACTGGAGGCTCCATACTTATCATTTGCCTGCAGGTAGATAACATTTGTGGACCCGCTAGCTGAAGTTGGTCTTGAGACCGTCCATGTTATGACCATCTGGTTGCCTGATGTGCTAACCGTAGTTTTACTGGGATCCACCGAACCATAAGAACTCTGCAGCGTATAGTTGGAGCCAACAGATGCCGTCGACAAGGTCGACGAGCCATCTGTTGATAGCAAGGAGATCCTTCCAGTGGCAGTGTCATATGCCGCCAGAAGGTCGTTGGATGGGTTATCAGGGTCACTGACGCGGATCATGGCACGCGATATGGTGCTAGCTCCGCCTGGATCCGAGTAAGTGGCTTGTATCGTCTGATACTGGTTTGGACCGGATCTGAGACTGGAAGGCGATACAGATACACTCGCAGGTGGCTGGTTCACATATATGGTGTCACTGCCCATGCCACCTATCCAGTCACTGTACGAGGGATAAGACGTGCTGGAGCTTGATATGAGGCCCTTTGCGGTTACCCGGATGTTGGCCTGGCCTTCAAAATCTTCCGGAGCGGTGACGGTCCAGGTAACAGTTTGCGAGGTACCACTGTAGGTTACCTGTGGCAAGCCCTGGGTAACATCATCAGTAGTGAATCCGCTGGGGAGCAGGATAGTCGCAACGCTGTTGCTCACCTGTGCCCAGCCAGTAAGCGGTGTTATGGCTGGGTAGGTTATTGTGGCGGTTACCTTGAAAGTGCTGCCACCCTGCACAGTCCGTGGAGCTGAGACGCTCACCTGCCATGGGGTGATAAGGGCTGCCCACCTCTTGAACTTGGTCCAGAGGTTATCTACAAAGAACTCCTGGTTGAAGTGCACGTCCGGGCCATAGTATGGGGCTGTGTACCAGGGGTCATGCACTATGAACTCATCGGTCGAGTCGTCGTAGCCTTTGACCACTCTGAAGTGACCGGTGATGTGCCGACTATCATACCAGGTGAGGACCACGACTGGGTAGCCTGCTACTATCAGTCTCTTGAGGTCACGGTAGCGGTTGGGGTAGTCAGGATCGCTGGTGCCATAGTAAGACCAGAAGTATTGTACGGCGGCGTATCCCAGCCGGCGCTGCTTGTACCCCTGCAGGTTGGGATCCAGCACCGCTTTGCTGATGTAGCTGAAACGGGCAGCCCTAACCAGATCATCAGAGTAAGCTCCGCTCCAGCTCCCCCAGTTCTTGGCAGGCATGGCGGCAGCGATATCGTCCTGGCTGATATCAGGTCCGTACAGGTCAAAGATCATCTCGAGGGATGCTGGGCCACAATAGTAGTTGGTCTTCTGGTAGTAATGTGGAACGTCCAGGTTATACCTTATGGGAAGGGTACCGCTACCTGTGTCGGCCTCGGTGCTCTGTGGGGAGAGCGTAGCCCTGCGCTTGGCCTTCTGCACTTCCAATTCAGAGTACTTACCAGGCCTGGCATCATAGGTCGCTCCAGCTCCCTGTGCCTGCAGTGTTACGGATGTACCCTGTCTGGATGGTCTGTCAACATCAAGAGCTCTTCCGTCAGGAGACTGCCAGTAGAGTCGGTTGTCCTTACCAGCTACAAGCCTCAATGAAGCTGAGGAGGTGCCTAGCATGGATGCTGCGCGCGATCTGCTGGTCTGCGGGAAGCTCGTAGGAGTGTAAGTGGTGGTATACCACTGCCACTTGCCACCGTCAGGCGAGACACCTACTAGACCCACTACATCCCCACCGCGAACTATAGGAACCACGTAGTAGGCAGGTGTTCGGCCATCTGGATTGTAAACCAACTGCGGAGTGCCGACGGATGCCCCACCAACCTTGTCAGAGATCTTTGATATCAGGCTCTGAGCGGTGGCTGCAGCCTGAGACTGTGAGTCGCCCGCTGCATTGGCTGATGAGTACAGTCCAAATACAAGGAGCGCAGCCAATAGCAGTGCCGACAACCACAGCAGATACATGCGCGTGAGGTGGTTGTGGTGATAAACACCTCTAAGCGCTCTCCTGCACGACAAGTATTTGTCCCTCACCATAAGCAGACATCCCTCCAATCCAGACAACAACTAGCCTTCAGGCATGTGTAGGCCCAAAAGTGTAAAAAATACGTAAATGTTACACATTACAGGGTAATGTAGCGTTTACGCACAGGCAATAGGACAAAAGTCATGTATAGCTATAGGAAGCTGGTTTGCTTTGGGAATAGGGACTACATTATAATGAGCGCATGAATCTCTGCGAGCTTAGACCTATCTTCATCCAAGCTGCTGACTCTGCCGTGTAGGTTCGGCGCCTAGGCCTGCGCGGCGGTGGTCAAAGGCGCACCTTCGAAAGACGCCAGCACTTATCCGGGCGTACTTTGTGGTGCTTCTAATGCCCCTATCTTTGGAATACCTACTAATGACCTCCGTATGGCTTCGGCCCGCAGGCAAGCGAGTGCCGCAAAGGGCTGGGCGCTATAAGGCTTCCCTTATCAGAAGTTTTATGGAGGTATCTTTCTGCATGGCTATGTCTAGTAATACTGTGGTTGGCAGCATATGGCGTAATCGGGATTTCCTGCTGCTCTGGGTCGGACAGAGCGTATCGATGTTGGGTTCACGGATCTCGCAGTTCGCCTTCCCCCTCCTAGTGCTCGCGGTTACGGGTTCGCCAGCACGCGCGGGGCTGGTGAGTGCCTTAGGTACGCTGCCGTACCTACTGGTCACACTACCAGCTGGTGCTTTGGTGGATCGGTTGGACAGACGCAGGATCATGCTCTTGTGCGATCTTGGAAGGGCGGCAGCTCTAGGGAGCATACCATTGGCATTTACTGTTGGAAGCCTAAGTTGGCAGCATCTGGCAGTGGTAGCCATGATCGACGGTACGCTCTCAACGTTCTTCAGCTTGGCGCACAGCTCTGCACTGCCCCACCTAGTAGATCGCAGGCAGCTCTCACAGGCGCTATCGGCTGCTTCAACGACCGATCAAGGCTCCCAGATGGTAGGACCTCTCATTGGAGGCTTGTTGTACACACTCGGGAGGGGATTACCCTTCCTGGTAGATGCAGTCTCCTACGTCGTATCCGGAGCTATGCTGATGGGTGTACGCAGGCATCTGCAGGGGCATTCACATGTTACTTCGGGGAATAAGATCTGGCATGACGTACGCGATGGC
Source organism: Thermobaculum sp. T2p (assembly GCF_059335935.1). Lineage (NCBI taxonomy): Bacteria > Bacillati > Chloroflexota > Chloroflexia > Thermobaculales (SeqCode) > Thermobaculaceae (SeqCode) > Thermobaculum (SeqCode) > Thermobaculum sp. T2p. The sequence goes on from NZ_JANZYQ010000008.1 coordinate 20,683, forward strand.
ATCCACTGGCTGTGGAAGGAGCCAATGCTGCGCTTCCTGCTGGGAGTGGTAGGCACGATCGACCTTTGCAGCTATGGCTATACCCTGATCATGGTAGTGCTTGCACAAAAGCTGGGTGCCACCCCCTTCGAAATGGGTATATTGTTTGCAACTGGAGGTGTAGGGGGAATATTGGGTGCGCTCGTTACTCCCTGGCTACACGCCAGGCTGCGCTTTGGCACCATGCTGCTGGGAGTGATCTGGGTATGGGTGCTTACGTGGCCTCCTTACGCCTTTGCCCCTAACCTGTGGGTGCTGGGAGTGGTGAATATAGTGGGCTGGGTGTTGGTTCCTCTGCTGTACGTCACGGAGGGCAGCTACAGGATGACCGTTGTCCCTGATGCCTTCCGTGGACGGGTGAACTCTGTATGGCGGATGCTGACTATTGGCTCGCAGCCAATATCAGTGGCGATAACAGGGTGGATGCTGGGAGTTCTAGGTCCCACACTAACCATCCTGATAATCACCATCCCCCAGGCAGGAGTTGCAATAGCTGCCTTGCTCTATAAACCGCTGAGAGAGGCCCCGAAGCTGGCTGAGATCGCTCGTGATACTGCTACTTCAGGCTCTTGATATAGGCGATGATTGCCTTGATCTGATCATCGCTCAGCCTGCCTTGATAAGAGGGCATTATAGGGTTGTAGCCCTTGACGACCTGCGACTGTGGATCGAGGATGGACTGGCGTATGTAGTTGTCGTCGGCTTTCACCTTCTGGCCGTTCGTCAGCTCCACAGTCTTTCCGTAGAGCCCCTTCCAGGTAGGGCCAGTAAGAGGCCTGCCATTAGTGGTATGGCATGAAAGGCATCCAGCACTACGCGCCAGCTTCTCTCCCTCGGCGATGAGCGCCGCGCTGGAAGCTGGAGTAGGGCTTGCCTGTCCGCTGGATGCCACCGGCGTGGGAGAAGATGCAGATACGGTAGGAACAGGCGTAGGATTTGCCTGTCCAGCAGATGCCTGTGGAGTGGGAGAGGGGGAGGGCGCTAGTGTAGCCACACCTCCGCCACCACAAGCAGCAAGCAGCAAGGAGAGTACCCCCAGAGAGATGATCCTAGTCATTCTAGCTGAGCATGTTTTCCAGATCATGAATTATCACCTCGGTGTTTGTACCATAGCTGTAGACCATGGTCAGGCGCCCCTCTGCATCTATTAGGTAGATGTTTGAGCTATGACTGACGGTGTAGTTAGTGCCCTCGTCCTTATTGAGCTGGTAGTAGAGGCCATAGTCGCTTTTGATGGCATCGAGCACCTTGGGGTCTCCAGAGAGCCCTATAAACGAGGGATCAAAAGATCGCACATACTTACGCAACACAGCAGGGGTATCACGGTCAGGATCGACGCTGACGAACACAAAGCTCACATCTTTTGCCTTACTGCCCAGCTGCTGCTTGATCTGACGAAACTGTGCCAAGGTAGTAGGACACAGATCCGGACAGTGGGTATAACCAAAGAACAAGAGCACGTACTTTCCACGCAGATCATGCAGCGAAAGCTTTCCACCATTGCTCGACGGCAGCGTAAAGTCTTTCAGAGGCGCAGGAGGATCTATCTTGGTCCCCTCACCGTTAGAGCCAATAGTGCTGGCACGGATATCAGCCAGCTGGCTGCCAGATGGGCCAGTGCTGCCCTGCATCCTTTGTGTAACCAGCAACGCTATCAGCCCTGCCCACATGAGGGCCACTATCACGATACCTGCCCACATGATCTTGGGAACACGCAAGAACATACTCCTTTACTAGCTTAGCTACGAACGTAGCGGGAAGCCTGTGATCTATCTGAGGGGGCTTCCCTGTAACTATACCACTTACAAACATGCTCCGCTTGCTCGAAGATAGCTACTGCTTGCGTACCTCGGCCCGCACCGTGACTTCCCCCGCACGTTCAAAGCGCAGGCGCAATACCACTTCATCTCCAGGAGAGAGCTGCTGCCTTAGACCCTCGAGCATGATGTGATACCCTCCGGGCGATAGCTCTACCTTACCATTAGCTGGAATCGGAAGACGATCAACCATGCTCATAGATGCTACGCCTCCCTTGACCTCAGTGCGGTGGATCATCGCACTCGAGGCGGCATCCGTAGAGACCCCCATCAAGGCATCCTCCTTCCCACTGGAGTTGGTGATCGTCATGTAAGCCGAGCCCGTACCTCCCGGTACAACTCGTACCCAAGCTCCACTTACAGAGATACCCGCGGAAGCAGGGGTGAGAGGCGGGCCGCCCTGTGCCATCTTGTTGCAGCCCGCCAGCAGGAGGAGTAGGGGCATCAGACAGGTGCCAAGGACAGCAAAGCGCTTGATGTGCTTTGCAAGCCAGTGTTTGCTCTCGTAGGGGTGCATTTCCTGCATGGTTGATACTCCTTGCGTGGGGGAGTCCAAGGCCCCGTCTGCACCTGAACCAGTCTACCACTGGGGTGGGAATAAGTCCCTGGCCAAAGGGTCAGTCTTAGCCTAACCAAAAGGTCAGGTTTTGATCACTGGCAGGCATAATATTACGAGAAACACAAGGTCTGGAGGGTAAATGGAGCTTCTACTAGCCGTACTGGCTGTGATTGCCGGCATGGTCCTCTTAGAAGCGGGTGCCGACAAGTTGACGGATGCTGTGCAAGCATTGGCTATGAGGTTGCGCACTTCGGAAGCCGTGGTGGGACTGCTCACTGTTGGAGGCGAGTGGGAGGAGCTGGTGGTCGTGGTGGTCGCAGCCCTGACAGGTCATATAGAAATAGGCATCGGCAATATCATCGGCTCCTGTATAGCTAATCTTGCAGGTTCACTACCGTTGGGAATGCTGGGATCTAAGAGGTTGGTTCCCGACAGAGCCGCAAGAATCTACTCAGTAGTAATGTTGATAGTAACTGCGCTGGCTACTGTGGTCCTCTGGAGAGGGTTGAACACGGGAGAAGGGTGGCTACTGGTTGCAGCCTTTGTGGTGTACTGGAGCTCCCTGCTGCTTGTGATCGCCAAGGGCTGGCTGCCCGCCCCGGTAGCCGAGGAGGAGTCAGAGGAAGGCAACACCTTTGTTATGCTAGCGATGATCCTGGTCTCGCTCCTGATACTGGCTCTGGGTGCAGAGCTGGTAGTAAGGGGATCTGCGGAGATCGCGCGAAGGCTGGGGATATCTGAATACGCTATAGGCGCCACCATCGTCGCCATAGGCACAACGCTCCCAGATAAGGCTATAAGCCTGGTGGGAGGCATGAAGGGTAGCTCGGGAGTGGTACTGGCTAATGCCACTGGCTCCAACATATTCGTCTTGACGTTGCTGCTGGGATTATCATCTATCCTTGGAGGGGCAGGCGGCTCATCTATCGGCATAGACATGTGGTTGCTGCTCGGGCTTTCGATAGCAGTGACGATCATGATACTTCGAGAACGTTTGGGACGCGTGGAAGGCGCTCTACTGTTGCTGTTTTACGTAGCCTATGTCGCTTACGCGCTTGGGAGGGGGGCGTAGACCTTGGCACAATATGTGCAGTAACTATTCAAAACAGTTGCACAATCAACTGCAAAGATGTAAATTATAGTTAATACTTGTTACTGCATTGCAAAACATGAATAGAAGAGGCTCGGAGAAAGTCGGTGGAAGGCTACACGTGCGAAGTTGGCGAAGGAATGCTGTATGCCTGCCCCTTCTGTTGGGGTAGTGGGCTCATAGATAACATCACCTGTCCGGAGTGTGAGGGTAAGGGACATCTGCAGGGGCAGCCTGCTGGATGGACAACATGCCCCAACTGTCAGGGCAAAGGGACGAGCGTAGTTGGCCTGCTGCAGATGGAGTGCCCCGACTGTGGTGGTACTGGAGTAGTGCCGCTGTAGATTGACCTGAACGCTGACTTGCCTGATCCACGGTAGCACACCTATCAATCCACAACGAACGCCTGATAAGTTCATCTCTAGATCGAGTGCAGATTTCAAGAGCAAGCTTCTAGTCCAGCTGCGTAACAGGCACTCCAGCATAGCAGCGGGAACCCCTCAGAGCCTAATAAGATTCTTAGACGTAATTTCCCAAGAGCCAAATCCACCTGTTCGGAGTATGGCGCATAGGGCAGAGAATCAGCTTGCCATGCGCTAGCCTCGCTGATCACTGCGCATCTAAAGGCCCGTCCGAGCATCCGGAGAAAGCAATCCTGCCCCAGATGGCAACCTGAACCAACAGCTGCTACGATCGTCTTGTAGTAAGGAGGCAAGGAAATGTGGCCCTCAGACGGACGCAAGCAGATGATGCGCAAAGCGGACGCTTTAATCGAGGAAGCCAGACAAAAGCTGGGTAATGGCCCAGAGTTCATAGGTTGGGCGCTTGACCTACAACTGCGATTGCGTCAGGTGGCAGGCAAGGCCTACGCTGAGACCGTACTGTCGGATACGCACGAAGAGACCAATCATCTACCCGACAACCAAGAGGTGTAAGCCCCTGATTACTAAGGTGTTCGTACCTGGGGCAGGGCCGCATCTTAATCAATGCTCTATTGAGTACGTCTTGGTCAACAGCTGTTCTGGAAGAATAGCGCTGCTGCGGATGGTGCGTTGACAGCCCCCAAGCCTGAGCGTATGTATCAACATAGCAACGGCCCCAGGAATCCATCCTAGCGAGCTCAATCCGCCACTGACAGGAGGAATACGACCACACTCTGCCCCATGGCCCGGTCACCGCATCAACCGCGCCAGACAACAGCCAGCTCGGTTCACCCCCACGCGTGTGGGGACAATGTCAATAGTACTTGATGCCATTGGTAGGCTAACTTAGGGTCAAAAGATACCCATGGGTGTGAGTCAGACCTATGCCAATGCTTTGATCAGTTAATAGTGCATGACCATTCAGCATGCCGGCCTGCCCCTGCAGGCATACCAAGATGCTTTCAAGGTGCTGCGGGGTATTGAAGATATAGATAAAGAGTGGGAGAAGCTCCAGCACGGTCGAGGCAAGCAGATTTTGTGAGGTTATGCTCGTGACCTTGGAAAGTGAGCCCAGTAGATAATCGCAAGATGCAGGTGCGAACAGCTCTCGGCGATCTCGCCCTCTACATCGCGATCCCGAGCCACTGGCCCAGAACTACCTAAGGTATCACCGGTGCAGAGTTCTGGAGGTAAGAAGCATCTAGAACCCCCACTGACCTGGCGCTGAGCATGAGAGCGACCATCTTCCCAGCAGGGCCGGGATTGCCTGGTTGCTCTCAGGGCGCGGGGAGCTCACAGGGACGATTTACATAAATTGGTGATGTGGTGCTGGAAGGTGGGGGCAGGGGCCACATGGCCCCTGCGTGTTGTGCGTGTGCCCTTGGGTTTAGCCTTTCAGGAAGAGCTCGATCACCGGCACTGCTACAGGGGGCTTCTGCACCGGCAGGTGGAGCGTCAGCGTGTCGGGCCCGATGCCTCCCATCGTGGTGTTCTGTGCCTGCTGCTCGGGGTCTATCACGCTCATGCGGATCTCGGAGGCGTCGTTGAGCAGCTGGGCGTACTCCACCCTGCCCGCCAGTCCCGGCAGGTGCAGGTGCCCGAAGGGCCAGGCGAACACATGCAGGTACAGTCTGTTGCCCCGCTGCGTGTAGCGGCAGTCGGGCGGCGGGGTGAATTCGCTGGCGGTGCAGCCGTATATGGCCCTGCTATGCAGGCGCATCCACTCGCCTATGCCCCGCAGTGTCTCGATGGCCTCCGGCTGGAACTCTCCCCTGGCGTTGGGGCCGACGTTGAGGAGCATGTTGCCTCCCTTGGAGACGGAGTCCACGAGCATCCGCACCAACATGTCGACCGGTTTGAAGTCCTTGTTGTCGCGGTCGTAGCCCCAGCTGCCGTTTAGGGTCTGGCAGGCCTCCCATACCACGGGTCGGCCGTTCACTTTCAGCCACTCTGCTGGCTGGTACTGCTCGGGCGTCTTGATATCGCCGCCTATCTCCAGACGGTCGTTGACGATGATACCGGGCTGGAGCTCACGTACCATCTGCATGAGCTTCTCGGATTGCCAGTCGTCCTTCCCCTTGCCCTTGGACCATCCCCAGTCCATGTGGGAGTAGGAGAAGTCGAACCACATGATGTCGATCTTGCCGAACTGGGTGAGCAGCTCCCTGACCTGGCCGTGGAGGTACTCGACGTACTTGCGCATGTCGCGGTGCTTCTGGGATTCCCTGAAGGCCACGTCATCGCGTCGTGGGTGCAGCCCGTCCACCGGGAACTCCGGATGGTGCCAGTCGATGAGGGAGTGGTAGAAGCCCACCTTGAAGCCCTCGGCCCTGAACGCCTCCACCATGGGACGCAGCACGTCCTTCCCCCAGGGGGTGTTCGTGGCCTTGTAGTCCGTGAGGGCGGAGTCCCACAGGCAGAAGCCGTCGTGGTGCTTGGTGGTGACCACGAAGTACTTCATGCCGGCGTTCTTGGCCTCCTGGGCCCACACCCTGGGGTCGTACAGGTCGGGGTAGAAGTGGTCGAAGTACTTTTGGTACTCCTCGTCGGTCATCCTCTCGCGGTGCTTGACCCACTCGTGGCGCGCCGCAAGGGAGTAGATCCCCCAGTGGATGAACAGGCCAAAGCGATCGTGCACGAACCAGCTGGTATCTCCCCCAGTGTGCTGTGAGTTGTCAGACATCCTCCACCTCCAAGTGTATGTGTTATAGCAATGGTAATATCCAGAACACCAGCCCCAGCAGCCCGAAGGCTATCAGGGGGATGATGATCCGCAGGTAGCGGCGACGCAGATCCCCTCGCTCGGCGCCCCTGCGCAGGTAGGGCTCTCCGGCCATGATCGTCACGAACAGCATGATCAGCAGCAGGATGCCCGCTATCAGGTAGACGAAAGTGCCGGCGTATCGGACATCCACGTCAGTGACGTCGAACAGCATCGCGATGATGTTGAGTATAGCCTGAGGCCAGATGATCACCAGCACTACGAACCCCACAACTATGATGGATGCCAGCAGCAGGTAGGCCGCTAGGTACCTCCCCAGCCTCTCCCTGCCAGACATGTTCTTTGGGCGCAAGACGCTTCTCCTTTCTAGCACGCTCTTTGTACGCCTCCTATTATCGGCCCTCGCCGGCTATAAGGTCCAGTGGGAAGGCGCGCTGGTCGCGCAGGGGCAGCTCCACCTTATCCCGCCTCCAGGCCGACTCGTACGCCGCCAGGTACAGCTCGGTAGAGAGCATCCCCTGCCTGCCGGAGACCAGCGGCTCTGGCCCGCCCTCGATCCAGGTGATGAGCGCGTCCAGCACCTTCCCAAAGGGCTCGTCCATCTCATGGCCCGGCTTGGGCGAGTGCACGTTGGAGTTGGTCTCTATAGTCTCCACGCCGTTGCCGTCCAGCACCTGGATCTGACCCTCGCCCAGGATGTCTATCCAGCCTTCGGTGCCCAACAGGCGCATCGTGAAGCCGCCGTTGAGCATCTCGCCGTCCTCCAGCAGCGCGCGTGTGCCGTCCTCGAAGCATACATAGGCCAGGGCGTTCTCCGCCAGCAGGTGGCCGTAGGCCCTCTTCTCCCCGGTGCACCTTACCTGTCCCATCACCCACCTAGCGGGTTGGTCGTCGGCGAAGAACCTGAACATGTCCAACCAGTGGGTGCCCCATTCTATCAGGTCGGCTCCGGGCAGGGAGGCTATGAACATCACCGGCTGCCCCACCCTCCCAGAGCGTAGCAAGGTCTTGGCCGTTTGGAAGGTGTCCAAGTACCTGCGCTGGTGGTTGACGACGAGCTTGGTGCCAGCGCGCTCGCACGCCTCGACCATAGCCCTGGCGTCCTCCATGGTGAGTGCGAAAGGCTTCTCGCACCACACGCCCCGCACGCCCGCCTCGGCGCACGCCTCCACCATCTCGCGGTGAAACACTACGTAGGTGGAGATGCTCACGATGTCGGGGTGCGCCTCCAGCAGCATCTCCCTGTAGTCGGTGAAGCTGGAGGTGACTCCAAACTGCTCGGTGAACCTGTTGAGGTTCTCTATAGAGATATCCGTGGCGGCCACGATCTGGCACCTGGGATCGTTGGAGTAAGCCATGGCGTGCGCGTAGCCTATGCTGTGCGCGCCGATGCCCTCTCCGCCTCTGCCAACACCTATGATACCTACCCTGTACATCCTTGCCTCCTATCGATTCTGTTTATCAAGTAGCCATGTCACGGTGTTGAATACCACGCTCTGGAAGCTGGGCGTGGAGAACGATCGCATGTCGTGCCCCAGTGCAATGTAGGCCGTGCGGGCCTCCCCGTAGCTGCCCGCCCAGGCTAGCGGCCAGCGCCGGCCCTCGTACTCCGCCTCCAGCAGCACCACCGAGCGCTTGGGCTCCCGCAGGTTGTAGTACAGCTCGTCGGGGGTGACGAAGTCGCCCACGCCCGCCAGGATGGGATGCTCGGGGTGCACCACCCGCACCTCGAACTCAGCGTAGGGAGGATGTGTGGACCGCCCCCAGACGAACCGGCCATCGAAGATCTCCTCGAACTCGGGCCTGTCGTCGAAGCTGGCCAGCCCCGCGTGCAGGCACAGCAGTGGCTTGCCTTCGGAGAGGAAGCGCTGCACCGCCGCCATGTGCTCGTCTGAGAACGGCACGTACCGCTCCGGCTTGCTGGCAGGGTCCTCCCACAGGTTGGCATCCAGCTCCACCATGCCCGACCATTCCAGCCCCATGATGATCAGCAGGTCGGCCCTGGAGAGGGCTTCTGGATCGAACATCGAGCGGTCCTCGCCGTAGACTACCTCGTGCCCCCAGGGCGAGAGCTGCTGGATCATCCAGCCTCCTTGCTCCCTGTATGGGTGGTAGGGTCCTCCTCCCCAGATGTGTATCCTCGCCATGTTAGCTCCTTTCGTCCACAGATAGTTGTAGGGTCTGTAGCACGCTCTCTTCGCCTCCCAAGAGCACCCAGTCCTCCCCGCTCGGAGGAGCGTACGCGCCGTCTGGCCCGGCCTCCGCCGGCAGGCTTGTGCCGTGCCGTGGGTCGAACCACAGGGCCGCGGCCGGCCTATGCCTCAGCAAGATCCTCTCCCCGAGAGGTGTGTAGGCCAGGACCAATTGCCTTTCGCGTGCCGAGGCGACCGCGATGTGCCCTTCTGGGAGCTCCGACTGGTGGCCAAGGAGCTCCTGCGCGGGCCGCAGCTCCCACCAAGGCAGCTGCCTCATCAGCGCCCCTGCATACGCCACCTGCTGGCTGCCCGGCAGCGCCATCGCCTCCCGCCAGGTGGGCGCCACACCTGAATTATGGTGCTCTATGGGCACCCGGGGCTCCGCCTCCCAGCTCCATAGTCCGTGAGCGCCGTAACCTACGCCCGCCGGCGGCAGAGAGAGAAGCGACCACCATACCGCCCTCCGTACGTTGTAGTCCGTGTGCGGGCGTCCCGATTGGTACGCCCGTATGCCCTCGTACGGTGGCTCCATGTTGATGATCGGATGAGGCTTTAGCTCCTGCCACCTCTCTGCGGGAGGCCCCGAGTAGATCCACCGGAGGGTGCGCTCGTCGTCGCCGTGACCGCTCTGGTAGCCCCACACGTGCAACCAGGACTCGTGCTCGAAGGCGTCGTAGGGCCAGGACATGCTGTTGGAGTGCATGGCGACCAGGCCCTCGCGTCCCTCAAACACCTGCCGGCCGATGCGCTGCCACCGCTCTGCCCTCTCGCCGGTGTAGTCGCCATCGCCGGCAAGTATCCACACGACGTCCAGCCCATCTAGTCGCTCGATGATGTAGCTTGCAAGCTCCACCGCATAGCGTTCCGGCAGCTCGCCCGGGGTCCTATCCGGAGGGCCGTAGTCCCACAGCAGGACGCACGCTGCGATCATGCCGTGCTCGTTGATAGCCCTCACTCGCTTCTCGATGCGGTCGAAGAAGCCATGGTTGATCCTGATAGGGCCATTGCCCTCGTAGGCCACCTCGCCCTCGGCATTGGCCGGCGTCGCCCTCCACTGGGTGGTGACGCATTGGATGACGCTAAAGCCCTTGCTGCGGCGATCAGCTAGGTACTCGTTCCAATCCTCCTCGCTCGAGAGCAGCGGCCCACTCCAGGAGGTATCTGCCAGCCAGAAGAATGGGGCGCCGGCCTCGGTCACAAGGTGTCTGCCGTTGGATGCTAGTCCTAGACTGCTTGCCACGGCTACCTCTCCCCTGAAGCAAGCGGCAGACCTACAGCACAGCCGGTCTGCTGTGAACGGTAGATCGCCAGGATTATCTCCAGCGATTTGCGGGCCTCCTCTCCGCTCACTGGGGGCGTGAGTCCCTCGCGCAGGCAGCGGAAGATCTCACGGAACTGCACGGCGTGGGTGAGCCACCACTCCTCACCCTCCCCTGGTACACGCGTGCGCTCGAGGTCCTCTGGAGAGAGCAGCTCGCGATCCTCCCTGGGCTCCCAGAGCGTGAGGGAGGAGCCCGTGAGGGTGGCCCCTCCCTCGGTGCCTATGATCTCTATCTGAGGCTGGCGACTGGTGTAGGCTGCGGTGGTGCCCTGGATCGTCCCAAGTGCCCCGCTGCGGAAGCGTATAGCGGCACTGGCGACGTCCTCGGTCTCGATGTCGTGTGCCAGGGTGGCTGTGTATCCCTCCACGCTCTCGGCATCGCCCATCATCCACTGCAGCAGGTCGATGTAGTGAATGCTCTGGTTCATCAGCGCCCCTCCACCGTCGTACTTCCAAGTGCCCCGCCAGCCGCCGCTCTCTTCGTAGTACTCCTGGGAACGGTACCAGTGCAGGAAGGCATTGCCGTACACGAGTTTGCCGAAGAGACCTGCTTCTACCGCCCTCTTCAGCTTGAGGGTGTCGCGGTGGAAGCGGTTCTGGAAGATCACTGAGAGGGTCACTCCGGCCTCCCTCGCGGCTTGGATCATCCTGTCGGCGCCCTCGAGGGTGATGGCCATGGGCTTCTCGGTCACCACGTGCTTGCCGGCCCTAGCGGCCATCACCGCCTGATCAGGATGCATGCCAGAGGGGGTCGCCAGCGTCACCAAGTCGATGTCCTGGCGGGCCAGCAGGTCCTCTATGCTGGGGTACCAGTCGATGCCGGCCTGCTCGGCCAGCTGCCTGCCCACCTCCTCCCGGGGCTCGGCTACCGCCAGCAACCGCACGCCCTCCAGGCGGCTGAGCACCGCCGCGTGCACCTTGCCTATCGTGCCTGCTCCGACTATGCCAACGCCGAAAGTCTCCATCTTCTCCTCTCCCATGTTACTCCAGATTTACGCCCGCCCGGGATGCTACCTCCCGCAGGCCATCTATGCACCTCATCGTAGCTTCCTTCGGCCCCTCGGGAATGCGCATGTGCGTCTCTATCGAGAGAGGGCCATCGTAACCGTCCTCCGCCAGCGCTTGCAGCTGGCCCACGTAGTCGATGCTGCCCTGGCCGATAACGGTCCACCTGCCGGAGGAGTCCAGGTCCTTTACGTGCACGTGGATCACCCGATCTCGGATGTACCGGTAGCCATCGGGGTAGGGATTGGAGCCCGCGGCCGCCTCGTTGCCAGGGTCCCAGATCAATCCCAGGGTGGGCGACGGCAGCCGCTCGAGGTACCAGCGAGCCTCCTCGCCGGTGGCGATGTTGCAGGCGTGCTCGTTCTCCAACCCCAGCTTCAGCCCCGAGGGGCGAGTGCGCTCCACGGCCTCCGCCAGCACCTCCAGGATCTCCTCTCGGGCAGAGGCGGGATCCGGCAGCCTCCAGAAGGAGAACGCCCTCACGATCGGCGCGCCGAGCATGTGAGCCACCTCGATCGACCGCTCCAGCACCTGCCATTGCTCGTCCCTGCTGGTGGGGGAGGCGAAGTGGGTGGCGCCCTGCGGCGCGCCCTCGCCGCGTAGGTGGCACTTGAGGAAGGGCGAGGCTATGGCGCACACCTCTATCCCTTCAGCATCCAGCAAGTCCCTCAGCTGGCGCACGTAGGGATCGCTGTGCTCCAGGATGCTCCTGCCGTCCACGGCCCGCAGCTCGATGGTGCGCAGCCCCTTCAGGCGGCAGACCTCCAACACCTCTTCCATGTTCTGGGATATCTCGTCGCTGATAACGCTTGTACGCATCTGAAGTCTCACCTCCTGTCGCAACATCTTATAACAGTTGCCCTCCGGAGGTTAACCCCTTTTAAAGATTTGTCTCTATCTGCATGAGTCGCTCGATGCACTCCCGCGTGTACAGCTCTATCACCCCCTCGCGGTCCTGCCTGTCGGCCGCCAGGTAAGGGTTGGAGACGGGCGGCAGGAACTCCATCGTGAGCCAGCCGTCGTAGCCCACATCCCTGAGGGCCCGCAGCACCTCCGCGAAGTCGATGTGCCCTCTGCCCACCGATTCCCTGTTGCTGTCGGCGATGTGCACGTGGCGGATGAGTCCTCCCGCCTGCCGGATCGATCCCGGGATGGAGGGCTCCTCGATGTTCATGTGGAACGTGTCGGCCATGATGGCGACGTTGGGCAGCCCCACACGGCGGGCGAGCTCGACCGCCTGCTCAAGCTTGTTGATCAGGTAGGTCTCGAAGCGGTTGAGCGCCTCTATGACGAGCGTGACGCCCAGCCCCGCGGCGTGCTCTCCGGCCTCGCGCAGGCTCTCCTCGGCCAGGCGTAGCTCCGTCTGCACATCCGCTATGGGCGCGGTGCGCCCCACGGGTGATGGTACCACGATCACCGTGGGCGCGCCCACCTCGGCAGCCAGCTCACAGCACGACTTGACGTAATGCACGGCCCGTCGCCTCAGCTCCCCGTCCGGGTTGGAGAGGTCCCGCTTGGGAGGGTAGAGCCCACAGATCGAGGATGCCACCAGCCCCCTGTCGGCCAGCAGTTTGCGCACCCTGGAGGCATCCAGCTGGCTTGGCTCGCCCGCCAGCTCCACACCCTGATACCCGTAACGTGCCAGCCTGTCTAGGCTCTGCTCCAAGGGTTCCCTGCCGTAGATCCATTGACTTACGCTGTATCTTGCCATCTCTACGCTCCTAGCTGTGCTAGATAAGATTATGGCCCAATTTGCCCCCAGGAGCATAGCCCGGCATATAGTTTGAAATTTAAACCGATTACATATACAATAGTTTGTATGACAAACGATATAGAAGCTGCAGTTAGATCCTTCAAGGGTGAGTACGTGCTATACAGCACAGGGTTCCTGCTCTCCACTGCAGGCAGGATCGCCCGCGAGAGGTTCGAGCGGGCGATAGCTCCCCTGGGCCTGAGGGCCCGCCACTTCGGGGTGCTGCTCGCGCTGGCCACTTATGGCTCCGCCCCCCAGGGTGAGGTGGCCGGCGAGGCTTGGATGGACAAGTCCACCATGGTGGCGGTGGTGGATGACCTGGAGCGCTGGGGACTGGTAGAGCGCAGGCGCAATGCCCAGGACCGCCGGATGTACGAGCTAGTCATAACTGAGCGCGGGCGGGAGAAGCTCTCGGAAGCGCTGGAGGTGATCACGCGCTCTGAGGACGAATGGCTAGGGCCGCTGAGTGCGAAGGAGAGGGAGCTCCTGCGCGTGCTGCTGGTGCGGCTGCTGTACTTCCCAGGCGGCCTCATGCGCGGCCGGGAAGGGGGTGAGGAGTGAGCTACGGGGTGGCGATCGCGGGCCTGCTGGCGATAGTCGTGCTTGCCATCGCCAAGCGATGGCAGCGGACGGTCTTGCGCCGGCGCGTCGACAGGTGGGAGCTGCTGCCCACGGTGATCGTCTGCGGGGCCACCGGCGTGGGGCTGGTGCTCGCGTCAGCCCTCGCGACGCAGGCAGGGGACCTCACAGCGCTGGCGGGGGCGGCGATCGGTACCGCCTTGGGTTTGGTGCTGGCGACCTTCGCGCTCCGCGAGTCGGTGGTGGAGCTCTTATCGGATGGGGCCTACTTCGTGCCCCCGCGGGGCATCGGCATGGCCGTGTTCACGCTGCTGCTGGTGCAGCTGGCCCTGAAGGCTTGGAGGCTGTACTCTTTCTACCGTGATAGGTCCTGGGAAGTGGGAGCCATGCCGGCTGGCACGCACAGAGTGTCGCTCGGTGATGCCCTGCAGGCCATCAGACCCAAGGGAGATCCTTTCACTATTGCGGTGTTCTCGCTCGTGGCCACCTACTTCGCAGTGTACTACGCGGGAGTTCTCTGGCGGGCGCACCAGCTGGGGGAGAGCTCATGGCGCGGGATGCCCTGATTTGACGGCCGTTCGCCGCTGTGCTCCAATATCCCATGAGGCGCTTGGATAGAAGGACCTTCCTCCTGGGGGTGCTAGGGCTCTTGGGCTGTGGATCACCGGAAGCAGCCGCTCCCACGGTGAGTCCTCTGCCCTTTGAAGCCGACAGGGCCTGGGGCTACCTGCTGCGGCAGGTGGGCTTCGGCCCCAGGGTGCCTGGCACAACCGCTCACCAGAGGTGCCGCGACTTCCTCCTGCATGAGCTACGCGCGGTGTTGGGGAGTGCTTCCCTGCAGACCTTCAGCTTCCATGGCATCGCCATGTACAACATCCTGTCCGAGTACCGCGGTGGAGGACGAGAGCACGTCCTGCTGTGCGCCCACTGGGACACCAGGCCCAGGGCCGATAACGAGCGCGATCCCGATCGCAGGCGGCTTCCCATCCCGGGCGCCAACGATGGCGCAAGCGGGGTGGCCGTCCTGCTCGAGATGGCCCGCGCGCTGACGATCCTCAGGCCACCCATCAGGGTGAGCTTCGCCCTCTTCGACGGTGAGGACTGGGGGGGCGACGAAGAGAGCATGTACTTAGGGTCCAAGCACTACTCAACTACCCTGCCACAGGGCAGGCCCAGATGGGGCGTATTGCTCGACATGGTGGGGGATAAGAGCCTGCGCATCCCCCGGGAGGGCTTCTCTGAGCAGCACGCCAAGGAGGTCAACGATAGGGTGTGGGAGGCCGCCAGGCGCGTGGGCCACGACGATGTCTTCGTCGACGAGCTGGGCCCCAGCATCCTGGATGACCATCTGCCACTCTTGCGCGAAGGCATACCTGTGGTGGACGTTATAGACTTTGACTATCCACAGTGGCACACCCTGCGGGACGATCCCTCGGCGTGCAGCCCCCGGAGCCTTGGGGTCGTGGGAAGGACCGTGTTGGCAGCCCTGATCCTCGAGCCATGACGGCAGGTAGCAGCTGCTATAGATTTACCATCTACCTCAATGTGTTCTCAACCCTTTCCCCACCCAAAGCACACACAACAAGAGTATTTAAAATGCTTATCTATATATAAGTACATTTCGTAGTCCGATGTTTGGAGATAGCGCTATGATCAGGCACAAGCTGGTGAAGGTCGTAAGGGATCCCGGGATATTGTTGCGCAAGGTCACCAGCCCGCTCATCGAGCATAAGAAGTCCTCCCTCGACCTTGAGCGGGAGCGTGAGAGGTCGATAAGGTTTCTTCGGGAGCACTTCGGCGTGGATGCGGCTGTGCTGCACGATGAGTACTGGGCATCACCCTTCGCGCGCTGGTACGGACGGAGGTATGAGGAGCTGCAGGGGCTGGTCGAAGACAAGGAGACCTCATCCCGCTTCGATCTTGTGACGCTGTACATGCTGGTGCGAGCGCTAGAACCCAAGGTGGTCGTCGAGACCGGAGTAAACTACGGGGGATCTAGTGCGCACATCCTGGCGGCGATGCGCGAGAACGGCTTCGGCAAGCTCTACAGCATAGATCTTCCCAAGGCGCGGGCATTGCCGGCGCTCGGGCAGGACTTCCTCGTGCCTCCCGAGCTGCAGGGTGATTGGCACCTCATCCTAGGTGATAGCCGAGATGAACTACCCAAGCTCCTGGACTCGCTAGGGCAGATCGATCATTTTCACCACGACAGCCTGCACACAGCTCAGCACATGTCTTGGGAGTACGAGACGGCCTTTGGACACATCCGGCCAGGGGGAGTGCTGTCGTCGCACGACGTCATCGTGCCGCTGTCGCTCCAGAACGTGTTCGAGGCGTTCTGCCACAGGCGCGGGCTAACCTACGGCGTGTTCCGCAACGTGGGCATCGCCCTGTGCTGATAGCGAGGCTAGGCCCTGGCACCACGCGAGTCAACGGACTTGCTCTCTGAGGACTCCCCGCCCTCGGGGATGTACAGCCGCTCATAGAGGTTCAGCCCCTGGAGCAACACGAAGTGGTCGATGGCGCTGGTCACCGCCAGGAACTGGTTGAAGTAGAACAAGAGCAGGTCAAACACCGTCAGCGCCACCAGAAGCGTCATCGTGCCCAGGGCTATCGCCCTCCTAGGCCTCCCCACTAGCAGGAGCACGGCCGTGGCCACGAAGCAGCCCCCGATCACGCCCTGCAACAACACCCTCAGGGCTAGCAACCCGTAGGTCACTCCGGGCTTCAGCTCGATGTGCGAGTACTGCGCCAGCGTCACCCAAAAGCCGCCGGTAGCGTCCACGTTGGGCAGAAGGTAGATCCCTAGGTTCGTCAGCAGATCTAGCAGCATCGCTGCCCCCACGGCACCGGAGACGGCGATCAGCCCCAGGCGCAGGCGGCGTTCGGTCAGCCAGGCCTCCATCCGCCAGATGAGCTTGTTGAGCCTCGCCCAAGGGCTTGTGTAGGGCATAACTATCACCAGGTCCTTGGAGTTGACGAACTCCAGCAGCGCGTCTGCCAGCCTGCCGAGGTTGTCGCTGCCGGCACGCCGACGGACGTCCCTTAGCAGCCTACGCAGCTGGTGCCTCTCGTGTGGGTCGAGGTCGTGGTCCAGGACTTCCTCGATCATGTCTAGCGCACGATACAATTCCGACCGCACGTCGCTGGGCTCGGGCCGCCTGACCCGCAGGTACACCAGCACCGTCAGCAGGAAGAAGGCGTAGATGATGGGCGCGGCCGGTGGGTAGAAGTAGTCGTTGTTCTGGGTGATGAACTTGCCGACCTCGTCGATGAACAGCCCCACGCCGATGCCCGACAGCAGCGCTCCTAAGGAGTAAGCCCAGCGGTTGGCGAGCACTAGCGGCAGGACTGATGCCAAGAACAGCAACAACCCTCCCCACAGCACGTGAGCGATGTGCAGGCCGTTGCCGCCCAGCTGCGGGTAGCCCGTCAGCCACAGGAACAGGCGGGTGAGGAGCACCGAGCCCGCGAAGGCCACCAGCGTCACCATCAGGTACCTCTCGGCGCCCGATCGCTTGACAGGTCGGTTGATTCTCTTGCTGTGGACCATCTCTAGCCTCCTCGTGTGCTTACTACATGATACCTTGATCGACCCGGGCGATGGCTATACCCTACCAGGGCCGATGGGGTACACTGGCACTTGTAATCCAAGATAGGGAGGGTTTCATGGTAGGTATAGGTATACTGGGAGCTGCACATATCCACACGCCCAACTTCGCGCAGAGGCTGCGCAACCGCGATTCCGTGCGGGTGGCGGCCGTGTGGGACCACGACAGCGAGCGGGCGCAGCGCTACGCTACCATGTTCGGCGCACAGCTGGCCAGCACGCCCTACCAGGTGCTGACCAACCCTGAGGTGGAGGCGGTAGTGATCTGCTCGGAGACCAGCCGTCACGCGGAGCTCGTGTTGGAGGCCTTGGGGGCTCGCAAGCACCTATTCGTGGAGAAGCCGCTGGCGGCAAGGACCGAGGAGGCCTTCGAGCTCGCGGAGGCGATCGAGAGGGCCGGAGTCAAGTTCCAGACCGGCTACTTCATGCGTAGCCACCCGATCAACCGTTTCCTCAAGCAGGAGATCGCCCAGGGACGCTTCGGGCGCATCACCCGCGTGAGGACCTCCAACGGCCATGCGGGCGCCCTGCTTGGCTGGTTCGACACCGAGTGGAGGTGGATGGCTGATCTCAACGAGGCTGGAGTGGGAGGCTTCGGGGATCTCGGGAGCCACGCGCTGGACTTGATGCTGTGGCTGCTGGAGGGAGACTTCGTTCGCTCCGCCACAGCTTATATAGGCAACGCCATCGGCAGGTACGGCGAGACCGATGAGTTCGGTGAGGGCCTGCTGGAGTTCAGCAGCGGGGCCGCTGGCACCGTGGCCGCCAGCTGGGTGGACCTAGATAACCCCGCCCAGCTGGTTATAAGCGGTACCAAAGCCCACGCGGTGGTCGTCAACGGCGAGCTGTACTACAAGTGCGAGGAGATAGCTGGCGCCGACGGCCGCACGCCTTGGGCCGACCTCCCTGAGCCGCTGCCGCACGCCTTCGAGCTGTTCCTCGATGCCCTAGAGGGTCAGGAAGTGCCCTTGGTGACGCCCAGAGAGGCCGCCAGAGTGGTCGCCGTGATGGATGCCATGTACGAGGGCTCGGCACGCAAGGCTTGGGTCACCCCCAGGTGGGACTAGGTGAGTTAAAGAGGTTGGGGGCCGGGATCACCGGCCCCCAGGTGCAGGAGGAGTAGTGTGGCAGGAAGGTAGTAGTCTAAGTTAGGTTGTCAGCCTTACTGGCTGGGAACGACCCCTACGATGGGGCCGCTGGCCAACATCTCGCGCTTGAGCTCTGGGAGCTCGATGGTGCCCCACTCGGGGACCTCGCGCGCGGTGCAGCCTATATGCTCGCAAGCATGATGCCTGCTTCTCATGATCTTTAGTATTCGTGCTATAATCTTCATAGTTGGTACCTCCTTTGAGATGCCAATCGATCTTTCTTCTCGTTCGAGGCTGTCCCTAGGGGGCAGCCTTTTCTGTTGCTTCTTCTCGTTCCTCAGCTAAGGCCCTTAGCTTGCCCTTGGATGTGCCCCAGATGGCTTCTCTCTCAAGCCCCGCCAGCCGCAGCCTCTTGAAGTAGTCCACGGCCGCCCTCTCCAGGGACACGTCCTCGAAACCCTGCTCTTGCAGGCGCTGCCTGTGCTGCAGGATCTCCTGCCAGGCCTGCTGGGCCTCCTCTTCAGTCAGCTCCCAGCCAGTTAGTCTAGCTATCAACTTCACGTAATACTTCGGTTTCTCTTCCTTTGGCACTACCCTCAGCACGTATCTCATCGCCCTGAGAGGGTGCCTTGCCGCCGCCAGCAGGACGTCGCCTACACCGTAGCCCGACTCCAGCAGCGGCTCCAGCTCCGGCACGACCACCTTGGTGGTCTTAGCCAGCGCCCCCGGCCCCTGCTCGTGAGCGCCGGGCATGATCCTGCGGTAGCTCAGCTCCGGCTGCGAGAGGAACCAGCGCTTGCGGAACTCGGCACCATGGCGCTCGTCCCACTCGCGGGCCGCCTCCTCGAAGGCCATCTCCCTGCCGAGCTGCTGCTCTCGGGCGCGCTTGTAGCTCTCGATCTCCTCCATCGCCGCCCTCGCCTCGGCCTCGGTCATGGCCCTGCCCAGCACCCTCTGCAGCCTGTGGGCCGTGGCCTTCGGGTGTAGCTCCGGGCGAGAAGCGTAGGAGTACCTATAGACATCCTCGAAGCCGACGCCGCTCTCCGAGCGCACGTCGAGGACGCCATACCCGATTCGCTTCTGCAGTTCTGGATTGTTCACTACTTCAACTACTGTTACGTCGTTTCTCATCTCTCTGCCCTCCCTTAGGCCGCTTCGCTGCCCTCGGTTGCGGCGCCAGCCTATTAATTCCTTTACCCCGCTCCTCGAGTTGGGTTTCCAATTCCCAACTTTGACTATACTTATGTTAAAATTCTCTTGATCTTGCACGGTTCATGCGTTTTTCTGCATGATTACCGTTTCCGAGATTAAGTATACAGCATGATTCCGCAAAATCAAGGGGATTCATGCAAAAATCCGTAAATTCATGCAAAAATTGGCAAATCTGGGAAGAAGGGGTGTAGATGCTCACTGAAGAGAGGAAGCGTTTTATTTTAGAGACGCTGGCGCGTGAGGGCAAGGTGCTAGCGCACGACCTCAGCAAGAAGCTTGGAGTCTCCGATGACACCATACGCAGGGACCTGAGGGACCTGGCCCGCGAGGGGCTGCTGGTGCGGGTGCACGGCGGCGCGCTGCCGAGGTCGCAGTCCATCACGGCGCCCTATTCGGCCCGCCAGCAACAGGAGCCGGTGGTGAAGGCGGCGATCGCCGAGGCCGCTGCCAAGCTGGTGGAGAACGGCCAGGTCATCATCCTGGACGGCGGTACCACCACCCTGCAGGTGGCGCAGCACCTTCCCAAGGATCTGCACGCCACGGTCGTCACCAACAGCCCCCCAATTGCCGTGGCCCTGGGCGAGCATCCTTACGTGGAGGTGGTCGTGCTGGGCGGCAGGCTGTACAAGCACGGCATGTCCACCGTGGGTGCGGCCACCCTCCAGGAGATCCAGATGATCCGAGCCGACCTCTGCATGCTCGGCGTAGGAGGACTGCACCCCGAGCTTGGCCTCACCACCGATAACCTCGAGGAGGCTCACGTCAAGAGGGCCATGGTCGCCAGCGCCGCCGAGGTGGTGGCCCTGGCCTCTGCCGAGAAGATCATGGCCGCTCAGCCCTACATAGTGGCGCCGCTGGCTGACCTGACGCATGTGGTCACCGAGTCCTCAGTGCCTCGAGAGGAGCTAGCTCCCTTCGAGGCCGCGGGGCTGACCATCATCTTGGCCTAGGGGCTCCAGCAGATCCTCTCTTAACACGTGCTCTAGGGAGAGCTCGCGGTAGCCCATGCGCTCGAACAGCACGGTGACCTTATCCCCTTCGATCCTGTGCACCGTGCCCTCCCCGAGCTTGGGGTGATGGACGCGCTCCCCGGGCTCAAACGGGGCATGGGCGCTAGCGGGCTTGGGTGTGCGGCCCAACAGGTCGTTGTCGCACATGTCGCAGCGTTCAGCCCGCATCTGCTCCCCAAAGTAGTTGAGGATGAACTCCCGCCTGCATCCTTGAGTCGTCATGTACGCTCGCATCATCTCCAGCCGGCTGCGCTCGTATTCCTTGCGTGCCCGGTCCTCCTCCAGCGACAGGCTCTCGGGGTCGAATCGCCTCTTGCGCAGGAGTATATGGTCTCCCTGTTGTTGGATGAAGCCGCTGCGTTCCAGGGCGATCAGCGCCCTCACGATCAGGCTTCTACCTAGGCCGGTCTCTTCTCGTAGGTCATCCAGCTCGCGACGCTGGCTCTTGCGCAGCGCCTGGAATACCTGCCTCACCTCGTCTGGGGTTAGGTCGCTTGCACTGGCCATAAACGCAGCCTTCTCCAGACCTTCGTGCCTATGCAGCAGGCAGCAGAACGCAAACTCCCCATCTCGGCCGGCCCTGCCCGCTTCCTGGTAGTAGGCCTCTAGACTGGTGGGTGGATCGATGTGTAGCACGAAGCGCACGTCGGGCTTGTCTACGCCCATGCCGAAGGCGTTGGTTGCTACCACTATCCTTAGCTTTCCCTCTAGGAAGTCCTGTTGCACCTGATCCCGCTCGCTCTTCCGGCGCTTGCCGTGGTAGTAGCCGGCGGAGATGCCCATCTCGTTGAGCCAGCTAGCTACCTCCTCTGCGGCCTTGGTGGTGTTGGTGTAGATCAGCCCATTGCCTGCAAGTGCCTTCCTGATCTGTTGGCTCACCATCTCTGGATAGGCTTCGACCTCGCCACGTAGCAGCTGCTTCAGCACCTCCCTCGTGTCATCATGGGGTTCCAGCCGGCGCACCTCAAAGAACAGGTTGGGGCGGTCGAAGCCTTGGGCCACCACCAAAGGGTCTCGCATCCCCAGCACTCGGGCTATATCCTGCCTTACCCATGGTGTGGCGGTGGCTGTGAGCGCCAGCACTGGAGGACGCCCCACATCCTCGATTACCCGCCCTAACTGCAGGTAGGAAGGCCGGAAGTCGTGTCCCCACTCGGAGATGCAGTGGGCCTCATCTACCACGAAGAGCGACACCTGTCTGTCGCCCAGCTCAGCCATTAGATCGCCGCTCACTGCTCCCTCTGGGGTGACGTACACCAGCTTGATCTCTCCCTGCTGTATGCCTTCTAGAGCCTCGCGGGTCTCTGGATGCAGGCTGCTGAAACCCACGGCTTTCACGCCCACCTCGTCCATAGCTGCGATCTGGTCGCTCATCAGCGCCAGTAGTGGCGTGACCACTAGAGTTACTCCTGGGAGCAGCTGGGAGGCCACCTGGTAGATCAAGGATTTGCCTGCTCCGGTAGGCAGCAGCACCATCACGTCTCGCCCTGCCAACAGGCCTGCGACTGCCTCCCTCTGGCCGTCCCTGAACTCTGAGTGACCAAACCTATCTAACAGCTCCTCCAGTTGGGAGTTTTGTGAGGGCATGTTGACTCCTTTCCTCTAGAGCGATCGCTGTCTACAGAGCAACAATCGTGCCCGCGGTGCTACCCTAACGCACGCGCCGCGGCTGGCCATCGAGCTTGTGGCGTCGCCTAAGTAAGTGCTAAATTTGTCAGGACGATCCCTAGGAGAAGGAGATGTATGGTCACAGTGCTCCGGGCGAGCTGGAGATAGTCAGGGCTTTTGTCAACACTTTGGATCCCGCCCAGGGCCACGACGAGCTGCATGACCCCTCCAGCCTGGGGAGGTGGCTGAGGGAGCACGGCCTGCTGTGCGGCGATCGGGAGCTGGGCGAGGACGACCTACGTATCGCTCTGGCCTTTCGAGAGTGCGTGCGCGACCTGCTGGCGGCCAACAACTGCCAGCCGCTGGATCCCCGCACGGTGGAGGGGCTCAACCAGCTGATGGGCGCTATCCGGATGGCCTTTCGGTTCGACGCCGACGGCGGGCTGGCCCTATTGCCCTGTTCTTCGGGTGTGTACGAGGCTCTGGGTCACATGCTGGCGATTATCCATGCCGCGATGCTCGAGGGCACATGGCAGCGCCTAAAGGTCTGCCGGGAAGAGCGATGCCGCTTGGCCTTCTACGACCTCTCTAAGAACAGGTCGGGCACGTGGTGCACGATGCAGGTGTGCGGCAGCCGCAACAAAGCCAGGAACTACCGTTCGCGCAAGCGGGCACAGACTACAGCTCGCTGAGCTCGTCCTCCTCGGTCAGCAGCTCGATCTTCGTGCGGGCGTTCATCGGTTCCACCAGCCCCCATGCGGGCAGCTCCTGCGACAGCCTCGCCAGCATTATCACCCAGGCGGAGAGCGCCAGGTGGCAGGCCAGTCGACCCAGTAGCAGCGAGATCGCTCTCATAGCACGGCCTTCCTTCCACAGATCTTCGTGTGCCCATTGTAACCCATTTTCATTAAATAGTGGCAGCGCTCATCGCGACTCCAGATGAAGAGTTATTCATGCTGGGGAGAGTAGTTGGCCAGCTCCTCGACGAGCGTGATGAGGGCCGTGTGGTCCTCCTGGGACCTGCCCTTGGCCTCGAGCGCGGCGAACGCCTGGTCCACCACTGCCGTGGCTGGCAGGGGCACGCCCAGCTCCCTCCCCGTCTGCAGCGCTATCCCTAGATCCTTGTGGTGCAGGGCAACTTTGAACCCGGGCTTGAAGGTATGTCCTAAGAAGTTATCTTTACGCATCTCCAGCACCCTGCTGCCGGCCAGCCCCCCCATGAGCACCTGCACTATCTTGGCAGGGTCCACGCCAGCCTTTGCCCCCAGCACCAGCGCCTCGCTGATGGCTTCTATCGTGAGCGCCACGACTATCTGGTTGCAGGCCTTCACCACCTGTCCCGATCCACTGGGGCCTAGATAGGTGATGGTCTTCCCCAGTGCCTGGAAGATAGGCAGGGCGCGCTGGAAATCTTCCTCCCTGCCGCCGACCATTATGGAGAGCGTGCCTTGTTGTGCCCCCACGTCTCCTCCGCTCACCGGGGCATCTAGCATGTGGGCTCCCCTCTCCTCGACCTTTCGTGCGAGCTCGCGAGTGGCTATGGGCGAGATGGTGCTCATGTCGATGAGCAGGCAGCCCTCTCTTATGCCCTCCAGCACCCCTTGTTCCCCCTCCACCACCTGACGCACGTCGGGAGTGTCCGGCAGCATGGTGATGATCACGTCGGAGCGCTCGGCCACCTCAGCAGGGCTGTTCGCTGGCTGGGCACCTTCCTGCTGCAGCTCCTCCACGGGCCCGCGGCTGCGGTTGTGCACCACTAGCTGGTAGCCCGCCCTCATCAGGTTCCTGGCCATGGGCTTGCCCATGATCCCCAAGCCTATAAAGCCTATCCTCTCCATCATCTTCCCTCCGTTAGCAGTAGTTGTGCTGGCTGGGCCTCTCCCGCCCGCGCCTCGCGGGGCAGCCAGCGCAGGCTCTCGTCCGTATCTACCCCTCGGGGGATGTACTCTAGCCCCACGTAGCCCGCATAGCCCTGATCTTCCAGGGCTTCAAAGATGCGCTGGAAGTCCAGAGACCCGCTTCCTGGTTGCCCCCTGCCTGGCCAGTCGGCTATTTGCACGTGGGAGATCATCTCCCGGTAGGCGCCGAAGAGCTCCAGGAGCTCCGTCTCCCTAGGGCGCTCGCCCAGCATCACCTGAGCGTGGTAGAGGTCGTACTGCAGCCTGACGTTGTCCCTGCCCACGGAGCGGATGAACGCCACGGCCTCCTCCACGGTTGGCAGTAGGTAGGGCCCGTTCTCATGGGTGTTAACTGGCTCTACCAGCACGTCGATGTCGTGGGGGGCCGCCTGTTCTGCCGCCCACGCGATGTTTCGACGTGCTAGCTCTAGCTGCTCCTCCAGGGGCATGGTCTCGATCCGCAGCCCCACGAGCGCGTTGAGCCGCTTGCAGCCCAGAGCACGCGCTAGCTCGAGCGCCACAGGCACGTTCTCTCGGAACATATGCTCTCTTGCAGGGTCCGATAGCAGTCCCCTATCGCCGGAGGGCATGTCGCCCGCGTCGAAGTTGAACAGCACTACCCGTAGGCCCAGCTCGCGCACTTGTGCCTCTAGCAGCTGTAGGTCCTCTCCTGAGGGCCACCAGAACTCGATCGCCTCGAAGCCTGCCTGGCGCGCCTTCTCCGGGCGCTCAAGAAAGGGTACTTCCCTCCATAGGGTGGAGATGTTTGCACTGAATCTCAAAGCTCGTCTCCTAATAGGGGTGTCCGCAAGTCAAGGTAACATCAATCGTTCGGTGCTGTCAACAGCGTGGCCTCTGGTCGATGAGCTATCCCGGCCTGGATCCCTTGTGCTACACTGTGCTCATCTCGAGGATAGAGGAGGCGCACATGGGCGAGAAGATAGGTGTTGGGATCATAGGTACGGGTGGTATTTCCGGCGTGCACATTCGGGGGCTCACTACCCAGTGCAGCGACCTCGCGCGGATAGTAGCTGTCTCGGACATCAGCGAGGAGCGGGGCAGGAGGGCTGCCCAGCAGGCAGGTGGCGCTGAATACTATCAGGACTACCATGACCTGCTGGCGAGGGAAGACATCCAGTTCGTGGAGATCCTCACACAGCCGGCCCTCCACAGGGAGATCGCCGTGGCGGCGGCCCAGGCGGGCAAGCATATCTGCATCATCAAGCCCTTCACGGTGATGCTGAGGGACGCAGACGAGATCATACAGGCCGCCAGGCAGGCGGGTGTGAAGCTGTTCGCCGGCCAGCCCACGCGCTACGAGCCGACATCTAGGACCATCTACGAGGTAGTGCGCAGGGGAGATATCGGCGAGCCGACGCGCATGTACACCCGCAGTTTCCTCTATCTGGGATGGCTAGAGAAGCCTCAGGGCTGGTACTACGACCTGCGCCAAAGCGGCGGGGTCACGGTTGAGACGCTAGTGCACCACATGGACCTCATGCACTGGATACTGGGACCTGTGAGCAGGGCGTACGCCGAGGCGGGATCGTTCTACACCCAGGACAAGCCCACCCCGCTGCCTGACGACCAGATAGCAGTGCTCTACAGGTTCCAGAACGGCGCGATCGGCGTCCTGGAGGGCGCGGGCTCGCGGGCCCTTGGAGCTCCATCCTGGGCTATCGAGGTCACGGGCACCGAGGGCGCCGTGTGGCTGGAGGAGGGCGGCAGGGTAACGGTGTCGCGCACCAGGCTCTCAGCTGGCAGCCTGGAGACCATAATCCCAGGGGAGGCCGATACCACAGGAGGGGCAGGGCCCATGCTCAGGGACTACCTCCAGTGCGTGCTCGAGGATAGGGATCCCCCGGTAACGGGCGAGGACGGCCGATACGCCGTCGAGATGGCCTGGGGAGCCATAGCCTCCTATAGAAGTGGTAGGCCCGTATCTCTGCCGTTTGACCCAGCTCACTACCCAGACTTCGACTGATGCCCATAAACTATCCAGCAGGGACGTGAGCTATGGAGCCTTTGGAGAAAGCCCCTGGTATGGAGTCGTTGAGGGAGGAGCTGCGCCGTCTGGGATGTGGCCCCCTCCGGCGGGTGTCGCGCGTGAGCGGGGGCAGGCACACCTTGCTGCTGAAGCTCGAATGCGAGCCCGGTAACTACTGCCTGCGGGTGTTCCCTCCGGGTCAGGATGGCTTGGCGCGTAGGGAATGGCTCATCATGCGGGGCCTGCAAGGGTCCACAGTGCCGGTGCCCCAACCGTATGCCGTGCTGTCGCTCCAGGGAAGGTCGGCCATCCTTATGGATTGGTGCTCTGGCCGCACGCTCCTCGATGAGCTGAGGCGTCGCCCTTGGCTGGTATGCAAGCTGGGGTCGATGATGGGCAGGGTGCAGGCCAGGCTGCACAGCGTACCAGTGCCCCCCGAGCTCCTGGCGGAGGTGCCCTTCTGGCTCGAGGAACCCTGGCTGGACGCGGAGCTCAGGACCCGACTTGGGGCGCTCTCCGACGGGCCCCAAGCCCTCATGCACCTAGATATACATCCCCTCAACGTCATGACCGACGGCAGGCGGGTCACCTGCCTGCTGGACTGGGCGAACGCACGCCTGGGAGATCCCAGGGCCGACTACGCTCGCACGCTGTCGATCTTGAGGCTGGAGACCGAGGGGCTGAGGCCGCTCGAGCTGGTGATGCTCCGCTTGTTCGAGCTGGGCTGGAGGTGGGGATACGCATCTGCGCGCGGGAAGCCAAAGCACATGGCTCCGTTTCTAGCTTGGGCCGGCGAGCTCATGCTGCGCGATAGGGGGCCCAGGCCCGGGCGGGAGGACCCTATGTCGCCGGAGGGATTAGCTAGGGTGCGGCGCTGGGTCGCCACATGGAGGCACCGCTCTGCCCATGGGCGATGACTCATCTGTGTCTTCGTATGCTAAACATTACTAATAATTAAAAAATCTATTGAGTAGATTATAGTAAACGTATATTATAGAGTTGGGAATTTCCCTAAGATGTCTGTAGGAGGGTTACATGACCAAGCTGGATAGAAGAAGTTTTCTCAGGTTGTCGGCTCTCTCGGCAGGCTCGCTGCTGCTTGCCGCCTGTGGGGGCAGCCCGGCCTCCACGCCCACCAGTGGGCCTACGAGCTCCCCATCGGCGTCACCATCGGGCTCTCCTTCGGGGTCACCTTCGACCTCTCCAAGTCCTGTGGCCACAGCTGCCGCCGACGTAACTCCCCAGGCAGTGGCCACGCCTGTGCAGAACATAGGCCAGGCCACGCCCGAATCCTACACCGGCAAGTACAACGAGGCGCCGATGCTTGCCGAGATGGTGAAGGCCGGCAAGCTGCCGCCCGTGGAGCAGCGCCTGCCCAAGCATCCCTACGTCGTGCCCCACAAGTGGGTCCAGCAGGGCAAGTACGGCGGCAAGCTACTCATGGCCTGCACCGATCAAGGCGACTGGGCTACGGGCCACCTGATCCAGGAGTCCATGTATGGTCACTCGCCGCTGCGGTGGCTGCGCGATGGCCTGCAGATAGGCCCTGGGCTGGTGGAATCCTGGGAATCCAACGAGGACCAGACCGTGTGGACCTTCCACCTGCGCGAGGGACTGCGATGGTCGGACGGCGAGCCCTACACCACCGCGGACATTCTCTTCTGGTGGGAGGATGAGGTGCTCAACCCCGAGCACCCAGAGGCGGTGCCCTTTGAGCTGGTGTCGGCCAACGGCAACCCCGCCAAGCTGAAGGCCATAGACGACGTCACGCTGCAGATCACTTTCGATGCTCCTGCCCCACTCCTGCCGGGGCTGATGGCCTGCTGGGTCAAGCGTGGGATCGGCCCCCGCTGGATGGACCCCAAGCACTACCTCAAGCAGTTCCACCCCAAGTACAACCCCAAGGTGGGGAAAGATTGGGTGGACACCTTCAACGCCAAGGCGGACTTCGCCACCAACCCTGAGTGCCCCACGATGACCGGCTGGCGCCTCAAGGAGTACAAGCGCGGCCAGTACACCATATGGGAGCGCAACCCTTACTACTGGTGCGTCGATAGGTGGGGCAACCAGCTGCCGTACATCGATACCATCCAGCACAACAACGTGCAGGACGCTGAGGTGCTCAAGCTCAAGTTCACCCAGGGAGCGGTGGACTACGTGCACGGTGGCTTCGTCCCCATCAACGTGGAGGACATAGCTACCTTCAAGCAGGCGCAGCCGCGCAGCAAGCTGCAGATCGAGCTGTGGGACTCCGGCTCGGGCACGGCCTCCGTGTTCTTCTTCAACTACGACTACATCGATCCCGAGATGAGGAAGCTCATCCGCAATCCCAAGTTCCGCCAGGCCCTCTCCTACGCCTACAACAGGCAGAACGTACAGAAGCTGGTGTACCTGCAGACCGGCGAGATCACTACCGGTACCACCAGCCCCAAGTCCATAGAGTTCGTGTTCAACGACGAGGGACGCAACGTCTACAAGCAGTGGCGGGATTCCTACGCCACCTACGACCCGGAGAAGGCCAAGCAGATGCTCGATGAGCTGGGAGTGGTGGATAAGAACGGCGATGGCTGGCGCGAGCTGCCCAACGGCGGCAAGCTCCTCATCACCCTCGACTACCCCGCATCTGAGCCCCAGAGCAGCGAGCACGTCCGCAAGAACGAGCTGCTGGCCAAGGACTGGCAGGCCATAGGGCTCAACGCCAGAGCTAACCCTCAGCCACCTACGGGCTATGACGACCGCTGGAACGCCGGCAAGATCCTCTCCAAGACCGCCTGGGAGGTGAGCGATGGGCCCAACTCCCTCGTCAACCCCACCTGGCTCATCCCGCTGGAGACCTCCCGCTGGGCGCCGCTCCATGGCCAGGGCTACATCCTGAAGTCCACCGATCCCAAGAAGATCCAGCAGCAGAAGAACCTCGATCCCTGGAAGAGGCAGCCCCCGCACGTGCTGCCGGAGCCCGGTGATCCTATAGATCGGCTGTACAAGGCGTACGACAAGGCCCGCAGGGAGACCGACCCCATCAAGCAGCACAAGCTCGTGTGGGACATCGTCAAGATCCACGTCGAGGACGGCCCGTTCTTCATGGGCTGCGTGGCCAACTACCCAAGGATAGTCCTATATAAAGAGGGGCTCATGAACGTGCCCAAGAGGGAGGACCTGGCGCTGCACGGCTTCGTCAACACCTGGATTCACCCCACGCCGGCGGTGTACGATCCCGAGGCTTACTACTGGGACAATCCCCAGGAGCACATGTAACCCCCTGCGCTACGTCCCGACCCTACGGGGTCGGGACCTACTCCCCTTGCCAGAAGGCCTCGGCCGCCCCGTCCACCTGCGCCCTGCTCAGCTCTCCGTCGGCAAAGAGCAGCCTGTAGCGCAGCGCCAGCCTCCCACCCGCAGGCAGGCTAAGGGGCTCGTCGAACATGAAGGCCGCCGAGGCGCAGGCGTAGGGCTCCTGCCGCACGAACCACTGGGTGGGGAAACGAGGATTATGGGGGTGGTCGATGAATGCAATGGCGGCAGGCCTGCCTGCCTCGTCCCGGCCGATGTAGGCCAGCCAAGGAGACCGACGCCCCATCATCTCGGGCCCATCGCCATCCGCCGCCAGGATGCGTCCTCCGATGAAGGGTGCGGGCCCTCGCCAGAAGAGCCCACCGTAGCCGGCCATGGGGCGGCCGTCCGTCGTGGGCGACCGAAAGACGAGCTCCCTGCCAGCAACGTTGTGCAGGTCGAATCTTAGGGTAAGTCCCCACAACCCTGCCTCCCACACGT
This sequence comes from Thermobaculum sp. T2p, assembly GCF_059335935.1. NCBI lineage: Bacteria > Bacillati > Chloroflexota > Chloroflexia > Thermobaculales (SeqCode) > Thermobaculaceae (SeqCode) > Thermobaculum (SeqCode) > Thermobaculum sp. T2p. The sequence goes on from NZ_JANZYQ010000008.1 coordinate 50,369, forward strand.
GCGGCACTATGGTGCGCGTTTCCTCCAGCAGGCGGCTGCCATCGTGTCCTATCCATCCTATGGCCTCTGCCAACTCGTGTTCGCCCTTGTGCTGCCAGCCCTCGTGCTGCTCTACCCCCTGGTTCTCGATGCGCACGTACCCTTGGTCGCGCACGAAGGAGGGCCCTCCCCAGAAGTTGTGCCCCGAGAGGTTGGTGACGGTCATCGAGATCCCTACGTGCCAGGGGTGGTCCGCGGGACGGTAGTCGGTGAGGAGCACTCCCCCCAGGGTGCGTACCGGGTGGAAGTAGGGGCGCGGAGATTCGTACCTAGGAGTGTCGGGCCGATAGACATACCTGCATAGGTACCGCCCTTCGTGTTCTACTGCCATGTAGCCTTGTGAGTCTTCCAACCTGATCTGCATGTCCTTATTCCTCCTGAATGCGCAGCACTTCCAAGGCGCTGACGTCGGGTTCTATACCTATGCCCGCTACCTCCGGCAGCCATACCTGCCCATCGTGCTCCACTTCCTCCTTGGTGGGGTAGAGTGCGGAGTCGTCGAGGAATTGGCTGCCGTTGAGCGCTGCTGGCCCCCCAAAGCCAAACGCTGCCCCCAGCTGGCAGGCGGCGAGCTTGGTGAGCATCGAGTCGGTGAGCCCACTGATGAGCAGTGGCAGGCCGAGGGCTCGGGCTAAGTGTACCTGCTCGACGCTGGGCCACAGCCCTCCGCTGCGGGTCACCTTCACCACTAGGTAGTCCACCAGCCCCTCGGAGGCGTAGAGCAGGAAGTCGGAGGGGCTTACCGAGGCCTCATCCACCGCCAGCGGCAGCGGGCACCTGGGCCTAAATGCTCTCATGAGGTGGGGCTTGTCAGCGGCAAACGGCTGCTCGAGCACGTCCACGCCCGCCTCCGCTAAGCCCTCGGCTACCCGCACGGCTCGCTCCACGGCCAGACCCTGGTTGGCATCGGCCCACACGAATGCCTCCTCCCCCGCCGCCTCGCGGATGGCGCGCGCCACCTGCACGTCGGTCTCCGGCCGCACCCCCACCTTGAAGTTGAAGTGGCGGAACCCATTTGCCTTGGCGGCCGCCACCTCCTCGGAGGCGGCCTCAGGATCGTGCGCCGTCACGGTGTAGCTGAGCGCCACGGCTCGGGGCTCTGGGCTACCGCCTAACAGTGCCCGCAACGGCATCCCCAGAGCGCGCGCCAGCAGGTCGTGCACCGCCATGTCGAGCGCCGCCCTGGCGATGGGTTGGCCCGTGCTGGGGCCTCGACCTATAGCCGCGTCCATGCGAGCTTGCAGGCCCACAAGGTCGCTGGCCGGCGTACCCACGACCGCAGGGATGAGGTGTCGCCTGAGCGTGGTCACCACCGTCTCCAGCGTCTCGTAGGACCATCCTGGCATGGGACGACACTCGCCCCAGCCGTAGTTGCCAGCATCATCTAGCACTCGCACGAAGACGAACTTAGCTGTCTCGCCGACCTTGCCCGCCGAGCCCGAGGAGAATGTAAAGGTCCCGATGATCGGTAGCTCTACAGGATACACCTCCACACGGCTGATCGTGGGCACCTTCATCCGACCTTCCCCGCCAGGTGGTGGTAGAAAGGATCGCCCTCGACTATGGACCCTCGGGCCACAGGCTGCCGGGTAGCCGCGGACTTGTACAGAGCACTCATGAACTCTATTATCCTCCTGGCTTCCTGCCCGCTGACAAGGGGACGCTCCCCCCGCTCCATGCTGTCCAGCAGGGCAGAGATCTGGGCCTCATGGGAAGATGGTACATCTATGTCGGCTGGGTAGTCCAGGGGGTTGGGCAAGTCGCGCTCTGGGGCTGGGGTGAAGCTCCAATTGTCGCGGGAGTACCCGTAGAGTGCACGTACCTCGAGCGTCGCCCCCTGCAGGTCCAGCCGGAGGTAGCTCTCCTGCCTTGGGGAGAGCACGCTGTTGACGATGCTGGCCAGCGCGCCGCCCTCGAAGCGCACGATCGCCATCGAGACGTCGTCCACCTCGATCTGGCGGTCCAGCGTGTCTGCCACGGCGGTCACCTCCCGCCACTCTCCCATCAGCCAGAGCAGCAGGTCCATCAGGTGTATGCCGTGGCCGACAGTGACTCCACCAAGCTCCGTGGCCCATTTGCCTCGCCAGGGGATGGAGTAATATGCCTGGTCGCGGTACCAGGTGGTGTTGCATACGGCCACGAGCGGCCTGCCGAGCTCTCCTGAGCGTATGGCCTGCTGCACGCGCTGACCGGCGGTGCCGAACCGCCACTGGAATACGGTGCTGCAGTACCTGCCCGTGCGCTCCTCGGCCGCCGCTATACGGTCGAACTCCGCCAGCGACCCGCATAGCGGCTTCTCACAGAGCACCCAGGCGCCGGCTTCCAGGCTGCGGAGGACTAGGTCCGTGTGCGTCCAAGGCGGGGTGCAGATGTGCACCAGGTCGGGCGATTCCGCCTCCAGCATCTGCTCGATGCTGGGGTAGCGCCGTGCTATGCCGAACTCGTTGCCAAAGGCCTCCAAGCGGGAGGGGTCGGTGTCGACCAGGGCGACGACCTCCACCCTGTCCCGCAGGGCATGCAGCGCCCTCATGTGGGAGTGGGCTATGCCGCCGGTGCCAACTATAGCTGCGCGCACTGTCAACGTGATCACCTCTCAGTATTATAGGTCACGTCAATTATATATCATATATAAAAATGCAGCATAGTCCATGGGACACGTGCGCTTGGGGCTAGGGCAGCACCTGGTCCTGCGGGATCGGCGTGCGGACGCGCTCCACCGGCGTGCAGTCCTGGTACCTGATGGCCGTGTCCACCTGCTTGCCGCCGGCCGGGGCATCGTCCGGCAGCGATGGATCGCCCAGGATCTGTCGGAAAGAGCCGCCGTTGGGGGAGGCGATCTCCGACACCGGCGCTCTGTGCTGGCCGGTGGCATCCATGATGTAGGCCATGTACCTAGCCATGGACCTCTCCGCGTTGCTCTGGGGAGCGATCAGCGAGGTGCCGGTCATGTTGTGTAGGTCGAAATCTCCCCTCAGGACGACGATCGCCCACCTCGGGTCGGCCGGGTCGTAGTTGGGGCTCGGACAAACACCTATGCTCAGCAGGTCGTCCAGCACGAGATCGCGCACGAGCACCACCTCCGGCTTGGTACCGTCCGCCGCGTACCACTGGAGGGCGTAGTCAAGCGCCCGCTCAGCAAGCTCGGCGCGCACGTCGTCCGCGAGCGGGGTCCCGCTGTTGGCCACCTGCTCGTAGCTCCCGCTGCTGGCTCCCTTGGCATCTCCCCTGGAGCTCCTGAGCGTGGCCACGCCCACAGCCACCGCCCCCAAGGTGAGCAGAGCTATGAGCAGCACTCCTAGGAATCTGTAATAGGTCTTCATCTGTTCTCCTCCTGCGCGCCTGCTACCTGCCCCGGGTCGTCCATGAGTAGTTGGAGGTGCTGCAGGCCGTGCTGTAAGCCGATGACACGTTCTCCTCGTACGAGTCGTAGCAGTAGCTATACCACACGCCGTCCTTGAAACGGTTGGTGTCCGTGCTGGCCCTGGGCGGCAGGCCTACGGCGGGCGAGCTCTCGATGCCCACTGCCACCCTTTCCAGCGACACCGTGCCCAGATCTTGGGACGCCAGCTCAACGCAGCCGCTCCCGCTGAAGCAGATATATCCCTTCCAGATGGAGCCGTTCAACGTCCAACCGCTGGTGTATCGGTAGCGCGTATTCTCGGACAACACGATGGACGGGTCGATCTCGCGGTTTTTCAAGCCGTTGACGTTCTCCCAGGAAGCGTAGGGATAGACCTTGGTGCAGCTCCACCTGCAGTCCTTGGTAGGACCAGTCTCTATATAGCCGTTGAAGTTCCAGTTGGTGACTCCGACTGGGGCTGCCTGCCAGCCACTGGCGAGAGGATCGGCATCGAAGCTCAACCAGGAGGACACACCGTCGTAGGTTCTGGCCTTGTGAAACGTCACGGCGAAGTTGTTGGGGGGCACGGCCGAGAGAGCGCTCTGGACATGGTCAGGAGGGGGAAGACCGAACAAGCAGCCAATGACGATCAGGTATACCAAAGATCTCTTGCTTACCCCATCTTGATTTAACCCTAACTATAGAGCCATTCTAATTATAAATCGACTGTAAAGCCCTTTCAACAGCTCTTTAGGATTTTAGTACATCTATTTGCGGCATGTGATCGCCAAAGGCTATGGGGCACCTCTTGGGCCTGGGAGGAGTGCAAACTCCTCTCCTGCTAGTCTACACGGCTACCACCGGGCGAGGTCAGTGCTCTGAGCCGGGCTACAGCTCACCAGTTCAGCTGCCTGCCGGGGATCTCCTTAGGTCCCTGGTGCAAGGGACCCCTATCTTCACGCTCAGGATGAACGCGCTGCTCCTCCAAGCAACATTTATTTACATAATATGAGTGCTCTTGCTGAGTTCGTCGATGCATGTGAGGCGTGTGGAAGGGGCATAGCTTATGGCACGCTCTTTGCGTCCAGGTAATGCTCGCGTACTCAGCAGGAGGTAAAGCATGCGCGTTCCGGGTATCGAATTAATCAGGAGGGCGGAGAGGAAGGGTAACGAGGTCGAGGTACCGATGACTCGCCAGCTAGGGCTCGTGGACTTCTTCAAGCAGGTACTGAGGGAGGCGCAGGAGGACCATCTATCGGTGTTCGCCGGTCACCTTACCTACAGCGGGCTGTTTGCGATCTTCCCCTTCATGGTGTTCCTCATCTCGCTGCTCGGGGTGTTTCAGGCCACGGAGCTGGTGAACGAGCTGCTCGACCGTGCCTCGGCAGCGATGCCCCGGGAGGCTGTGGACCTGATAGGTGGTCCCATCAGGCAGATAGCCCAGAGCAAGGCCACTGGAGCGTTCGGGCTCAGCGCGCTGGTGTCCATCCTGCTGGCCTTGTGGGGAGTCTCTGGAGCGTTCCGCTCGGTGATGGAGGCGATGAACGTGATGTACGAGGTCAAAGAGAGCAGACCCATGTGGAAGCGGTACCTGATATCCATCTTGCTCTCGCTCGGGGCGGCGATGCTGATCATCTCCGCGCTCGTGCTGGTGGTGTTCGGCGCCGACATAGCCACTGCCATAGCCAGGGCTTCTGCCGACCTGGGACCGGTATTCAGATGGACCTGGATCATCCTGCAGTGGCCTGTGCTGGTGGGCTTCGTCCTGCTCGCGTTTGCGCTGATCTACTACTTCGCGCCCGACGTCAAGCAGCGCTTCCGTTTCATTACGCCGGGCTCGGTCATGGGGGTAACGCTCTGGCTGGTGTTCTCGCTGCTCTTCTCGCTGTACGTCAACAACTTCGGCTCCTACAACAAGACTTATGGTACTCTAGCGGGCGTGATCGTGCTCATGCTCTATATGTATTATTCCGCGTACATCCTGCTGCTGGGGACGGAGATCAACCAGGTGATCGAGTCCCATGCCCCAGGTGGCAAGCAGGAAGGGGAGAAGGTGCCGGGAGATAGTGAGCATTCCGCTTCGGGGTCGCAACCTAGTGGGCGGGAGGGGGTGGCCGTGATGAGCTCCCAGCGTGGCTCGGCCCTGCCCGGTGTGGTCACCTACCTGGTGCTGCTGATGATCGGCCTGGTGGGCACTAAGCTGCGGCACTAGCTGCAGCCCTGATCTGTTCGCCTTTGAACATTTCCCAATATTTATAATTGAAGAAGAGACCCTATAGGCTTCTCTGGGGGGCTTGCTATCGCCGGACGCGCCGGCTGGGAGTCGAGCACTCTCAGGGCTCGTCTCTTGCTATCATGGTGATCGTGATAGGTGATCTTACGGAGAAAGAGCGTATATCTGGAAAGCTCCTGTTGCTGCTGGCCGTGGCTTGCGGCATCACGGTGGGCAACCTATACTACAGCCAACCCCTCCTGCCGCAGATGGCCGGCGACCTGGGAGTATCTGACGCCCGCATAGGCTGGGTGGTGTCGCTCTCGCAGCTGGGGTACGCTCTGGGCCTGCTGTTGCTCGTGCCCCTAGGGGACAGGGTGGACCGCAGCCGGCTGATATTCCTTACGGCCTCGGCCTCCGTGCCGGTGCTGCTGCTGTTTGCCCTGGCGCCCTCGGCGGTCATCTTGCTGCCCCTCTCGCTGCTGCTGGGCTTCGTGACGGTCACTCCACAGGTCATCGTTCCCTACGCTGCGGGCCTGGCGGATGCCGAGGGCAGGGGTAGGGTCATCGGGACGGTGATGAGCGGCCTCTTCGTGGGGATAGTGGTCGCGCGCGTGGCCAGCGGCTTCCTGGGGCAGCTGCTGGGTTGGCGCCTGGTGTACGTGCTCGCGGCGGTCGCCACGGCGGCCCTGCTGCCGCTCCTCAGGCGCCTGCCCCGCAGCGTCTCCGGGGTGGGGCACTCCTACGGACGCCTGCTGCGCTCCCTGTGGCAGCTGCTGCGGGATGAGCCCGTGCTGCGGCAGTCGTGCTTTCTTGGGGCGACCACCTTCGCCTGCTACAGCGTCCTGTGGGCGACGCTGGCCTTCTACCTGGAGGGGCCATCGCACGGCTACGGCAGCGCCGTCACGGGCCTCTTCGGGCTGACGGGGCTGTCCGGGGCGCTCACCTCGATGGTCGTGGGCAGGGTGGCCGATGCGCGGGGGCCCTTGCGGACGATCGCCGCTGGGCTGTTCCTGCTGCTCCTGGCCTACCTCTGCCTATTGGGAGGGGCGCTGCTCCCGCTGCTGGCCCTGGGAGCCGTGCTGCTGGATGCCGGCACGCAGTCGGTGCACATCTCCAACCAGACGCGGGTGCTGGGGCTATCGGGGGAGGCGCGCAACAGGCTGAACACCGCCTACATGGTGACGTACTTCGCCGGGGGAGCGCTGGGCTCCTACTTGGGGGTGGCCGCGTGGAACGCTGCCGGCTGGCTGGGCGTGTGCTTGATTGGCCTGGGGACAGCGTGCGTGGGCGCATTAGGCTACGCAACTTTTATCCTTCACAGGAGGCCTCAGGGTAGGTCCTCCTGAGAAATCGGATATATGTGGTTGCTACCGAATCCACTATAGCCTTGCGGCCCCGCAGCCTTTATCTATATCGCAGTTAGACCTCTTATGTCTATGTTGACTAGATTATCATCTAGTTGTACAATCAAATCAAATGCCTATGGGGTTGACAATATGATTAAAAAAAATCCTGACTTCTGGGATGCCATCTCTCTACAGGTCTAGCTCTCGCCTCTTGCTGCTCGTCATCTCCCTAGCTTACTTAACTGCTTTATCTCCCATGCTCGCTGTACAAGCCTCTACAGTCCATCAGCAGCTTTGGTGGGATGATGCTGTTGCTGGGGGCAAGATGATATACCTCAACTATACTCGGTACGGGGGCGCCGTAAGCCATGCGGACAGCACTTGGTCCTCATTAGGGAAAGTAAATATATATCCAAAGCCCTCTAACTCCAGCAATTGGAATCTAACAATCAATGAATACAACCAGAATGATGGGCTATGTGGTAAGTATGCCCTTGGCGAGATAAAGCTCAATGTGTACTACTTTGCCAACTACAATGATTGGAACAGAAAATCCTGTGTGGCTCATGAGTTTGGGCATGCTCTGGGTATTGGTGATCATGATGAAGAGTATAACTGTGTGGCTCTGATGTATAGGGTTGTGGGGTGTTTTATTTCCCCTCAGAGCCACGATAAGAAAGACTATTACGATAGATGGCAGTAGCGATCTGCTAGGAGGAGAACCATGGCTGGGAACAGAGCTCTCTCGCGTCGGGTGTGGGTGCTGGTGTGTGCACTGCTGGTGGCCGCCTACGTAGTATGGATCAGCATCCCTGCTACGAGGCAGGTCGAGGGCAGCTGGGTCACCGATTTCAGCGATCGCAGGAAGCTTGTGGGTTATGCAGATGCAGTGTTTGTGGGGAGGGTGATCGAGCGGACCGAAGAGGTCGCGGACCTCAGATGGCCGAGCACGCGCTTCCGTGTGCAGGTGCTAGAGGTGATCAAGTCTACCCGCCGGCTGGATCCCTCCAAGCCAGACTCCGAGCCCTCGAGGCAGGTATCGCTGCCCAGCAGCATCATCGTCGACCAGTACGGTGGCTACACCAGAGACCTGAACGGTAAGCTGGTGAAGGTGGTCTTCGACGGGCAGGAGCTACTCGAGCCTGGCGGGACCTACGTGCTAGCGACCTCCTATGACGCTGACCGCGGGTGGTACCACGTACTGCCGATGGGTGCCGTGGCGGCGGACGATGCCGCGGCTCGCGATCGGGCCGTGGATAGCTTCAGGCAAGCGGTCGCTGAGCAGGTGCCCTACGAGGCTAATGCTGCTGAGTAGCACCGGGTACTAGGGGTTCGAGAGGTAGCTGTACCTGCGTGGCTGATACTGCAGGAAGCTCGTCCAGGGGACGTATCTGTAGACCACCCTGTCCATGCCGGCGTAGGCAGTGGACTCCCACACGAACGCGCCGTTGCCGTCCACCGAGCTGACCAGGCGCACGTGGGAGTTGGGCTGGTTCATGATATCGCCCGCCTCCAGCGACCATGGCCCGGGCAGCACATAGGAGATGTTCGGCAGGGTGGCCGTGTAGTACTTCTGATCCGACCTGCCCCAGGCCCTCGTGACGAACCCCGAGCAGTCCACCCCGCGCGAGCAGCTCTCCACGCCCACGTTCGTCTCGGCTATGTCCCCAGCCTGGTAGCCTCTATCCAGGTAGTAGTTGTAGGTGCCGACGGTGTCCCACCCGCCCCAGTCATAGGCCACGCCCGTGTAGGTTCCAGGTGAGAGCAGGTAGCGAGGGGCGTCCCTACCACTACAGGAGCCGGATATGTTCGTGCTCGTGTAGTAGCGGGAGTCGTTGACGTACTCCCAGGCCCTCTGGGCTATGGCACTTCGAGATGTGTAGGTGCCAAGGGTCTTGGTGGGGCTGGAGGTGGTCACAGTGCCCTTGGGGAATAAAGGTTGGAGGCTGGAGCTGAATGCCAGCTTGATCACCTTGGCGCTGTCCTCTCGCGTCACTAGGCCGTACACGCTGCCGTCGGGAGCGATCGCCAGCGGATGCGCCACGTTAACGTACTGCTGGTTGATCGGGAACCGCGCTACCCCCAGCAGCTTGCCATCGGCGCCGTAGTGACGCACCGTGTAGTCGAACCTGAAGAAGCCGCTGGAGTTAGGTGCTAGATCCACTACGGTGACGTAGAAGCTACCGCCTGAATATTTAGAAGCCGGGTTGATCCCCAGCAGCCGCAGCCCCCCCAGATAGTTGTTGGTCCAGACGTTGCGCACCACATCGCCCACCTGAACGCTGCCGGCGCGCGGCCTCTCCCTTGTAGCAGGGGTGATGGTTATGGTCTTGCCGTTGATGGTAGCTCCTCTCACCCAGGCTCGGGAGAGGGTGCCATCCGGAGACAGCAGCCTGTACTTGACGATGCCCCTTGCCTCCAGGTAGAGCTCGCCGTCCTGTCCCACGATCAGCCCGGTGATGGATCTCTCCAGGGAGGAGGGTATAGCGTACCTCTGGATGAGCTTGCCGTCGTAACCTAGCTTGAGGATGCGGATGGCAGGCGAGCCACCGTCCAGCGCCACCAACCCGTACGGCGTGGCCTTGAGGTCGGTTATGCCCACCGCGCCGTAGGGCTTGAGGTCTATGGTGCCCAGCACTTTCCCCTCGGCCGAGACGTGCGTGAGCTTGTCGACGTAGGAGTTAGAGATCCAGAAGGTGCCATCAGAGGCGACCGTGAGCGCTGTGGGTCCCCATTGCAGCTCCTCTGGTTGATCCGCCATGGAGTACATCACCGTGTTGCCACCTTCTTGCAGGGAGAATTCCGTGAGGTTGGTGCCCGATCCAGGTCCCTCGGCGGCCGCGGGCCGGTAGATGCCCAGCAGGGCGAGCATGCAGCCGCAGATCGCTAGCCTTCTCATAGGGGTGACCCCTTTGTTGTCTATAAGCGACGTATATAGCATAAAAATTGCGTCAAGTTTAATCCATAGCCAATTTAGGCTAATCCTACCTGGGAGTCGTGTGCCCCCACAGGTTTTCTGGTATCGTAGTACCTGGTGGACAAAATCCTACTGGGGGAAAAGCATGATAAAGTTAGGGATCATTGGTTGTGGAGACGTGGCGTTTCGCTCTTATTTCCCGGTGCTAGCTCAGCTGGAGGAGGCCGAGGTGGTGGCCTGCTTCGATACCGTGGCTGAGAGGGCGCAGAGGGCGGCGGCCGGCTTCCAGGGAGCCAAGGCCTACACCTCGTACGAGGAGTTCCTGGCGCATCCTGGGCTTGAGGCCGTGATCAACCTCACTCCCGCCCCGCTGCATGCTCAGGTCACCGAGGCGGCTCTGAGGGCTGGTAAGCACGTGCTCTCCGAGAAGCCGATAGCGGGCAAGGTCGAGGAAGCGCAGGCTCTCATAGGGCTCGCCAAGGAGCAGGGGCTGCTGCTGCTTGCGGCGCCGGCGGTCATGGCCACCCCACGCTTCAAGTGGGTCAAGCAACTGCTGGCCTCGGGACGTATAGGTACTCCGACTTTGGCGGTGGCCCAGATGGCGACCATGGGTCCTGCTAGCTGGAGGGAGTACACCGGTGATCCCACGGTCTTCTACTCGGCGGCCGTGGGGCCGGTGGTGGACATCGGGGTGTACGCGCTGCACGCGGTCACGGGGCTCTTGGGTCCCGCCAGGCGGGTGCAGGCGATGGGAGGTATAGCCATCCCCGAGAGGACCGTGCTTGCGGGCCCCCACGCCGGCAAGAAGATCCAGGTGGAGGCCAACGACCACGTGCTGATCCAGCTAGATTTCGGACACAATCGTTTCGCGCAGGTGCTCGCCAGCTTCGCGGTGCCCAACAGCAAGGCGCCGGCGATAGAGCTCCACTGTACCGGTGGTACCCTTAGCCTTGATATAACTAGATGGTATCAGGGTTACGGCTCGATCGATGTGTATCTTGAGGATGGCTCCGAGGTGGGTCTGGAGGGCTGGATCGACAACCTCTATCCCCCCTTGCTCGAGGAAGGCCCAACTTTCGGCCTGATAGGTTATGGCCCGGCACACTTCGTGCGTTGCCTGGCAGGCAAGGAGGAGCCGATCCTCACCGCGGAGCACGCCACGCACGTGCTGGAGATCATGAACAAGATCGGCGATTCCATCAGGCAAGGCAGGGCGCTGGACCTTGACACCAGCTTCTGATGATTGGACAATTCACCTTACGATACGTATATAGGAGGTATTTATGGGGCCGGATAACGTGGCACTCGAGCTGTACACGCTGAGGGAGCAGGCGCGGGAGGACTTCCCAGGGGCCCTCAGCGCCGTGGCCGAAGCGGGTTATAGGGCGGTAGAGTTTGCGGGCTACGGTCAGCACACCCCCCAGGAGCTAAGGGCTTTGCTGGATGATCTGGGGATAAAGGCGATCAGCGCGCACGTGCCCTACCAGCGCTTCGAGCAGGAGTTCGATAAGGTCATTGAGGAGCTGCATGCGCTCGGCTGCGAGTATGCGGTCGTGCCCTACACCACAGAGGAGCTGCGCAACAGCCCGGAGGCCGTCAAGAGGCTTGCCGAGACGTTCAACCGCTGGGGGGAGCGCTGCGCGACCGAGGGGCTGCGCTTTGGATACCATAACCACGCGTTCGAGTTCGAACCTCTGGGTGAGGAGACGATGTACGACCTGCTGGCGGCCAACACCGATCCGGCGTTCGTCGACCTGCAGATCGACATCTACTGGGTGATGTACGCCGGACGGGACCCCATCGAGCTTATTCGACGGCACTCCGGGCGCGTGCCCACCCTGCATGCCAAGGAGATGTCCAACAAGCCCGACAGGTCCGATACCACAGTGGGCGATGGCATCACGCCGTGGCCTCAGCTCCTGGCGGCGGCCAACGCCTCGGGCACGCAGTGGCTCATAGTCGAGCAGGAGGATAGTCCTTCCGACGTTTACCAGGACATCAAGCGCAGCCTGGAGAACCTGCGTAGGCTGATATCAGCATCACTGGGTTCCTAAGGAGGTGAGCACATGTCGCAGACCAGCAATGAGCTTGCTTCCGGAAGATTCCCCGAGGGCTTCACATGGGGCACCGCCACTGCCGCCTACCAGATAGAGGGGGCGGTGCGCGAGGATGGTAGGGGGGAGTCCATCTGGGACCGCTTCAGCCACACCCCTGGCAAGACCTACAACGGCGACACCGGCGACGTGGCCTGCGACCACTACCACCGTTGGCAGGGTGATATAGAGCTGATGCGCCGCCTGAACGTCAACGCTTACAGGTTCTCGATCGCCTGGCCCCGCATCCTGCCCGAAGGGTGGGGCAGGGTCAATCCGCCGGGGCTGGACTTCTACGACCGCCTGGTGGATGCTCTCTTAGCCGCAGGTATCACCCCCTGGGTGACGCTGTACCACTGGGACCTGCCGCAGGCCCTGGAGGATCGTGGCGGTTGGCCCAACCCCGATACCGCTAAGGCCTTCGCCGAGTACGCGGATGTGGTCACCCGGCGGCTGGGCGATAGGGTCAAGCACTGGATCACCCTCAACGAGCCCTGGGTGGTGGCCTTCCTGGGCTACTTCACCGGCGAACACGCCCCCGGTCGGAAGGAGCCCGAGGTATACCTGCCGGTGGTACACAACCTGCTGCTGGCCCATGGTCTCGCCGTGCCGGTCATCAGGGATAATTCCCGCGACTCCCAGGTCGGGATCACGCTCAACCTGACACATGCCTACCCGGCCGGCGATAGCGCCGAGGACGAGGCCGCCGCCAGGCGCATGGATGGCTTCATGAACCGCTGGTTCCTCGATCCACTGTTCACCAAGGGGTATCCCCGCGATATGGTCGACGTGTTCGGGTCGTGGGTACCCTCCTTTGACGAGTCGGACCTAGAGGTGATAGGTGCGCCCCTCGATTTCCTGGGGGTGAACTACTACAGCCCTTCGTTCGTGAGGCACTCCGAGGGTAACCCGCCGCTGCACGTGGATCAGGTGCGCGTGGATGGCGAGTACACCGATATGGGCTGGCTGGTGTACCCCCAGGGACTGTACGACCTCCTGACGCGGTTGCACAGGGACTACTCACCCACGGCCATAGTGATCACCGAGAACGGTGCGGCCTATCCGGACGAGCCGCCTGTCGAGGGTCGGGTGCACGATCCTAAGCGCGTGGAGTACTACGCCTCGCACCTGGACGCCGCCCAGCGCGCTATCCGCGATGGGGTGCCCCTGCGTGGGTACTTTGCGTGGTCCCTCATGGACAACTTCGAGTGGGCCTTCGGCTACAGCAAGCGATTCGGGCTATACTACGTGGACTACGAGACGCAGGAGCGCACCCTCAAGGACAGCGGCATCTGGTATAGCAGAGTGGTGGCTGAAGGGCAACTAGTGTCCACAGAATCCGTATAGATGTAACCTCTCGTGTCCCCTTGCGTTCTGTATAGGGGGTGGCGTCCCCACCCCCTATCGTGATTTTCTTATCGTCCTCTTACGTTCGTGATATCTTCCCTTGAAGTTCGCATCCTAAACTCATAATCAAACGCTTGGCCAGCGTTGACTTTATAAGAAGAAAGGGGGGATGCGAACCAAGGCACGACGACCTACAAGGACTAGGATACCCCATATCCGTGGCATAGGCTAAAGCAGACCCTTAGTGGAAAGGAGGTGTGACTACTTGAGACAATTACGAAGGCTGGGGTTTATCGCATCTGTGGGGCTCGTGTTGCTGACGTTGGTCTTCTTTAGCGCCAACGCCGTCAACGCACAGACTAGCTCCACAAGCAGCGATAACTACTACCAGCAGTTCATCAACAAGGTGGCGCAGATCCTCGGTAAGAAGCCCCAGGAAGTGCAGTCCGCCATGACTCAGGCCAGCGAGGACGTGATCGACCAAGCCGTGAAGGACGGCAAGTTGACCAAAGAGCAGGCTCAGGAGATCAAGTCCCGCATACAGGAGACTGGGAGGCCGTTCCCGTTCTTCGGCCACCATATGCACGGCCCATTCTTCCCAGTTGTGGTGGGCACGGTATCCAAGGTCAGCGGTAACACCGTCACGGTGAAGACCGATGATGGCAAAAGCAAGACCGTGCAGATCTCTGCCGATACCGTGATCCGCAAGGATGGTCAAGAAGCCACCAAGAGCGACATCAAGGTGGGCGAGTTCGTGCGGGTGATGGGCCAAGAGAACTCCCAGGGTGTCGTCGAGGCAAAGGCTGTGCTGATAGGGGAAGGGGACTTCGTACGGCACCACAGAGGTTGGCCAGATGATGATGGTGCAGAGAACATCACTGGGGTGACCTCTAACTCCCAATAGGTGCCCACAACAGCTATCATAGATCCCAGGGGATCCTTCCCCTGGGATCCCATGTGAGGTTGGTGTATGAAAGCTATGGTGATTGCTAAGTTGCATGTGCCGAGGGGCGTAAAGCTAGTGGCTGGGCTCATGTTGAGCGCAGTCGCTGGCCTGCACCTCTCGGAGGTGCCTGCCCACCTTCAGCAGGGACTGTATTGGTCCTCAGCTGTATTCTCTTTGGGTGCCATGTTGGCGCTGGTAGCTGTGTTCGGCGTTTCCAAGGACAAGTGGGGTTGGGGCTGGGTGCTTGGCGTGCTGACATGTGGGGCCTTGCTGGCGGTATATCTCCTAGATAGGGTCTTGCATCTGCAGGGCTTCGACGTTTGGCTCTCACCAGATCCTAAGCCCATCGTCTCGGTCTATATTGAGCTAGCCTTTATAGTGCTGTGGCTGCTGGGTCCAAGCAGGGTCCAGAGCTGGTACAACTACGTGCTCACCGTGTCTACCATGCAACAAGAGGTCTCCAGGCGATCTACAGTTAGGAGGACTTAGCCTTGCTGCAAGATGATGGACCTATCGGTAGGTTACTCACTAGAAGAGAGGTACTCGAGCTCTTTGGTATGGCGAGCATGTCCTTCCTGTTGGGATGCACTTTCCCTAATGATGTTGACAGCCACTTGCCCACCCCCACAGCTACGCCCAGCACTACCGCCTGCGTGGTGCGTCCCGAGCTCACTGAGGGCCCATACTTCGTCGACGAGGATCTGCATAGGTCGGATGTGCGCACGGACCCAGTTGACGGCACGAGGAAGGAGGGAGTGACGCTAGCCCTGACCTTTCGTGTGATGCGGATGGGCGAGGCCTGCGAACCCCTGCCGGGCGCGCGCTTGGATATCTGGCAATGCGATGCTCTGGGTATATACTCCGACGTATCTGACCCCAACTTCGATACCACTGGGAAGAAGTTCTTGCGCGGCTACCAAATAACCGATGACAGAGGGGTCGCTCGATTCACGACCATCTACCCTGGATGGTACAGCGGCAGGGCAGTGCATATTCACTTCAAGATCCGCTATCCACGAAGCGGGTCCCAGACGTACGATTTCACATCCCAGCTGTTCTTTGACGAGGACATCACGGATCGTGTCCACTCCACTCAGCCCTATGCTTCCAAGGGCCCCAGGGACACTAGGAACTCCCAAGATCTCATCTACAGGCAAGGGGGAGACCAGTTGCTGCTCGTGCCCGCAAGCGTCGGGCGATCCTACTCGGCCTCGATAGCGCTCGCACTCGACCTTTCCTAAGGGTTGGGTTCAGCTGAGAACAACTGGGTATGCCATGCGAAGGCTGCTACGCAGCAGGCACCCATTAGGCCCGCGACTGCCTCCAGGTGGCCGTGTCCGGGTAGCCATGGGAATGCAGAGGGCAGCGCTCTGGCTAGGACGGTGAGGTTGCCAGCGATCAGCAGCCCCCATCTCAACATGTTGTTCCTGGCATGGAGCTTTCCGAACCCTGGCAATAAGTGAGACCCCACGCCGAAGATGAGGAGTGTCGCAAAGCCTGCTCCCAGGGCGTGCCTATAGGCATCCTGCTTGCCTACTATCTCTAGTAGCACTCCCACGAGCAGCCATAGGTAGGCCGAAAGCGCCAGCAGCTGGGTGGGATCCCTCCATAAGGGCACTGTGTCCCGGGGGCGTGGCCTGCGCGGCTCAAGCAGCCGTAGGCCAGCTATGAAGAGCCCGGCTGCGATCAGGTAGAGACCCCGGCCGTCTGTACCCAGCAGCGACGAGAGCACCGCTGCCGACTGAACAGCCAAACCTACCCAGAGCAGGGGCATCTGGGGCATCTTGGTACGGAAGAGGATCGGGAAGTTGCGTGCCGACATGCCGACCGATACCGGCACGATGAATCCCTGCAGCATGAAGGTGATGACCAAGTCCAGGGAGCCCTCAGGATATATTCCATACCGGGTTACACTTTCCTGTATCGCGCCTAGAAGGTTGATCGCCGAAGCTGCCCACAGCGACAAAAAACCAACTAGGAAGAATGGTAGGACCTGCAGCATCGCCCTCATCTGACCAAGCGGTGGCCCATCCCTGAGCGTGCGCCAGTAGATAACCAGCGTGAGCGTGTAGCCCGCCAGCTCGAGCCATGCGCCGAGAACAACTACCCAGGCCGTGGCCAACCTCACCCAGCTGGATTGAGCGCCCGCCGCTACGGGTTGCGCCAGCAGCCTGCTCGCGAGCCCCCCTAGCAGCAGCCACAGCACCCAGCTGGTCAGGGGAGGGTCGAGCTGGCGAGCGCTGCGCAGCCGGGGCAGGAAGTGAAACCCTACACCCAGCACCATCAGCCCCACCCAGCCAAAGAGCTGTGTATGACCATGCGCCTGGGCGGTTGCCACCCACGCAGGCCCTGCTCCTTGGGAAGCCAGCAGGAAGAGGAGTGCTCCTGGCAGGAAGCCTCCTAGGATCGCCAGCGTGCATGATGCTTGTGCGTAGTGCTTCCAGGTCTGTGAGGACATGTTCACCTTCAATTCAGTATAAGGCCTAGCGGCAAGGTGTGTTTTGGATTAATATGAGATCGTTCTTGAGGATCCTACACACGATATGAGGAGGTTGAGGGTGTCGTTCGAAGCCAGAATCAGGGAGCTGGGGATGGAGATCCCCGAGCCCGCTAAGCCGCTTGCGGCCTACGTGCCGACCGTGCGCACAGGTAACTTGGTGTTCGTGTCGGGGCAGCTGCCCACCCGCGACGGCGAGCTGGTTGCCAAGGGCAAATTGGGTGAGGGCGTGACGCTCGAGCAGGGACAGGAGGCGGCGCGGGTGGCCGCTATCAACGCGTTGGCTGCCCTGAGGGCTGAGCTGGGCTCGTTGGACCTCGTGCGGAGGATCGTCAAGCTCACCGGCTATGTGGCCTCGGCGCCAGGATTCGTCGACCAGCCCAAGGTGATCAACGGTGCCTCTGAACTCATGCAAGAGGTGTTCGGGGAGAGTGGCAGGCATGCTCGCGCGGCCGTTGGGGTGTCTGAGCTGCCCAATGGCGCACCTGTGGAGGTGGAACTCATAGCAGAGGTGGCGGTCTAGGAGTCACAAGTTGTCTCTGAAGGTGACGCTGCCCACAGCCTATGGGGTTGCCAGCTATCCTCCTGGAGCCACTTTTGGCCCCAGGAGGCTGATGGATTATGAGTTTGTGTGGATCATGAACGGTAGTGCCGAGTACGAGTGCTTGGACGTGGGTGTTGTGTACCTGGCTGAGGGCTCCGTGGCCCTATGCCGGCGGGGTGTGATGGATATGTTCCGGTTCGATCACAAAGTCAGGACTAGACATGCCTACTTCCATTTCGACATCAGACAGCTCCCACACTACTGGCCTCCGGTGGAGTTTTGGCCATGGGTGTACGATGCCCAATCAGCAGGAGTATTAGTGCCACTATTCGGGCATGTGTTGACGTGCATGGAGCAGGGCAACGAGCAGCAGGCCGAGCTGGCCATAAACTTGATGCTGGAGGCCTATGTGGGAGGGGAGACGGGCATCCTATGGTCCAGCAGCCCTAACCTCCCAGAGCCAGTAGATCTAGCTCGCAGATATATAGCCCGTAGGCTGGATGAAGACCCCTCGGCAGAGATCTCCCTTGAGGATATAGCGGCGAGTGCTGGCGTCTCCCCAGAGTACCTATGCAGGCTGTTTCGCTCCCACACGGGACTGTCTCCGCTGGGGACCGTGCGCATATGCCGACTGGATCGCGCGGCCATGCTGTTGTTGCGCTCCAACTACACCATTACCCAGATATCCAGGATCTACGGCTTCTCCAGCCCCTTCCACTTCTCGCAGCGGTTCAAGGAGCTGTATGGCAGATCCCCCTCCCAGCTGCGTAGAGAGGCCCAGTTAGGGCAGGTACAGTTCGCTCCCATCCTCCCTGAGATGCTCTGATCTGGTCAATCTCATGTATGTTTAGGTTATTGTGCGGTATGGTCTTCTCATGTCCTCGGGATCATAATCTGGTCAACAGATCTATCGCGAGGAGGAAGCAGATGGCTACAGTGTTAGAGATATCTAGCTACACTGAGAGGACCGACAAGTACAGAGTATCCGTTGAGGAGTACATAACCTTCAAGAGGCAGGGCTTCTTGGTGGTGCGTGGACTCGTGCCTCAGGAGGACATAGAGCTGCTGAGGCAGCACACCGAGGACCTGATGCAGGGCAAGTTGCCCGAGCAGAGGGCGGCCAAGTTGGATGATAGATACCGTTCTGACTCTTCGGGCGTGAGCGTCCAGCCCCTGGCTGCGCCCCCCGAGCACCTGTCGCCCCAGGAGAAGGCCCAGTACTTCCTGCGCATCCACATGCTGCACCGCAAGCTGGAGCTGCACGAGCGCTTCTTGCTGCACCCCAGGGTGCTGGACGTGTTGGAGGTGCTCATTGGTCCAGACGTGCTGGCGCTGCAGACCATGCTGTTCCTCAAACCCCCAGGGAAGCCTGGCCAGGGGTGGCACCAGGATTCCTACTACATCCCCACGCATCCGGATAGCCTCTGTGGTGCGTGGATCGCCATAGATGAGTGCGACGAGCTCAACGGTGCCCTATGGTTTGCCATCGGCAGCCAGCACGAGCCGGTGTACCCGCCGAAGAAGGGCTACGGCTACGGAGACACCCAGATAGCTGACATCCAGAGGGTGGGAGGTGTGAGCAACCCCAACGACGAGGAGAACGATCTCACGCCCATAGCTGACAAGTACCCTCAGGTGCTCGTGGCCGCCAAGCCCGGGGACGTGGTGTTCTTTGGCGGGCACATCCTGCACCGCAGCAAGCGCAACTTCACGACCGACAGGTTCCGCCGAGCTTTCGTCGGTCACTACTGCAACGCGCGGTCCTTCACCCAGTGGGGCGCGGACACCGAGCCCGATAACCCCCACGCTGCCATCGCGGTTGACCCCGTCACCAAGATGACCAACGGCTCGCACATCCTGGCGCGGGGGGACACTCACTTGCCGTTCGCGAAGCCCCGCTTCGGCACTCCCTGTGCGGCGCTGCTCTCTCCCGAGGAGCGCAGGCAGCAGCGGGAGTACGCGCTTGCCGCCATGGGCGACATGGACAGCGGCATGATGGGCATGGAGATGACAGATCCCAACCAGCGCGACGATGATGATATGTAGGTGCTGTTGCTGAAGGGGGAGGCTTACTCCACCTCCCCCTTCTCGATTAGGCTCTGCAGCTTCTTGTACCAAGGTCTCTCCTGGTACCTCTTAGCTTCATCAGGACTCGGGAAGAGCTTCCTATAGAGCCTGTTCGCTAACTCCTTGCGAACGTTGGGATCGCTAGAGGCAGAGGCTATGTTGTCCACGATGTTCGGTCCTCTGCCCATATCTCTGGGCCTTAGACTATCGATCATCATCTGTAGGGTTTGCACTTTGGGGTCCACCGTGCTAGCTCGGGGTGTGCGCTCCTTGGTACCGGCTGTGTTGGTGTCCGTACCTGTACCCTGTGGGGAGGTTGTGGCGGAGCTAGCTATGGCCTTGTCCCCCTGTGTGTTCCCCTGGCCAGAGGGCCTGAACCTGCCGTAGCCAATGGCGGTCTTGGAGCCCGCACCAAGGCTGTTCAACGCTTCTATCAGGATCTGCGCGCCCTTCTCAAGCAGCCTCTGCCCTTTGTCCTTATCTCTGCGCCCATCTCCATCGCGGGCGATGGGGACCAGTGCAAACTCGAACTCGGAGTCAGGAGCCACCGTGAGGAAGTAGACGGGATTGGGCGACTGCCAGTCTCCAGGAGCCTTGCCTTGCTGGTAGTAGTCTGGGTAGTGCACGTTGAGGATGTCCAGCTCGAGATTGGGCACTCTGGTGGGGATGGCATCAAACACTATGAGCGAGCCCTGCTTAGGTTTGCGCTCGTACTTCCGGCGCGTCTCAGTATCTAGCTTAGACAGCAGCTTGTTTTCGTTATTGATGCTCTCATAGCCGAACAGCTCATCTACCTCTAGGACCTGCTCAAAGTAGGCCTGGATCTCCGCGGGGTTAGAATCTTCTCCTAGGATTTGTGGCGTCTTATAGGCTCGGATCACCCCCTTGACGCCGGAGGCCGGCAGGTAGGGCACACCCAGCGTGTGGTGCCACACGAAGCCGCTCTCCAGCGGGTGGTGAGCGCCCGTGCCGGACATGAAGCGCCAGTCGGTCCGCAGACGGATGGTCCTTCCCCCTAGCTTCTGCACCAGCTCCCTGCGCCGCTGCAGGTAGTCTTCCAGCTCTGGCTGCAGATCCTTCCATTCGCTCAGGCTTATAAAGCCCTGTAGGAAGATCTTGATCACGGAATCTTTTTTGCTGTCTTTATTAACATCGACCTCTTTTTTGATCCCGTTCAGAGGATCGTCTTGCTGCCAGTTCCAGGCGTCAATGAACTTATCGTACAGGAGAGATGGATTGCCCTTGTGTTTCTTGATGGGATCGACTCTCTTGAACACTTCTTGGATCGATTTGTATAGGGGCAATTTATACCTATAGTTTTGCTCATTGTTAGACTCAGCTGAGGGTCGATGTTTTCTGGTGTCTTGCCGTTGTTCGTTGCCCCTACGTTGGTTGTGCTTTTTGTCTCTCCCCCTGCTCATGGTTGGCTCTCCGATCTACCTATGTAAGCATCAGAAAAGCGTCTCATCCATCCTAGCAACTCCAAAACCTCAGTTTGTGCGCGTATATAAGCGCCCCTATCTCCCTCCATGAGTGCCCTCATGAGCCCGTCTTTGCCGTAACTGTTCTGGTGGTATATCCCCCTATTGGCGATGACCCACTCCGACAGCTGCTCGTAGAGCTTGAAGCTGGCCCTATCTCTATCTCCTTGTGCATCGGCCAGTAGGAACGCCAGCGTCTGACCAAGACCGTTGTTCAGGATCATGCCGGGTAGCCGGAGGCAGAGGTTGGAGTAGTCTTCATTTAATTTAGGATCTTTTTTGTTATATATAGACATCACCTTGTCCAGGGCGAACTTAGCTCTCTGCTGAGACAGTGTCCTGTTCATATGTTACTTCCCCCTGTAGATCTTGGTGAAGCACCAGCCGTTGCCCACAGTCTCGTTGCCCCCGATCTGTATGGGCTCGCCGTTGCCCAGCACATCGCCTATCGCGTCCATCACATCTTTGGCTTCCTTGAGGGCGTTGCCTCTAGGTGTTCGCGCGATGAGCAGGCTCCACATGATCGTCTCTGAGGGTAGCGTCTCTTCCTGCCAGAGGTTATTGCTGGTCTTGGTGGTGTCGTCCAGCACGATGCGTGAGGCCACCTGGGTGCCGTTGAGCGAGAGGTAGGCCATGTTCTCGTCGCTCACCACCACAAGGTGTTTTTCGAGCTTGGACTTGAAGTGGCTGCCGACCTCATCGGATATCAATGGGACGATGTGCTTTTGGATGAAACTCTTGAGATCTCCTTTTACCTTGACCTCGAAGTCCAGCTCCTCTAGCACTATACGACTTTGTTCCGAATCAAGGGCTTCCGGCAGGAGTGCTGTGTTGCCGTCAACCTCAAGGGCGGGCATCTGCACGTTGTTATCTATCTGCTTGAGGTCGCGCACCAGGCGTTGGAGGATCATCGGGCAGGTCACCCAAAAGAAGACCGATTGGATGGACCTCACCGGCAGCGCCAATAGCTTGGCCTCGCCCACTAGGATCGAGCCGGCGTGATCTTGGGCGTTGCCAGTTTCGGGGCCGAACACAGTCATGAGCTTGCCGTTCTTGCCCCACTTATCCGTAGCGGCTTGTCTTAGAGCGCCTTTGAGGCTAGATCCTGGTACTACGGGGAAGTTGGTATGTACCTCCCGCTGGATGGGCAGGTCGATGGCACCTATGGTGGAGCCTGAGCCCGCGTGCATCGCGGTGACTGAATAGAATGTGACTATCGCCTTCTCCATCTGTTACCACCCTCCTATGATGCAGTGTCCGAATCCTAGTTTTGAGAAGCTGCCTATCTTCTGGTCGTGTAGTGCCCGCACAACGTCCTCCCCGCTGGCCTCAGTCTCGAAGAAGTAGACGCTGCCCGCGGGCACGGCCCGGTAGGTACCCGACGGCGCATTGCGGGCTATATCCCAGCCACCTATCTTGTGATATCCAGGCACACAGGCGCTGATGAGCCTGCATCTTAAGCCTCCTAGCTCGCCCTCCCAGCAGTCGTAGCCATCGTGGGTGCTCTTGGAGAACCCGTTTGGTAGCCAAGAGCTCTCCTTTTCTGAGTCGTCCTGGAGGAATATAGTGGGCTGCAGCAGCACGAGCTTGAACCTATGGGGAGTGCTGCTGTTGATCTTATCCACTACCTCGTTAGGGAAGGGAAGGTTGATGGGTGAGGTCTTTTCTACCACCACAAACCTGCCCTCGCCGCCTAGGTGCAGGATGTCCGGCAGCCGCAGGTTCTGTAGGTCGTTGCGGAGACCCACAACTAGGTGAACATCCTCACCGAAGCGTAGGGGGCTGATGTAGTAGAGCATGCCCTCTTGGGCGGTCTTGGTCCTCTCCTGTAGGGCCAGGCCCACCTTGTGCTCGCTGTGCACCCTGCTGTTAATGGTGCTCGAGAAGCCGTTGCTGTGTTGCTCGGCGATCTCGCTCTCCAGGAGCTTGACTGTGGCTTCGGAGATGCTCAGAGGCTTGCCCGTGAGGTAGCTTCTTAGTATGTCATCTTTTGTCCGCAGCCAAGAGCCTTTTAATGTCTCGACCGCGGTGGCCTCCTTGGCGGAGGGTGTCCTCAGATTCCCGAGGTCGCACTTCAGCGGATTGTCCATCGGGGAGAGGTACAGCAAGTTATCCCCGTCTTGTACCTTCCTCTTGACCAGGTCGAAGGGTACCGGCAGCAACACCTCTCGGTCAACCACGACGAACGGGCCCAAGAGGTCCAGCTGCATTGCGCCTGCGACTTCGAAGCCATGTTTCGGTGGCCCCACCAGCTCCATGAGCGCCGACTTGGAGGACAGTATGCCCGAGTAGTTACTAGTGTAATCCCTTAGGTCCACGCCGTTGGCCTCGAGCAGACCTGTGCGCACAGCCCCCTGGATCACGCTAGGTGATGGGGGGAACTGGCTGCGTATGTAGCCGGTCTCGCCGGCGTTGAAGGGTTCTGTGCCCCTGAAGAACAATATGTCATTGGGTGTTAGCTTGAGCCAGGTATCAGCCATTTACATTTACCCCCTCGCGTACAGGACTCCCTATGAGCTCTTCTTGGAAGAAGCGCAGCAGGCGAAATACGTTGGGATCCAGCTTACCGTTATGTACTGCTGCCTCCAGGAGAGGGGCAAGCTTATTTTCGGCATCCTGCACGCTGTCGATCTTGAATCGCTTCTCCCTGCTGCCCCACAGCTCTACGGCCAGCAGCTTCCTGATCACCTTCCGATCCGGCGACGAGTTCTCGGATTGCATCGTGTTGAGCAGTTCAAAGGCCTGATAGAGGAACCTGCTGGGGTAGTCGTCGATCATATCCATCAACCCAAGGAGCTTGTCCATTGTGGCGGAGCCTTTGTCATCCGACCACTTGCGCGCCAGCCTTAGGATCTCACCGCCTCCGCGCCAGACGCTGATGGCCAGGGCGTTCCTGCCGGCCTCATCCTTGGCCACGTCCTCCAGCATGTGGGCCGTGCGGATCATCGTGCGCAGTGGGAGGTTCATGGGAGCGAACAGCAGGCCACCGGAGATGGTGAATTCTGAATTGGTGAGCTCTGAGATCTCCTTGGTCTTGTCTTTGTAGGCTTTGCGTATCTCCTGCACGGTCTCCAGCGCCTTGTTGATGGGCAGCAGGACAAGCACATCCTCGCCACCGGCGTACACCAGGGCGGCACCCTCCACGCCGTTGATTATATTACGCACTTCTTGACTGAATTCAAGGATAGCTCTTGAGAGTTGATCGAGGAGTGCTTTGTTGTCTCCGATCTTGCTCAGCCTCTCTCCAAGGCGATCGCCGTCCATCGCGAGCACCGCCACGGTGTTACCGGGCATGCCCACAGCCTCGTATAGGCTACGGAGCTTCTGACGAGCACTCTCCGGATCCTTGGCGGTGCGCGGGAGCTCTTCCAGATAGCTCTCGTAGAAGTAGTCGAAGTCGCTGCCGGGGCCGAGCTTGTCGAAGTTCTTGCCGATCACCTCACAGCTGTAATCATCAACCTTTTCCCTTGTGCCTTGGTCGGCTAGCACGCGCTGTCGCCAAGGTTCGGCAGCTACCCTGGGAGTCGATGGGAACTCCCTCTCGAGAGGCCAACCAATAGCATCTTTGGATATAGTTCTATCGGCAAGCAGGCGCTTTGTCATGCAGACCGCGCACAATCGCTCTTTCTCATCGAGGAAGCCCCTGTTACCTAGAGGCCCATTTCTCAGTGTTTGCCAGAATTGGTTACGAGCTTTCCTATTCTGATTGCCGCTTATCTCGCCCCTGTGGCCGCAGACAGTGCAGTTGTCGCCGCTGTCTTGTGTGCCCATGAAGGCACGTAAGTGTTTGCGGCTGTTCATCTGGCCGGATATGCCCCCCTCGGATACCACCCAAAAGATGCTCCAGGTGCTCTTTATCTGCTGATCCCAGAGCTTCTTCACCTCGTTGTCCATCTGCCGGTGATACCAGCTCTCGAGCTGCTGCCAGGCACGAGATGCTATCTTCTCCCATGCTTCTTGAAGCTCATCTTGGGCAGCTTTTGCCCATTTTTGGCCTGTCTGCTCATTGGGTACGCTCAGCGAGAACTGGTTGGGGAAGGAACCTGTATCTGGGTTGGCCTGGCTTTGGCCGGTTAGCCGAAGATATATGGGGTCTTGGGTTATATCCGGGAACAGGCGAATTGCTGCGTCGGTGTCTCCGTCTTCACGGGCCTGCTCGATCACCGCGCGGGCAGCGCAGACGGAGAGGTAGCTTATCAGGAAGGAGCCTGTGCGCAGGTCGACCGTCTTGCGAGCCTCCGCCACGAACTCCTGCACGGGCGAGAAAGAGAACTGCAGTGTGTAGGTCATGGCACCACCTCGGAGTTGGGTATGTTCCTCAAGAAGTCCAATACTGGACTATATCTTGGGGGTAGTGACACCTTGCACTCCCGGCTATCAGCCTTTAGAACCAGTTGACTTCCCTCGGGGAGGAATTTCGCGGGTATAAAAGAAATAACGGGTACATACCGGTTGTTTTCTAGCTGATGGATGTGGATAAACAGAGGGCTTGCCCTGCGGGTTATCGCCGTGCCGTGTAGCTTGGCCTCAGTTGATACTTTTTGCCCTGTGTCTTTGAAAAAGTAGTTGTGCGGCAGACCGAACAGCACTCTCGGCGGCGAGTTCTGCGGACACTTGCCGCTACCGGCAAAAGCCTTTACCTCTTGCGTCTCCGTAACGAAGGATTCTGGTCTCTGTATCTGTGCAGGTTTATCGCGTGTCCCTAGCCTGTATTGAGACAGGAGAGTGCCCACCTTGTTGAGCGCCTTTTCCCAGCTGTTTTCAGGCGGGAGTATATATACCTTTGTGTGCTTGGTTATGGCCGTGTGGTCTGGTGGCTCACCTTGATTCGGGGAACTTTGTTGGATCTTTTCCAGCTTGCTTCTTATGGCCCGCACCAGCTCATCCTTTGACCTGTAAATGTATCTAGTATCGACTACCGATCCGAAACCACGGCGCGATCTGGAGCCCAACCCTCCGAGATGCAACATGCACCACAGGGCGTCTTCTATCTTTTGCTCCTCTTCTGGGCTAAGGCCATCAATCTTGATCTGTAGCTCGAACTCATATCCAGGAGGGATGGCTTTGCGTCCTGAGCCCACGACACCGTACCCTAGGTAGTTGATTCCTGGATTGTTTTTGTATGATTTAATATCTTCAGTTTTGGGGTTAGGACTTGGGGTGATTTTTATTATTACTTTAGATCGGCCTTGCCCAGAGCCAGCGCCTCCGAATATCTTGTTCTCCTCTTCGAGCAGCTTCTTGGGGTCTGTATAAGGATGCAGGGCCCTCCACCAGAAGCGCAGCAGCCCCTTGATGGATGAGGGGCGCAGCTCGGCCTTCTTGTTATCGGCTCCGCCCATGAACAAGGGGGTCACGACCATCATTCTAAGCTCTAGCTCTTTCATGAGTCTTCTCCCTGAGTAGACAATATAGTTCCCTCAGTTTCGTCTTGATATTAGTTATATCATCCGGTGGGTACGGCTTGGGGTTCATGCCCGCGTGTGCAAATGTATTTCGATTATCTCTTACTACCTTCCACGATTCACGTAGCTTGCTAAGCAACTTGTCGTTGGTGCGATTGGGACCTGCTTTGGATATCTTGCTGAGATCCTCCTCATATTTTTTGCGTGTACTGTTATCTAGCCATTTGGAAACATCCTCCTGGGAATACCAGATATAGGTGGACACAAGCCACTCACGCATGAGGACCACACCGTTGCCGAATATGTTCTTATTGAGATATCTCTCTATGATATTGGCCTGCCTTAGGAGCTCTTTGAGGTCGAGTGTGGCCTCCTCCTTCTTAGAGCAATCAACATCTATCTCCTCTAGGAGCGCTTGCAGGCTTGTGAAGAATTGCTCTTCAACTGCCCTTCTCTTAGGTTGTATCTGTTGTTCTTTGAACCTATTGATACTGGATCGTAGTTGTCGCGCGGTGATTCCTATCTCTAGGGGTAGTGCTTGTCGTAGATAGAAGTCCAGACTCTTCAGGTTTTTTACGATCTGCTGCGAGCCTTTGCTTTTATCTAGTCTCTCCAGCTGCTCGGCCAGCGGGGAGGCGATCAGGTGCTCGTCGAAGAGCCTCAGGCCGTAGGTCCAGTCGGAGATGGATGTGATGAGTGTGATATCGATTATCGGGGCCATATTTAACTCTCGACCCTGCTCGTCCTTGACCAGTGTTCCAGCATCGAATGCTCCGTAGTATACCTTCAGACCAGCTGCCTTCTTCAGGTGCAGATAGTACTGTGCGGCGGAGATCATGATGATCGGCAGGGACCTGTAGCCGTTGGTGATATCTATGATTACTTGGTCTCCCTGCTCGATATGCTGGCCGATTACCTCGAAGATCTGCCACATCTCCTCCTCGTGCTTGCCTTCCGGAATCTCCTGCGAGCGAAGCTGCCACCGCTTACAGTGGTTGCCTTCCAGCCTCCTATTGATTTCATCCTGTAAGAGCTTATCGTTACCCGACTGCTTAACTGCTTGAGTCACCAGGACTACTATTTCCATTGGCTGCTCATGGTCTACCAGCTCGGCTAACCCTATAGCAGCAAACCTAGTTACGCTGGACTTCCGCTCGCGACACCCCTCGATATAATAACTACAAGGATCGTACTTTTTTTGTCCCCAACCCAGTTATTAGCTTGGTCTTGACTTCCGTGGCGGCCTTCATCGGCCTACCTCCCCTCATCCTCCGGCCGCGCTGCGTCTACTTGCCTGAGGAGTGCTAAGATCTCATCAAGCCGACTCGTGTCGAGGTCGGGGCTGGATACGGCCTCGGGCTTCATGCCACAATGTGCTAGCTCGTTACGTATCTTCACCGTGGCATCCCAGGCACTGATGATCTCGTTCATCAGCTCTTGATGCTCTCTAAAGTACAGCGGCACGTGGTTCCTGCGACAGCGGGAGAAGGTGTTCAGGTCGGCTTCGGCGTCCCGACGCGTCCTGTCGTAGTCCAGCCAGGAGTCTCGCCTCCCCAGGGCGTACAGGTAAGCCGACACTATCCATTCCCTCATCAGGGTGACACCGCTCAGGATGTTGCCCATGTGCTTGTAGCTCTCTATGAGCTTGCGCTGGCGCTCTAGCTCCCCGGGAGTGAGGGGGTAATTGGGCTTCTCCTTGGGATCCATGTCCACGTATATTTTCCTGGCTTGCCTCTCGATCTTCTCCCAGAAATCTTGAATAGGTGGGAAGCTGGGGAACTCTCCGCGGGCCTCCTCAGCCCTCTGGAGCAGCTCGCTGGCCTTTATCCCCGCCTCTATGGGGAGGTTGTTGTGTAGGAGTTTGTCCAGCTCCTTGAGGGCCGTGGAGACTTTTTTTATGCGCGTGAGCCGCTGCCTCGGCCATTGTGGGTCGACGTGCGACCGCTTCTGGGTCTGCTCTATCTGCTCTGCGAGGGGGGCAGCTACCAAGCGCTCCTCGAACAGCTTGGCGCCGTAGGTCCAGTCGGCCAACGCCAGGATCATGTCGAGCGATATGATGGGTGTGGTCTCCTCAGGAGGCCTGCTAGGCAGAAAGGCAGAGTAATACACATTTAAAGATGACAGCGGCTTGTTGAGCCTGTAGTACTGCAGGGCGGTGACCATTACCACCGGAATGGACCTGAAGCCGTGAGTGATGTCCGCTATCACACTATCGTTTGCTTGCAGGACCTGTCCTATCTTCTCGAATATCTCCCACAGCTCGGCCTCTTTCATACCTTCGGGTATATCGACGGGTTCGTAGGTCCAGCCGTGTGCCTGCACCTCGTGTGCGTAGTCGGCGTAGTACGTGTTTTGGGAATTGTGGCGCGCGCCCGGGGTCCACAGCGTTATCACATGCAGGGGTTCCCCATTTGGGCTAAGGATCTCTCCCAGGGCGATCGACGAGAACTTATTGGGGCTGGATACCTTGTCGCCTAGCTCGTACCTGACTTCGCTGTATTTGCCGGTGCCCATGGCGGTTACTAGCACGTAGCGTGAGTCGGAGAGAACATCTGCCTGCATACAAGGGTTCCTTTCTGTACAGGTGAGTTTGCGTACATTATTGCACTGTAGACTGCATCATTCAATAGCCAAAAGGTAATATTGGGCGAAAAGATATACGATTTTGCTTGCTAGTTGAGATCAGGGGTGAGGCTCTATAGCCAGGCCCAGCGGGTTGGAAGATATCTCCTGTGCTGGCTGAGCGCCTAGTAGCGACCACATGTCGTCCATGGCTATGCCGTCGGGCTCTAGGGACAGCAGGCTGTGGAAGGTCTCCACGTCGCGGGCGGTCCATAGGTACACCCTCTTGCTCCTGTCGCGGATGGCCTGCATCACGGTAGCGGAGGCGAGCGGGTAGTGGAGCATGATGGCATCCGCCTGCGAGACATCAAGCAGCAGGTCCAGCTGGTCCACAAGCCAGGACCTCAACGGAGAGGTGCCCGCCAACAGGTACCATAGGGGCACCCGCCGCAGCCCTCGAGCCTCCGAGAGCAGCCTTCGGAGCCTCGAGGGCAAGGCCGCGATGGATAACCCTGTGATGATCTCG
Source organism: Thermobaculum sp. T2p (assembly GCF_059335935.1). Lineage (NCBI taxonomy): Bacteria > Bacillati > Chloroflexota > Chloroflexia > Thermobaculales (SeqCode) > Thermobaculaceae (SeqCode) > Thermobaculum (SeqCode) > Thermobaculum sp. T2p. The sequence continues at coordinate 79,694 of NZ_JANZYQ010000008.1, forward strand.
GGGTCATGGTGCTTGAGTCTCAGCAGCACCTCCGGCGAGCCGGAACTGACGACTGTGCGTTGGGTTAGATCGAAGCTCCGGAGCAGCCTTGCGACGTGCCTTTCGGCTCCAAAGCCCTTCCAGTCGAAGTTCAGCCCCATGTCCGAAGATGCTACTAGCTCGAGGAAGGGCTCAACCGGTGGGTAGGGTCTGGGTGGTTCCTTGCCGTTGGGATAGAGATCGTGCGTCACCACCAGCTTGCCCTGGGCGTCGTTCCAGACGTCGAACTCCACCCAGTCGGCTCCGAGGGCCAGGGCCTCTTGCACGGCTCGCAGGGAGTTCTCGGGGATCCAGGCATTGTGTGCTCCCCTGTGGGCGATGGCTACCGTGCGGCCCTGGGTCTGACATGACATTCGTTTGACACTCTCCGTCGCTTTTCTCCAATAACATTGTAGCGCGGAGAGGTTAAGCTCGACTTAAAAGAAGATAAACTTTGCGTGATGGTCCTCGCTATCCTCTTAATGCTCTTATTGAGATTCAGGGAGAGCGTCGATTGCTCGGCGGGCTCTCGTGGTGCAGGCGGTCCAATGCGGTCACGTAGTAGGCGTAATCCTGCCCTTGATCGGCGGAGGCGTCTAGGTAGGTCTGTGATTTTGATCCCAAGACACGGCGCACGGTAGCGATGAGTTGCCTGGGGTCATTGAAGGCGCAGGCGTCGTGGGAGTGCACCTTGCTATCAAATCGATAGATCGCGTAGTAGGCGGCGTTGTTGTCGTGCGGGATCGCTTGCCATTCCAGCTCGACCCCTTGTGGATAGCGTCGTGCATGCGTGAGTGCTACGGGATGAGGAGCGCTTCCTCCCAGCCAAGGCATGATCGGCACGAGCGCGGAGTGAAGGTACAGCTCCTGCTCCAGGCGATCTCTGAACCCCAGGGGGTTGGCCAGCAGGCTGGAGATCCTGAAGTATATGTCGCCCTTGACCTGTGGGTATTGCAGGTTGAACCACAGGTGATTGGGCATCTCGTTGGGATCACTCCACTCTGGGGATTGCGTGCTGGTGCCTATCTTGTAAGCTGCCTGTCCTATGTACAGGTGGACGTTCGTCCCTTCCACTACCTGGGCCCACCAGGGCACAAGCGCCTCGTATGCTGCTGGCGCGAAGTGGAAGCTCCAGTAGATCTGGGGGGCGATGTAGTCCAGCCAGTTGCTCTTGACCCACAGCCGGGTGTCGGCGTAGGTGCCGTCGTAGCTCTGGAAGCCGGAGGTGTTCGAGCCCAAGGGATCGGTTGACCTGTTGCGCCATATGCCGAAGGGGCTGATGCCGAACTTCACCCAGGGCTTCGTCCGCTTTATCAGCCCATGTAGCTCCTGCACCAGCAGGTTCACGTTATGCCTGCGCCAGTCGGCCTTGGTGGTGAAGCCTTGACCGTACTGCTGGTAGGTGGCTTCGTCGGGAAACTCTTCGTTGCCGGAAGGATAGGGATAGAAGTAGTCGTCGAAGTGCACGGCGTCGATGTCGTATTGCTCGACGACCTCGAGGATAGATGCCTCGATCAGCTGTCGCACCTGCGGTAGCCCTGGGTCAAACCAAAGCTGTCCACCGTAGGTGCGCACCCATTCGGGGTGCTGGCGGGCTGGGTTGTTGGGGGCTAGCTTGGTGATATCGCTCTGCGTGCTCACCCTGTAGGGGTTGAACCATGCGTGGAGCTCGAGGTTACGGCCGTGGGCCTCCTCGATCGCGAGCGCTAACGGGTCGTATCCAGGATCCTGCCCCTGTACACCGGTGAGGTACTGTGACCATGGCGCGTACCTGGATGGGTAGAGGGCATCTGTTGCTGGCCTGACCTGGAACACGACGGCGTTCATTCCCATATCTTTGGCTGCATCCAGCAAGGCCCGCAGCTCCGCTACCTGTGCCTCTATGGGGAGGCCTGGGCGCGAGGGCCAATCCAGGTTGTTCACGGTGGCGATCCACACGCCTCGGAACTGCCGCTTGGGCATGACGCCTGCTGGGTCGGGGCAAGCGTTACCTCTTGGGCCTTTGCCGCCGGATGCGCTAGCTTTACTAGTGGTCGCGAGCAGGGCGAGCCCAGCCCCCCAACTCATAAGCCTTAGAAAATCCCTTCTGCTGACTTGGGCACCCATCTTCATCCCCTCGTGTATATTAGATGTTATATATGTTGACGACAGGTCGCATTCTTGCAGAAACCAGAGGGGCTGTCAAGTGCTGGTAGCTTGAGCTACCCGGGGCTTGCTCCCCGCTCCGTCTGCCCAAGTTATGGCTTGTCGCTCTGCAGTACCTGTTATACTAAGTCCATGACGATCAAGAGGCTGGATCACGTTAGTGTAGTGGTTGACGATCTTGCGGCGGCGATATCTTTTTTCACAGCTCTGGGGATGACGTTGGAGGGCCAGGCGTACGTGCAAGGCGAGTGGGTGGACCGCGTCAACGGGCTTGAGGGCGTCCAGGTGGACATAGTGATGATGCGGACCCCAGATGGTCATGGCAGGCTTGAGCTGACCCGGTTTCGTAGCCCAGAGCTGGTGGATGTCAGCCCAACACCTGCTCCACCGAACGCCCTGGGGCTTCGGAGCATAATGTTCACGGTCGATGATCTCCGTGCAGCCATCGCTCGCTTAGGGGAGGTCGGTGGTGAGCTCATAGGTGAGGTCGCTCAGTATGAAGATATGTACCGGCTCTGCTACGTGCGAGGTCCCGGGGGCATCATAGTGGCGCTGGCCGAGGAGCTCTTCTGAGCCTCGACGGGGCTCAGTTTACTGATGCTTCTGCCTGTTCCCTCTAACTCCTCTGCAGCTGTGCAACGACTTGCACGGCCGGCAGAACGGCGGCCTATCTCTCCGTTCGCCCTTCGAACGATTGACATAAATCTCTAAAAGGTCGTTAATATACACTAGCCTTTGTTGAGGGCCGTCGAGCGAGGAGGTCTGCTATGCCAACCAGACAACGCCCTATGGGGGTGATTCTTAGGCGCCCTGTTCTGCTCTGGCTCATCTATGCCCGCTATCGGCTGGGTGCGGCCGAACCCCCGCCCCTGACCCTTCTCAAACAGTTTTGGAAGGATGCTAGGCTCACCACGCAGCTGTCGCGTGCGGCGGGTAGTAGGAGGCGTAGATCGGTTTCCAGACGGGTGGAACCGAGCAGTCCCTCGGTGCCCTCTGGACCGCGCATTGAGCCCAGGGAGTACATGCCTATGAATCCCGACGGCGTGCCCGTGTACGACTGGGACTTCCCGCACTACGTCCTTGGTATGGGAGTGGAGGATGCGGATAGGGCGCAGGCTGGGGAGGAGTCGGGCCTTGCCTGGTACAGAGCGGCGCTGCACGTCCTGCTGCACAGGTAATCCCGGCTTCTATGTCGTGATGGGAAGTGCGCTAGACGGCTGAGGCGTAGGTGCTGACCTCCCGGAAGCGCTCTATGTCGCGCATGGGTGGAGCGCCGAAGAGCTTCCGATAGTCGCGGTTGAAGTGTGAGGGGTCATTGTAGCCTACCCTGTAGCCTGCGCTCGCGGCGTCCAGCCCCTCGACGAGCATGAGGCGTCTTGCCTCCTGTAGCCTGAGCTGCTTTTGGAACTGCAGGGGGCTCATGCCGGTGACGGCTTTGAACTGGTGGTGGAAGCCGGAGACGCTCATCCCCAGCTCCCTCGCCAGCTCCTCTATCTTGAGGGGGCGATGGAAGTTGCTGCGGATCTTGTCGATGGCTCTGGAGATCTCGTGGGTGTGGCCGCGCATGACCGATATCTGTAGAAGGCGATCGCCTTGTTCCCCCTGCAGCAGCCTGTAGATGATCTCGCGCTTGATCAGCGGCAGGAGGAAATCGACGTCCTCGGGACGATCCAGCAGCCTGATCATCCTGACCGCTGCGTCCAGTAGATTCTCGTCTAGCTTGCTCACGTTGACGGCCCTCACGCTCTTGCTCTTCCTGGTCGGCAGGTAGCCAGCATCCATCAGCACCGAACCCACCATGACGGGGTCCAATCTGAGGACTATGGCTAGGTAGGGGATCTCGGGGGAAGCCTCCACGACCCTGCTGATGATGGGCAGGGAGGCCGTAGTTATTAGGTAGTGGGCGGGATCGTAGTGGAAAGCCTGTTTGCCAAGTATTAGCTCCTTGCTGCCCTGGGCAACGATGCACACGGAAGCGTGCGAAGTCCCGTAGCTGGGGGGAGTGGGGGCGGACTCGCGCCGCAGGACCACGCCGTCCAACGGCTCTATCCCACCGTCGTGAGGCAGGGCGCTGGCTATCCTTGCTGCCAGCTCCTCCCTCAGCGATCTCAGCCTGTCTTTCCCCAGGCTGTATGGTCTGATCTCGGTAGCTGTATCGGCGTAGGTTGTCATATCTTGCTCTGTCTCTGCAGGATCGTACAAGAATCGTCGAGGATCATTATAACACTCTGTGTGCTGCCTGGCGCATAATCGATGCAGGGTACAAAGCAGCCATATACGTAGCTGACTCTGTATGAGACCAATAGCTGGAGGAGAGATATGCAGTACACACACTTGGGGCGCACCGGTTTGCAGGTTAGTCGCCTGTGCTTGGGTACCATGAACTTCGGGCCGCAGACCAGCGAGGCGGATAGCTTTGTGATCATGGACCGGGCTCTGGAGCACGGGATCAACTTCTTCGACACCGCCAACGTCTACGGTTTCCATCTCGGGGCTGGCGTCACGGAGGAGATCATCGGACGCTGGTTCGCCCAGGGTGGGGGCCGCAGAGATAAGGTGGTGCTCGCCACCAAGGTGTACGCGACCATGGGTGAGTGGCCCAACCAAAGGGGCCTATCGGCCTACCATATAATACGCGCCTGCGAGGATAGCCTGCGTCGGCTGCAGACCGATCGCATCGATCTGTACCAGATGCACCACATAGAGCGCAGCACGCCCTGGGAGGAGATCTGGCAGGCGATGGAGACCCTGGTGCAGCAGGGGAAGGTGATCTACGTCGGCAGCAGCAACTTCGCCGGCTGGGACATAGCTACCGCCCAAGCCGCCGCCAAGGAGCGCCATTTCATGGGGTTGGTGTCGGAGCAGAGCGTCTACAATCTCAGCAACCGCATGATCGAGCTCGAGGTCATCCCCGCCTGCCGCCACTACGGTTTGGGGTTGATTCCCTACAGCCCCCTGGGCGGTGGCCTGCTAGGAGGGGCTCTCCAGCAGGTCACAGAGGGGCGGCGCGCCAGCGAGCGGCTGCAGCAGCAGATAGAGCGCCACAGGTCGCAGCTTGAAGCCTACGAGGCGCTGTGCCGAGAGATCGGAGAGGAGCCCGCCAACGTTGCTTTGGCCTGGCTGCTCCACAACCCAGCAGTTACTGCTCCCATCATAGGTCCACGCACGGTCGAACAGCTCGATGGCACCCTGCGCGCTCTGGACGTCTCGCTCTCGGATGAGGTGCTGCAGCGGCTGGACGAGATCTGGCCAGGTCCCGGTGGCGAGGCGCCAATGGCCTACGCTTGGTAGCCTGCATTAGGGAAATAGGATGTGCGACCTATGCTACAGGAGCGGGCAAGTCTCGAAGAGAGATCTCGATATGTTAGGGGTGTCGCGGTGAGTCAACCTCGGCGCGGGAGCATCCTCGCCGTGACCTCAGCGGGCACTTTGCTCGTGCTGCTCGTGTCCACCATCCCGCTGACGACGCTTACCAGCACAGCTGCCGACCTGCGGGCAGGAGTGGGTGCGCAGGCGTGGATACTTAGCGCCATGCCCCTGGGAATGGCCACTGCGCTGCTGGTCAGCGGAGCGGTGGGCGATGATTACGGACGCCGCCGGATATTTATAGCGGGTGCCATGCTCTTGGCCGTCTTCTCTTTCCTCGGCGCGCTTGCGCCGAACCCTGTGCTCTTGATCCTAGCTCGGGGCATACAGGGAGTGGGTGCGGCCGCGATAGTGGCTTGTGGCCTCGGCATCATCGGGCACTTCTTCCCAGAGGGGCCAGCACGGGCTAGGGCTACAAGTGTATGGGCCGGTGCACTGGGTGCTGGGGTATCCATCGGCCCGTTCGTGGCTACGGGGCTCTTGGCGGTTGGCGGCTGGAGGCTGCCGTACATGGCTACGGGACTGGCAGGGCTCGGATTGGCAGCCGCTGGCATTGCCGTCCTACCCGAGTCAAGATCTGCGCAGCCGCGCCCTGTGGACCTGGCCGGGGCGGTGTTGCTGGGCCTGGGAGTGTCGTTGTTGATGATAGGGCTGGTGGCTGGACGCGCTGGGTTGTCGCTCTCGGTGTTGGCCCTGCTGGCGCTAGGCGTGCTGCTGCTTGCTGGATTCGTATGGGTAGAGAGCCGGATCGAGCATCCGATGTTCGATCTCTCGCTGTTGAGGCGAGCCGACTTCGTGGGCGCAACGCTGGCAGCGTTCGCAGCTGGGATGGGCATACTCTCGCTCTCTACGGTGATACCCGTAGTGGTGGAGCGAGGCCTAGGCCATGGCACCCTAGCTGCTACCCTGGTCCTGTTTGCCTGGTCTGGTGCTAGCTCGGTAGCTGGGTTTGCCGCTAGATGGCTACCAGGCTGGATCTCTTCGCGGGCGCTGCTGGTTGTTGGTCTGTTGGGCTGTGCGGTCGGAGAGCTAACCCTGTTGTTACCATCCTCAGAGGTGTCTACCATGCGCTTGTTGCCTGGGCTGGTGTTCGTGGGCTTGGCCAACGGGCTGCTCAACTCAGCCCTGGGGGGTCAAGCTGTGGCCAGCGTGCCGCCAAGCCGTACGGCTATGGGCAGCGGAGCCAACAACGCGGCTCGCTACCTGGGATCCGCAGTGGGCATAACCATAGTCGTCATGCTCATCAACCGCGGGGGAGTGCTGGGCGCAGCTGGCGTGATCGCAGGTTGGAACAACGCAGTGCTGGTGACTGTTGCGTTCATGGTGCTGGGAGCTCTGGGCGTGGCCTTCTCCCAGAGACGTAGCGCGGCTAAAGGGAAACGGTTGTGCCTAAGCAAGAGCCTATGACTAACGAGATATCAATAATGGTGACCATAGGAGACACAGTCCTGACTGGGCGTTTGTGGGACAATCCCACCTCCCGGGATCTGATCGCGCAGCTGCCGTTGACGCTAACCTTTCGCGACTTCAACGGGGTGGAAAAGATAGCTAGTCTTCCAAGGAAGCTAGTGCCTCCGGGTGATGATCCCGTTCCTGGAGATATAGGATACTACGAGCCATCTGGCGTTCTGGTCTTCTACTACGACGATGTTGGGTACTTCACCGGTACAGTCAGGCTAGGGCGTTTCGATGGAGACATGGAGGCTATCAGAAGTCAGAAAGGTAACTTCACAGCGAGGATCGAGTTGGTTGATGAACCTTCGGAGTGATATAGGCACTAAGCCTATGGTCAAAGATGAATTTGGTGGGTCGAGCTGATTGAGTTTATGGATCCTGTAATCAAACTGTAGTTGTTGGGAGGTGTAATCTATGCGAGGGACAGTGCTATATGGGCCTAGGGATGTGCGCTCTGAGGAGCTTCCTGATCCAAAGATAGTGGAGCCGACGGACGCCATCCTCAGGCTGCCGGCAACGTGCATCTGTGGCTCCGACCTCTGGCCCTACAGGGGCATAGATCACGTCACGCAGCCCGTGCCGATGGGGCACGAGTACGCGGGCTTCGTTGAGGAAGTGGGTAGCGAGGTCAAGCAGATCAAGCCGGGCCAGTTCGTGGTGGGGACATTCTTTGCCTCGGACAACACGTGCGAGATCTGTCGCTCTGGCTATCAAACGTCTTGCGTCAACAGGCAGCCAGGGGCCCCCACAGGTGCACAGGCGGAGTACGTGCGTGTGCCCCTGGCCGATGGTACCCTGGTGCCCACGCCGGATACTCCCCCCGAGGACATGATCCCCGACCTTCTGGCAGCCTCTGACGTGCTGGGCACGGGTTGGTTCGCTGCAGTGGCTGCCGAAGTGGGGCCGGGCAAGACGGTGGCCGTCGTAGGCGATGGGGCTGTCGGCCTGTTGGCGGTGCTCTCCGCCAAGCAACTTGGTGCCGAGCGCATCATATTGACGGGCAGCCGCAACCCTGCTCGGCAGGCGCTGGCCAGGGAGTTTGGGGCCACCGACATCATCGAGGAGCGTGGGGACGAGGCCGTGGCTCGGGTCAGGGATATGACCAATGGGCTGGGCGCGCACTCCACCATCGAGGCGGTCGGCACTCAGGAGTCGATGATGCAGGCCATCCGCTCCACCAGGCCTGGCGGGCACGTGGGGTTTGTGGGCGTGCTGCACGACGTGCAGATCCCGGGCAACGAGTACTTCTTCTCGCACGTGCACCTGCACGGGGGTCCTGCGCCCGTGCGCCGCTTCCTGCCTGAGTTGATCGACCTCATATGGCAGCGCAAGATCAAACCCGGCAGGGTGTTCGATCTGGAGCTACCGCTCTCGGAGGTGGCTGAGGGCTACAGGGCGATGGATGAACGCCGTGCGATTAAGGTGCTGCTGAGGCCTTAGCTTTGCTCTAGATATGCGGGAAGATGGTATGTCAAATAAGTCGGGAGATGTGAGGATGACCGCAGATACGGATGGTGTACGGCGCTGGCTGGAGGAACATGCCGGTAGGCCTTATGCCTACCTGACCACCATCGGGCGGAAGAGCGGTAAGCCGCATCGCATAGAGATCTGGTTTGCTGTACACGATGGGCGGATGTACATGCTTTCGGGCGGCCGAGATAGGTCCGATTGGGTGCGCAACCTCCGGGCTAACCCTCACGTGACGGTGGAGCTGGGAGGTCAGGTGCACCCAGGCGTGGCACGCATCCTCCAGCCAGATGAGCCCGAGGACCAGCTTGCTCGTAGGCTGCTTGTTGAGAAGTACCGGCGGGGCAACGAGCTCGACGACTGGGGCCGTAACTCCCTACCGATCATGGTTGAGTTTGGAGAGACATCATGAGCACAGAGCAACTGTATATCACGCTGAACAACGGGATCCGGATACCCGCTTTGGGCTTCGGGGTGTTTCAGATCCCCCCGGATCAAACCACCGATGCCGTCGAGACCGCGATCCGGGTGGGGTACAGGTTGATCGACACCGCTGCATCCTACCGGAACGAGCGGCAGGTTGGCGAGGCGATCAGGCGTAGTGGCGTGGATCGCGCCGAGCTGTGCGTGCAGACCAAGCTGTGGATCAGCGACTACGGCTACGACTCCGCCCTGAGGGCCTTTGATCGCAGCCTTCGCAACCTCGGTCTGGATTACATAGACCTGTACCTGCTGCACTGGCCGATGCCCTCGGACTTCGAGAACACGTTGGGGGCGTACAGGGCTATGGAGAAGCTGCTTACTGATGGTCTGGTGCGCGCTATAGGTGTGTGCAACTTCAATCCTGGGCACCTGGAGCGGTTGATGGCAGCCTCTGGCGTAGTACCGGCTGTCAACCAGGTGGAGCTGCATCCCTACTTTACTCAGAGGGCGGTGTGCGACGCGGATGCGGCTCATGGCATCCTTACGCAGGCTTGGTCCCCTTTGGGGGGTGTCTACGTATACATGGCCAACGCGAGGAACCCTCTGGAAGATCCCACTATAGTTCAACTAGCCGGTAAGTACGGCAAGACTCCGGCGCAGGTCATCCTCCGCTGGCACTTGCAGCGTGGCCGATCGGTCATTCCCAAGTCCGTGAGGCCCGCACGCATACAGGAGAACTTCGAGATCTGGGACTTCGAGCTGGCTCCGGAAGAGCTCGACGCGATAGATGCGCTCGATACAGGGGTGCGCGGAGGTCCTGACCCTGACCTCGTGGACACCAAGATGTTCCCCAGGAGGATCGAGGACTAGGCGTTGGGATATGCTGGTGAAGGGGCTTGCCCTGGTGCATGGAAGTGATCAACAGGAGGAAAATTTATGGACCTTGGACATAGGCGATTCGAAGGAAAGTCGGCGTTCGTTACCGGCGCTGGCGGAGGCATCGGTCGTGCCACCGCCTTGGCCTTCGCGCGTGAGGGCGCGAGCGTGCTGGTCGCCGACCTCACCGCTAAACTAGTGGATGTGTTCCCCGACGGCCGTGCGATCATCCTGACCGAGGGTATCCTGCGGGCGCGTTACCGCAATTCCTTGGAGGTCACCGAGCTCCTTGAGCCGGATAGGATCTACGAGCTGCGTATAGACTTGTGGGCCACGGCCAACGTGTTTCTCCCCGGTCACCGTATACGGCTAGAGGTATCCAGCAGCAATTTCCCAAGGTTCAATCGTAATAGCAACACGGGGGGAGACATCACCAACGAGCCGGCAAACGAGTACAGGCCAGCAGTAAATCGTGTGTGGCATGATTCGGCACACCCTTCGAAGTTGGTGTTGCCGGTTATCGAGCGTTAGCTGACGAAACACATCCTAGGAGGTTATATCAAATGGAGTACACAAGGTTAGGAAACACGGGATTGGAGGTATCTAGGATCTGCTTGGGCTGCATGGGGTTCGGGGATCCCGATCGCTGGGTGCACAAATGGGTGCTACGCGAGGACGATAGCCGCCAGGTGATCAAGAAGGCCCTGGATCTGGGCATAAACTTCTTCGATACCGCCAACGTCTACTCGTTGGGCGTGAGCGAGGAGATCCTGGGTAGGGCCCTGCGTGACTTCGCCCACAGGGACGAGGTCGTCATTGCCACCAAGGTCCACGGCAGGATGCGCCAAGGGCCCAACGGCGCGGGGCTGTCGCGCAAGGCTATCATGACCGAGATCGACAACAGCCTCAGGCGCCTGGGAGTCGACTACGTCGATCTCTACCAGATCCACCGCTGGGACTACGACACGCCCATAGAGGAGACGATGGAGGCGCTGCACGACCTCGTGAAGGCGGGCAAGGTGCGCTACATAGGTGCTTCGGCTATGTTTGCCTGGCAGTTCCAGAAGGCCCTCTTCGTGGCCGAGAGGCACGGCTGGACGCGCTTTGTATCCATGCAGAACCACATGAACCTTATATACCGTGAGGAGGAGCGGGAGATGCTGCCCCTCTGCCGGGAGGAGGGGATCGGAGTTATACCCTACAGCCCGCTTGCGGCCGGTAGGCTGACTCGTGACTGGACCCCAGATAGCTCCCTGCGGGCGCAGACCGACGAGATAGCTAAGGGCAAGTACGATGCGATGGCCAATGCTGATCGACAGATCATAGAGCGCGTTGCCGAGGTCGCCCAGAGGTACGGGGTGTCGCGTGCTCAGATAGCGCTGGCCTGGCTGTTGCAGAAAAAGCCGGTGGTGGCGCCCATAATCGGCGCGACGAAGGCCGAGCACCTGGAGGAGGCCGTCGGAGCCCTCTCGGTGAAGCTCAGCCCCGAGGATGTAGCTTACCTGGAGGAGCCCTACGTGCCTCATCCCGTGGTTGGCCCGATAATGCCATCGAACTAAACTTTGGGGAGCGTGAGCATGAGCGAATGGTCGAAGGATGTATTGGAGGCTATAGCAGCTGCGGACGAGATCCAGCTGGTGGTCAAGAGGCGGGATGGTAGCTTGCGGAGACCAGTGATCGTGTGGGTCGTGCGCGTCGGGGATGACCTGTACGTCAGGTCATATCTGGGCAACAGGGCTGCTTGGTACCGCGCCGTGCAGGCCACCCATCAAGGCCGCGTGTTGGCGGGTGGGATCGAGCAGGACGTGGCCTTTGTGGAAGAGGCTGACCCAGCGATCAACGTCCAGATCGACGCAGCCTACCGCAGCAAATACCGTGGGCATGGCGCCAGCTACGTAGAGGCCATGGTGGCTCCTGAGGTTAGGGCGACGACCCTCAGGCTGGTGCCGAGCACCGAGAGCTAGCAAGATACAGGGGGTCGATGATGCAGGTACGTAGGAACACTCCCGATAGCAGCACTAGATTGGGCCCAAGCGAGACATTCACCGGCAATGTGTACATAGACTCTATAGCCATCCCTTCTGGGGAATCTCGCTTGTCGGCGAGCGTCGTGCACTTCGCTCCTGGAGCGCGCACTGCCTGGCACACTCATCCCAAGGGCCAGACGATATACGTCATCGAGGGCCTTGGGCTATGCCAGCGCCGCGGAGGGCCCATAGAGGTCATACGCCCCGGGGATAGTGTCTTCTTCGAGCCAGGCGAGGAGCATTGGCACGGTGCTGCCCCCAACCGCTTCATGGCGCATATAGCGATGGTTGAGGTGGATGACGAGGGCAAGAGCGCGGACTGGGGGGAGCACGTCACAGATGAGGAGTACGGAGCCTTCCAGGGCTAGGTGCGTGGCTGGGCTTGCACACAAACGCCAAAATCTGCGAACCTATAGCCACACTGGTCTAGTAGTCGGTGTGGCTACTTGCAACTATATAGGAGGGAGATCCAGCTATGCCAACTTTGAGATGGGGGATCAAGACCGCACCGCAACATACCACCTACGAGGCCATGCTCAGGGTCTGGCGAGAGGCAGATGAGCACCCTGCTTTCGAGCACGCCTGGCTGTTCGACCACTTCGCGCCGATCCAGGGAGATCTCGATGGTCCCTGCTACGAGGGCTGGACGCTGCTCTCGGCCCTGGCGGCGCAGACGTCGCGCCTGCGCTTGGGGATAATGGTCACGGGCAACACCTACCGCCACCCCGCGGTGCTCGCCCACATGGCGGCGACCGTGGACGTGATCTCTGGCGGGCGCTTGGATTTTGGCATAGGTGCGGGCTGGAACGAGTATGAGCACGAGAGCATGGGCATCCCGCTCTACAAGCCGGGCGAGCGCATCAGGCGCCTTGGAGAGGCTTGCGAGATCATCAAAAGACTTTTCACCCAGCACCTGACGGACTTCGACGGCCGCTACTACCAGCTCAAGCAGGCGCGCTGCGAGCCCAAGCCCCTCCAAAAGCCCCATCCCCCGTTCGTGATAGGTGGTGGCGGCGAGCAGCTCACGCTGCGGGTAGCGGCGCGCTACGCCGACATCTGGAACTGGACTGGTGCCGATGTACAAGCTTTCCGTCACAAGGTCCAGGTGCTTAGGGAACACTGCAGGGCGGTGGGGAGGGACCCAAGCGAGATCGAGCTCTCGGCGCAGCTTAGGGTCAACTACGAGGATCTACCAGGCACCGCAGATGCCGTGCGTCCGCTGATCGAGGCCGGGGTGACGCATATAGTCCTCATGCTGACCTATCCCTACCCCGAGGGCATAGTGGATAGGCTGGCGGAGGAAGTAATTGCCAAGTGCGTGTAGCACCGGTGGTATATTACTAGCTAATCATGTTATCGGAGGATTTGAGTATGCGCTGGGAGGAACTGACTGGGGATCGCTTCCCCGAGGCCGTCAAGGAGTGCGCGGGCGTGTGCCTTATACCCCTCTCGGTGATAGAGCGCCATGGGCACCACCTACCGTTGGGGACCGATATGTACATAGGCCGCGAGATAGTCAACCGGGCCGCGGCGATCGAGCCCGCCATCGTGTTCCCTGACTACATCTTCACGCAGATTCCCGAAGCGCGCCACCGAGCGGGCACCATCAGCATAGATCCAGACCTGATGGTCAAGCTGCTGGACAACGTCTGCCGGGAGGTGGCCCGTAACGGCCTGCAGAAGATCGTGCTCGTGAACGCCCATGGGGGCAACTTCGGCTTGCTGGCTCTGTTCAACATGCTGCCCCTTTACAGCCCAAGGGACTACGTGATCTACATCGTGCAGACCCTGGGTCCATCTATACCTAAGGTAGAGGTGCCGTGGGAGCCTTCGGCAGATGGGCATGCAGGGCCCGGGGAAACTAGTATGGTCCTGGCCATACGTCCCGACCTGGTGCACATGGACCAGATCCCAAGCGATGATGAGGGCAGAGCTCTAGGGAGGCTGCGGTCGTTGCGCGAGGCTGGCGTGACGACCGGTGTGTGGTGGTACGCCGACCACCCCACGCACTACCAGGGCGATGCCCGCTTGGCCACGGCGGACGCCGGCGACCGCCTGTTGCAGGCCCGTGCCGAGGCGGTGGCCAGGGCGGTGCGCGCCATCAAGGCCGACGACGAGGCCAAGCGCCTGCAGGACGAGTTCTACGCGGCCTCTCAGGCGCCCTTCTAGAGGGCCGTCCACTCTGGTCGAGGCTGAGGAAGGAGGTCGAAGGTATGCAGCGTGTAGCTTTATTGGGATTGGGAGTGATGGGTAGCGGTATGGCCCGCAACCTGCTGAGGGCCGGCTACCCTCTGACCGTGTACAACCGCACTCGTGAAAGGGCTAGGCCGCTCGAGGAGGCGGGAGCCAAGGCGGCCAGCACTCCCCGGGAAGCATCCGAGGGAGCTGACGTCGTCATCAGCATGGTCGCCGATGATGCGGCCTCCCGTGCGGTCTGGCTGGGCGAGGACGGCGCCATGGCTGCCGTTGGTGCCGGCGCGGTGCTGATCGAGTGCAGCACCCTCTCGACCGCTTGGGTGGCGGAGCTGGCGGAGATCGCGCGGGCCAAGGGCTGCCAGTTCCTCGATGCCCGGTTACCGGGAGCAAGCCGCAGGCCGAGGCCGGAGAGCTAACCTTCCTGGTGGGCGGAGATGCGCTTGTCCTGGACAGGGTCCTGCCGGTGCTCAAGTCCATGGGGCAGACCATCCATCATCTGGGGCCGACAGGCAGCGGGGCGACGATGAAGCTGGTCAACAACCTGCTGGTGGGCGTGCAGGCCGCTGCTCTCGCAGAGGCCCTGCACCTGGCGGAGAGCGCCGGACTAGACAGCTCGCAGGTGCTGGACGTATTGAGCGCTGGGGCTGTCGGGAGCGGCGTGATGAGGATGAAGGGCCCCAAGATGCTCTCCCGCGACTACGACACGCAGTTCGCCCTGCGCTGGATGCACAAGGACCTCACCTACGCCCTCGATGAGGCCGTGGGGCGGGTTGCTCCCTTACCGTTAGTGGCCGTGGCGCGCGAGATGTATAGGATGGCTCTCGCGAGAGGCCTGGGCGATAAGGACTTTGCGGCCATCATAGAGGTCATTAGGCAGCAATAGGATTCTCCAAGGAGATAAGTCATGACCCTACAGCACGACAACATAGAAAACCTGCCCGGACGGACGGGCGAACCCACTAGCTTCACCGGCCAGACCCGGGTCCAATTTCTAGCCTCAGGACAGCAGGAATCGGTAGGCGTGGCCAGGGTGACCTTCGAGAGGGGAGCGCGCACCTTCTGGCACGTGCACAGCGGCGAGCAGGTGCTGTACTTCCTCGAGGGCCGCGGCCGGGTGCAGGTGCGCGGCGAAGAGCCCGTGGATGCCTCTGAGGGAGACGTCGTGCGCATCCCCGCGGGGGTCGAGCATTGGCACGGAGCGCACCCGGAGGAGGAGCACAGGATGCGCCACCTGGCGATCACCTTCGGTAGCGTCACCTGGCTGGACCCCGTCTCGGACGAGGACTACCAAGGCGGTTCCCGTTAGGGGAGATAGGGGCGGCCTCTCCCAGGGATATCCGCCCTATGCCTGGGCGCTACTGCCCTGCCACCTGGTCAGCCTGCTGAGCTCGTAGGTGCGATGGGCTAGGGAGCGTATGCTCTCTTTGCCGAAGCCCACCACGCAGGTGTGCAGGGTGTCGTGAATAGGGGCCGTCCACTTCTCGGGCAGCTGGTGGGCGCCCAGCATCGTGCCGATCACCGAGCCCGCCGTCGCGCCGTTGGAGTCCGTGTCCTGCCCCAGCTGCACTGCTATAGTGATGGCCCTCTCGAAGATGATTGAGGCAGGGTCCGCGCCGTTTCCCCAGCCGTACATGAGGGACGCAGCGACTATGCAGGCATTGTTGATCGCCCCTGCAAAGCCGTACTTGCCGAAGCGCTCTTGTATGAGCCTGCCCATGTCTTGCCAGCTGGTGCCCGACTTCACCCAGTCGATGGTCTGCTCTATAGCCTCGCGAAGCCTGGAGCGCCTGGGGATCTGGGAGAGGCCCACGCGGATGGCCTGCTCGATATCCTGGCAGGCGAAGGCGCCGGCGATCATCGCGGCTACCCACATCGCTCCATAGATGCCGTTCTTGCGGTGGGTGAGATAGGCATCCTTCCATGCCAGGGTTGCAGCTAGCTCGGGATTTCCTGGGCAGATGTAGCCGTACACGTCTGTTCGGATCTGAGCTCCTATCAGCTCTTCTCCGGGATTGAGGTAGCTCGTGACCTGTTCCAGATCGATCTCCTCCGGGTAGTGCTCCCCCACTGCCGTGGCCAAGTTCAGGTAGACCGAGTGCTCGGGCCCCCAGGTCCACATGAACGGGATGGACTCCAGCCAGTTGAGCCCCACGTCCAGGGTAGTAAATCTTAGGCCGTGCCTCTCAAGGAGCTTGATTGCCAGGCACATGTAGTTGAGGTCGTCGTCCTCCTGGGCGTAACGCACGAAGCCGCGCATGCTGGGCACACAGTCCCGCCTCAGTATCCTACCGGTGCGCGACGTGGAGGGCACGTAGTCGTCCAGCGGGTAGGCGTCCGCGCCCTCCAGGTAGTCCCGGATCTCGTCCTGCCCGTACCCCACCTCTAGGGGTTTGCCCAGGATGCAGCCCACCACGCGCCCCAGCCAGCCACCGTATATCCTGTCCTCGATCTCCTCCTCAGATAAGTACATGCTAGGTTGAGGTGTGGGCTCCCTCGCTGCCCTTATTCCCTCTAGATCCGAGGGTTCTTGGTAGGGCCACTCAGCCTGCATGGGGAGGCTTCCCAAGTACTCATGCAGTCGCATCAGCTCCTCTGGATTGGATCTGGCCGCCTCCCACCGTTCCATCAATCCATCGACCACGAAGCCCTGCAGTGCACGTGCTTCTATAGCTTGCCGCACACGCTCGGCTATCACACTAGTTGGCAGCATAGGTCACCTCTCTTCAAGATCGTGCAGTTATGTTGATGATAGACTCTAGAACCTTACTTGGGCTCCCGCTCGTTAGCTCTAGCTCAGATCCGGGTAGGCATAGCCTCAGCTTGGTGCCGGCGTCCGCCCCCCATGCCTTGAGGCTTGCCGACTTGCCGTCGGGATGGACGTGTAGCTCCGCGCTCACGCACCCGTGCCAGGAGGGCAGCTCATGGAAAGCCAATCTGGCACCTGGTGTAACCCAGCTCTCAGGCACGCCCGCGAACAGCAGGAGCTCATCCTCCGTATCCTCCAGGAGCACTGCCCTCTGCAGCAGCCATAGCTCTGCCTGTGACCACCCGTGTGGGGCTATGCTGTCCACTCGATGGCAACCACGGAGATGTGGGATGAGCGTGACGCCGTCCGTGGCGTTCTCGGTCCCAATGCCTCCTCCACCCTCCCTCCAGCCGTACAGCCCAGGCAGGTCCTGGTGATTGAGCCTGTAGTCCAGCACCTGCCAGGCGCGCTCCCGCTGCCCCAGCAGCAGGGCGTTGTGGGCCTGTGCCAGCTCGAAGTACAGCCAGTAGGGTTCGGGCAGGTAACTCCCATCCTCGCTCTTGCGGTGCCTCTCCCACCATTCATCCAATGCCCTGCTGGCGATAACCCTGGCTTTGGGGCTGGTCCACACCCGGCAGGGCCAGAGCATGCTGTTGACCGTGCGCTCCTGCATGAGGAGCTCGGGGTGGGACTCGGCATAGACCAACAAGGCCTCCGTTAGAGATCGGGCTTCTTGGAGGTACGTCTCTGCGTCTTTGCTGAAGCCAAGTGCTGATGCCGCGAACGAGGCCTCCCTAAGTCCACAGATAGCCCAGTGATTGACCCAACCTATGGAGTAGGACACAGCGTGATCCATGTTGCCCATGATCAGACCATAGGCGCTGGGCAGGCAGACCACCCCTAGGTGCACCTCCGCCTGCATCTTGGCAAGCACTGGTGTATCCGTGGTCACCCTGATAGGTGTCTTGGCCCTGCGCATCCGAAGTATCCAGTCGACCTTTCTCTTGATAGCAGGATACTGCTCGCGTAGCCATTCTAGGTCGCGCGTGGTCCTGTAGTGCTGGACCAGGGCCCATATGCCCTGTCCAGGAGCATCGCCTTCGGCCCCAAAGCCCCCGAAGAAATCGCGTCTTGCGCAGAACTCGGTGGCTTTTCGCGCGAGGTCGTGCATGCCTGCCAGGTCCAGGCAGCGCATGATGAACACACCATCTCTGAGCCACGGCAGCGGATAGAACAGGGGCGAGATGCGTACCTGGTCGCCCACCATAGCAGTGAGCATGTGCACGAGTCCGGCACGGAAGGCCTCCCTGAAGCGGGCATCGGGCACATCTATCTGTATTCCCTCCAGCCGTTCTCTCCACCGCTCCAGGTGACTCCTACGTATATCCTCCCAATCCTTAGAACGTATTTGGGTATCGACCGGCAGCTCCCCCCTCAGAGCGCTCCTAGGGTGTAGGGGGCACTGCAGGTGAAGCCTCCAGGTATCGCCCGGTCCGAGACGTAGGTTGTACCTAGCAAGCGCGTAGCACCATCCGTCCGCGTCGGTCGCCTCGGTGGCGAGCGGTACCTCTCCCCTCATGGCCAGGGGAGAGGGGTCCCCGACGCCGCATCCGGCGGCATCTGGTGTTGGAGACAACACCAGCAGCGCTCTGCCTTCTTGGTCTAAGCAGGCTGCCTGTTTCAAGTCAAGGGCGAGGCAAGTGAGCGGGCTGCCAGCGGGCCCCAGGGAGCGCAGGGCCACAAACAGCTCCAGCTGCACTGCCCCCCCGCCGACGTTGGTCATCTGGATGGTGCCGTGCACCACCTGCGATTCCTCCCCGGATTCCTGCAGGAGGGAATGGCGGACACGGACGCCATCGCACTCCACGTCACAGTGCAGTAAGGGCAGGTAGCCCTCTTCCCAGCTCCAGCGCAGCACCTCCAAGGGAGCAGTCTCGGGGGCGAAGAATCTGGTCTCGCTCCCGTGCACCCTCAGCCACCAGGTGACCCCAAAGGTGTACATGCCGGGCGAGAAGCTGTTGCCTGGCTCCACCACCGTCTTGGTGGCCTCGGGCGCGCCGGGCTCCCCGAGGAACACCCTGACGTCGGATCTGGGAAGGATCCAATCCGGATGTTCTTTGATGGCTTCAAAGGTATCTGTGGAGGCCATATCCTCTCCTGGGGATCTTACTTGTATATGCTTGAGAGTTTGTCGCTCATCTCTGCTGAAGCTGCCTCTCCTCCGGCCGCCTTCCACTTCTTGACGAAGTCGTCGAACGCTGCTGCCGCCGATTTCTCCGAGCTATCTCGCACTATCTTGAGGAAGGCTCTGGTCTGTAGGTCGTTGCCGGTGTTGACGAACTTACCCCATTTGGGAGTCGTAACGCTCTGGCCGTAGCTGGGTATCTGGTACTTGCCCTGGTTCTGCCACATCTGCCTGTACCACTGCTTGAAGGCCTCGCTCTTGCCGTAGAGCAGCTGGAAGTCCTGCCATTCCTGTGGCACCCATGTAACGATACCGGATGCCAGTGGGTGTGCACCGGTGTCCCCTAGGTTCTTGGGGAACCCATCCTTGGTACGTTGTGGCAGGAAGGTTATCTTGCCGTTCTCCTCCTTGTAGTCCCTGCCAGGGATGCCCAGCACCGTGAGCTTTATACCCTCCTCGCTCAGCAGGTAGTTTATCACCTTGGCTGCACCCACGGGGTTATTGCCCCTCAGGTTACCCAGGATCGTGGTCCCGGCGTACTGAGGCTCGCTGGTGTAGCCGCGGTGCCCGGCGTTGTTGGTGGGAGCTGGCAACAGCCACTCCTTGTATCCCTTGCCACCCAGGTCCATGTCGTTCTGGATGCGTCCCACGTGGCCACCACCATTGAATATCAGGGCGGCTCCTTGGCCGGATACGTACAGGTCGCGCGCCGTGGTCGCTCCGCTGCCGGTGGACCAGGACACGGGATTCACCAATCCCATAGCGACCATCTTGCGGAAGAGCAGCAGCGCCTCCTTCATCTGCGGCTGTATGGCTGCGTACTCCCAATGATCGTCCACCTTAACCCACCCAGTATAGGGTATACCGTAAGCGCCGGCAAAGGCGCTCAGCAGGCCGTTAACTCCGCCCGAGCCGTTGAATAGCACTCCCTTCTCGCCGCGATCGATCGCCGTCTTGAGGAACTGGAAGAGCTCGTCAAATGTGTCTGGCGGGGCCATGCCATATTTATCCAACAGGTCCTTGCGCACGTGGATCAACCCAAAGTTGGGGTAAGTGCCCTTGCCCCAGAATATGGGCTGTTGGTAGATCTTGCCGTTGATCTTCAGCTCCGCCAGCGCGGGCTGCTCGTTGTACTCTTTTATGACGTTTGGGGCCGCGTCCGCGACCTTGCCCTCGAAGGCCGCGATCACGCCCTCGTTGGCCCACTTCTCCAGGAGATCGGGCGCGGCCGGCTGGAGGGCCATGATGTCTGGGATCCTGCCAGTGGCTATGCTGGCGTTGAGCCGCTGGCCGTACACCGAGCCGTCGATCTGCTGGAGCTTGATCTGCACTCCTGTCGCCTTCTCTATGGCCTGCAGGATAGGGTCGTTGTCTCCGACCACAGTAAGGGGCGTCCAGATGGTGACGCCGCTGCTGCTGGCGTTCCTGGCGCAGCCGTAGGTCCCCCCTAGCGTCAGGGCAAGCCCCGCCGCCGCGCCCATCTTCAATACTTGTCGCCTGGTCATCCTGTATCCGTTGTTTTCTGTCATGGCTTCCTCCTCCTTAACCTTTGATTGAACCTATTAGAATGCCTCTGACCACGTATCTCTGAAGGAACGGGTAGAAGAGCAACGGTGGTACTATCAGCAACACGGCCATTGCCGAGAAGACCGATTGTGGTACAAGAGATACGTTCACTCCTAGCTGCTGCAGCTGCAGCTGCCCTGAGATCCCGTTGCGCAGTATCACCGTAGCGGGGTAGAGGTTGTCCTGCACCAAGACGCTTGGCCAGAAGTAGTCGTTCCAGTGTCCCAACCCGTACAGCATGGCGAGCGTAGCTATGATGGGCTGTGAGGTGGGCATCACTATCCTCCAAAACACCGTGAACTGTCCCGCGCCGTCCACTAGCGCTGCCTCTACCACCTCGTGAGGGTACTCCCTAAGGTAGGCCATGGCGAGAAACACCAGGAAGGGTGAGACCAGCCCCGGCAGGATGAGCGCCCAGAACGTATCAAGGAGCCCCAATGCGTGTACCACCAGGAAGAAAGGTATGATCCCTCCGCCGAAGAACAGTGGGATCGCAAAGAATATGATCAGGGACCTGCGAAAAGGTAGGTGAGCTCTGGAGAGTGTCCAGGCTGCCATCATGGTCACCAGGACGTTCAGCAGGGTGCCTATGACCGTCTTGAGCACCGATATCTGGAAGCCATGCAGCAGTGCTGGTGTAGCTAGGATGATACGGTAGTAATCTAGCGTGAAGCCTGATGGAAGCAGGTGGAATGGCTGGCTCATGTAGTTGGCATAGGGCATTACCGAGATGAAGAGGATGTACAGGAACGGGTAAGCAGTCACTACTAGCAATACCAGCAGCACTAGTACTATCAGGATTTGGTCCAGACCAATTCTTCTTCGAATCTTGAGCATGAATGTGACCTCCGGTTGACTAGAAGAGGCTCCGATTGGAGAGCTTTCTAACTAACAGGTTGGAAGCTATTAGCAGGGAAAATCCTACTACTGCTTGAAATAGCCCAACCGCGGCGGCTAAGCCGAACTCCGCCTGCCCAAGGCCTAGTCGGTAGGTCAAAGTCTCCAGTATGTCGGCTGTGGAGTACACCGAGGGGCTGTACTGCACGATTATCTGCTCGAAGCCGGCGTTGATCAGGCTGCCACAAGCCAGCACGAAGAGCACCACCATTGTCTGTGCTATTCCGGGCAGGGTGACGTACCACATCTGCTGCCAACGGTTGGCGCCGTCTACGACGGCTGCTTCGTATAGTGTGGGATCTATAGCAGCTATGGCCGCTAAGTAAAGTAGTGCCCCAAACCCTACGCCCTTCCACACATCCTGAAAGATCATCGTCCATAGGAAGAGGATCGGGTCCGTGAGGAAGAGCAAGGGCTTGATGTCAAGGAGTTTGTGCAAGATGCCGTTCACTGGTCCGTCCGGGGACAGGAGCTCGGCGAATATAGCTGCTACCACCACCCAGGACACGAAGTACGGCAGGAGTGTGGAGGTCTGTATGATTCGCTTGAACCATCGGTAATGTAGCTCGTTGAGCAACAAAGCAAGTATCACCGCCGAGGGAAAGCCAAACAACAGCTTGAGAAAGCTGATGGTCACCGAGTTACGGAGCGCTGCCATGAAGAACGGGTCGCTGAAGACCCTCTCGAAGTTAGCCAAGCCCACCCAAGGGCTGCGCAGGAACCCCAGAAAGGGATCGTAGTCCTGAAAGGCCACAACTATGCCGAACATAGGCCCGTAGCTGAATATGAGCACGGCGAGTAAAGCAGGTAGGAGCATAGTATACAGGGGCCAGCTCCTGCGAATAGCCTGCCAGGTGGTCTTGCCAGCCATCGCCCCGCTCTCGGCAGGCGCACCAACGCCCAGCGCCTCCAGCCGATCGGGCCTATCGGTGGTAATGTTCATGATCTCCTCCGCACCTTAACGCTACAAGTGTTCACGTCTTGGCTTAATAAGCTAGCCCCATCCGCCGGAGGTGACAATGGGCTTTGTGTAACAAACGTTTGACTTTTTTTAACAGATGATGAAATAAGCTAGTGCTGCCTGCGATGCAGTCGGGCGTAGTCGCCGGGAGCGTGTCCAGTGCGCCGCTTGAAGAGGCGCGAGAAGTAGCTGGTGTCGTAGCCCAATAGGTGAGCTACCTCGCTCACCGTGAGGTCGGTGTAACGCAGGTACTCCTGCGCCCTGGATATCCGCAGGTTTATGAGGTATTCGCTGGGGGTCATGCCGGTCTGCTGGGCGAACACGTGGCAGAAATAAGGCATACTGAGACCTATCTCCTGGGCCACGCCGGAGACCGTGACGTTCTTCTCCAGGCGGTCCTCCATGATCTCGATGGCACGATGCACGAGATCCCGCCTCCAGCCCTCGCGGTCGTCCCTGCAGGCCTTGGCCCTGTTGAGGTGGCGCGCGAGGTTGGCGATGGTGTTGGCTATCGTGCCGAGCAGCGCCGCGGCTCCCTCCATCTGGGATGTGGTCTTGTGGGGGGACCTATCTATGGCTGCCTGGTATTCCTCCCAAGGTATGTCGTGCTTGGCTGCCCATCGCTTGTGCCAATCCAGGTCGAAGATGTCCTCAAGGATCACGTACTGGGTCATCACCTCACCCACCGGGTGCCCATCCACTACTACGGGCGCTCTGGCCTGCCCAAGAGTGTTGTGGAAGGTCTTGTGGATGTAAGGCTCGGTGTGGTCCGGGCTGCTGATGGGCGCGACGGCTGGCGTCCTCCTGTTCCAGGTCCTCCACCCCAGCACGTTCCCCACCAGGAACCACAGCTCGGGCTCTCCCTCGTAGTTGTGCCTGATGCGCTCCCAGAATTGGGAGAAGCGAGGCTCGTCCAGGTAGTACTCCATCAGAGGCAGGGAGACTTCCAGCCCGCAGAGCTTCTTCATGCTCTCCGATATGTCCCACACCATCGCCGAATCTATGAGCTCGAATATGTCGGGGATGGGGGTTCCTGATAGCTGCATGGGATTCCACCTGGAGAGATTGCGTTCATACACCGCCAGCCTCGCAAGCGAGGTGAACTGGGCGATCCCTCCGGGATTTCCAATAACGCGTACGGAGTGGACCCGCACTGGATCGAAGGTGAGGGCATAGGTCTCGAAGGGGCGCCTCTCGCCCCGCCGGTCCCTGAAGTCGTAGTTTGGGGTGATATTCAGGTTGTTCGCTTGGGTCCAGTGTGACCTTTGATCCGTGCGCACCTCGACTCTCAGCGAGGTCCACCATCCCCCGTCGCGGTAAGGAAAGCCCATGGTCATCTCTATACAGTTACAAATCACCGGGTGGGGGAAGGTGATGCAGTACCAGTCAGGACCTTGGGATTCGTTCCAGCCATCGAACGTATCAAAGGTGTTGGCACCACTGAACTCTGAGAGGGGCTTACCGTGCAGGCGGTGGGCGCTGTCGTTGAGCAGCACCTTAGGATCACGCGCGCCACCGCCACATGGATCGGCCACAGAAGCCTTGATCCTGACCCCTGGCAGCAGGGCCAGGTTCTTGTCGGCCCTTGGAGATGTTAGCTGCCCCACCATGGCCATATACCTGCATCCTCCCTAAAGTAAGTTGTAGCATCCATCGAGAGGACAGGCAATACCGGGTCATGGTATCTGAAGCCTCTCCTTTAGTAGGGCTTTGATTTGTGGCCAGTCCTGGTCTGTGATGGCGTACACGACGGTGTCGCGCACGTAGCCATCGGGCATGATCATGTGCCGCCGCAGCACGCCCTCGCGGACAGCTCCCAGCTTCTCGATCGCCCGCTGGCTGCGGATATTGCGGGAGTCCGTGCGCAGCTCCACCCTGATGGCCCCTAGGATCTCAAAGGCATGCTGCAGCAGCAGGTACTTGCTCTCGGGATTGATGCGTGTGCCCCAGTACTGAGGGGATATCCAAGTTGATCCTATCTCGAGCCCACGATCCTCCGGCCTGATGTTCATGTAGGTGGTCACTCCCACGGCCTGCCCGGTCGCGAGCAGAACGATCGCGAAGGGCACCATCGCCGGCGTGTTCCTTAAGTGCGATATATAACGCTCCATTGACTCCAGTGTGAGTTCCTGTGGCTTGTTGCGCATGTAGGCTAGGGATACCAGGTCGCAGTGCTCGAGCAGATCGAGGCCGTGATGGCTATCCAGGGGCTCCAGCAGCAACGCATCTCCCTGCAGCTTTGTGGGTAGCACTACAAATCGCTCTTGCAATCGTGGTAATCCATGATCTTTACAGCCCACCTCGGTTGATTATATCAAATTTCCTTATCACCAGGCGCATTACAGTCTCCGACCTATACACACATATATACAAACAAATTCTATTAAGCTATTGATTTCACCCCATTAATTATTTTAAAAAATGTATGTACTTAAATACTTTCTATATGTATACTAGAGTATACATTCTCACATTTGTGTTACATATGGACCGTATATATAAATTTAATGCAAAAAGACTGCTGTTTGTGGTGGTGTTGTTGCTCATCAGCAGTGCTTCGGGAGTGCGCGCCCATGAGGGTGTAGTTGGCCCAGGGGATAGGTCCACAAGGTCGAGGGGAGACGTGCTTCGGGGCACGACAAGGCAGGATGAATTGTTTGGCTATGCTGGGAATGATAGGTTATATGGAGGGGCTGGGAGAGACAAGATCTACGGTGGAATGGGCAACGACTACCTGGTGGGCGGTCCTGGGAATAACCTGCTCAACGGTGGATCGGGAAGAGATGTGCTGCAGGGTGGGGTCGGTGCCGACATCCTATATGGCAGCTATGGCAATGATCTAGCCTATGGTGATAGGGGCACCGACTACATTTACGGTGGCCCTGGTGCCGACGTCTTGGCGGGGGGCAGCGGTTATGATGTGCTCATAGGCGGTCCCGGTGGAGACATCATCACCGCTGGGGATGGACAAGATGTCGTGCTACCTGGTTCCGGAGCCGACAGGGTATACGGACAGGACAACAATGATCTCATTTTCCTCCACAGGGATGCCTCGAAGGACTACGTATATTGCGGCCCGGGCTATGACACCGTCTACATCTGGGACAGCAAAGACTACATCGCCGATGACTGCGAGGAGCTGCAGGTGCTATACATGGTTGACGGCGGCCGGCAGCCATAAGGCTGCAGCTTCTATCCTTCGAGACCCTCAGCCTATTGACTCTCTGGTATACTAGAATTATAATAGCTCCAGGTATGTGGTATGCCACATGCCTCTAGGGAGGTGAGAGATCATCATGAGTCAATCTGAGAGTAGTGTGAAGCCAGTCGATCTGTTTGAGGCGGTGGAGCGGGAATCGACCCTCGCGCAGAGGGTTGGTCAGCAGATCCAGCAGGTCATAGTCCAGAACCGCCTCAAGCCCGGCGATCGCCTGCCATCTGAGCGCGACCTGGCCGAGCGCTTCGGCGTGAGCCGCACCGTGATCAGGGAGGCCGTGCGCTCCCTCATGGCCAAGGGGATACTGGAGGTGCGCGCCGGCAGCGGCACGATAGTGCGTGCTCCCTCCACCAGCTTCCTGTCGGACTATCTCGAGCTGTACCTCTCGATGCGATCGGGCAAGTTCGATTACCGAAAGGTGGTAGAGGTGAGGAGGCTTCTGGAGGTCGAGATAGCGGGTCTCGCCGCCGAGCGCCGTACCGAAGAAGACCTGCATAATCTCGAGCAGATATTAGCGCAGGCCGAGGAGCATCTGGATGACCCAGATGCTTTCGTGGAGCTCGACGTGAGGTTCCACTCTGCCCTGGCGCAGGCTACGCACAACGAGCTGTTCCTTGTGCTGCTCGAGTCCATCGCCGGCGTGATGGTGCAGGTGAGGTTGTTGGGCCTGCGTGTACCCGGCACGCCTGCGAGGGCGCTCTCTTACCACCGCGACATATACGAGAACGTCCTAAGGGGCGACCGTGAGGGTGCCAGAAGGGCCATGGACAGGCACATGGACGAGGCTGAATCCACCATGCGGGAGGCTATGGCCGGTGAGGCAGCGGAGTAACTCCAGCAACATCAGGATCGCCGTTGCCGGTGCGGGCTTCTGGGCGCCCTACCAGATATCTGGTTGGCTGGAGCTTGAGGGTGTGGAGATATGCGCCATATATAATCGCACCCGCGCGAAAGCTGAGTTGCTGGCCTCACGCTTCGGCATACCGGCGGTGTACGAAGATCCCGAGAGGATGCTGCTGGAGGCCCAACCAGATGTGCTCGACATAATCACCAGCCCGGATACTCACGAGGAGCTGGTGGAGCTCGCCGTGGCCTGTGGCGTACCGGTGGTGTGCCAGAAGCCGATGTCGACGTCGCTGGAGTCCGCCGAGCGGATGGTGGAGAGAGCTAGGTCGGCTGGAGTGCCATTCATGGTGCACGAGAACTGGCGTTGGCAGAGGCCTATCAGGGTGTTGAAGGAGCTGCTCTCCTCTGGGGTCGTGGGTGCCCCCTTCAGGGGCAGGCTGGAGTTCAACTGTTCCTTCCCGGTATTTGACAACCAACCGTTCCTTCGGGAGTTGGACAAGTTCATCATCACGGATGTTGGTAGTCACGTATTGGACGTGGCACGCTTTCTCTTCGGTGAGTTCGACTCCATCTACTGCAGGACCCAGCGCGTGCATGGGGACATCAAGGGGGAGGATGTCGCTACTATCTTCCTTGGGAGTGGGGACCTCACGTGCATCTGTGAGCTGAGCTATGCCAGCAGGCTTGAGCACGAGAGGTTCCCCGAGACCTACATCAGGGTGGAGGCTGAAGGAGGATCCTTGGAGCTGGGTCCTGATTACTGGGTGAGGGCCACGACCGAGGAGGGCACTCACTCTAGGAGGTGTCCACCCAGGGTGTATCCCTGGGTGGATCCTGCCTACGCGCTTGTTCACTCGAGCATCGTGGACTGTAACCGCGATATACTAGCCGCCCTGAGGGGTGAGCGCAGGGCGGAGACCGATGCCGAGGATAACATCAAGACGGTCAGGTTGGTGTTTACCGCTTACGAATCAGCAAGGAGGGAGGAGGTAATCAGGCTGTGAGTATAGGTAGTTTGCCCCGCAGGACGGTGGGGGAATGGGAGGTCAAAAGCTCTCAAGAGTATGAGAACCCCTTTGTGGATGTTGAGGTCACCGGTGTCTTTATCTCCCCATCTGGGCGCGAGCTGCGGGTCCACGGCTTCTACGACGGTGATGGCACCTGGAGGGTGAGGTTCAATCCAGGCGAGGAAGGTAGATGGACCTACAGGATAGAGTCCTATCCTGAGGACCATGAGCTTAGAGCGGAAGGCGAGTTCGAGGTCCTGCCCAGCGATGCCCGAGGGTTCCTTAGGTCCGTTCCCGCAGAGGCTTGGGGCTTCGTGTACGAGTCGGGAGAGCCGGTGTTCATCCTGGGGGATACGGTCTACAACCTCTTCGGCATGGCGCATTGTGGAGCGGACGTGGATGCTTTCCTCGAGAGGAGGGCGTCACAGGGGTTCAACCTTCTACGGGTGCGCGTGCCCGTCAGCCCTTTTCATCCGCCAAAAGGGTACAGCGACTGGCAAACCCGGCGCACTTGGCCCTGGGGCGGCAGCGAGCAGGCGCCGGCCTTCGATCAGTTCAACCTTGAGTACTTCTCCACCGTCGATAGGGTAATTCGCAAGGTTGAGGAGCTGGGCTTGGGGCTCGAGGTCATAATGGAGGCTTGGGGATTTGAGTTCCCGTTCAACAGCCGGCACATCTTCGTGCCGGAGTGGGAGGAGCTGTGGATGAAGTACCTGGTGGCCAGGTACGATGCCTACAACTGCGTCTACTTCTGGACGCCCATGAACGAGTACGAATTTTACCCCAACGGTGACTGGCACTACAAGCCCACTGCAGACAGGTGGGCTATCAGGATAGCTAGGTGGCTACGTGCCAACGCCCCCCATGGGCACATCATAGCCTTGCACAACGGTCCATCTGATCCTCCGTTCGCGCGCAGGTTCAAGTCGGACCCTAAGGCAATAGATACCATCATGTTTCAGTTCTGGGGTACTACCGGTCGGGACGACTCCTGGCTGGCGGCCGGCATAGAAGATAGGATAGCTTACTCTTTCGACGGTTGGTACGGCACGGCGATCTTTGCTGAGTACGGCTATGAGCGCAACCCTGATCTTCCTTTAAATATACCCGGTCACGAGTTCTGTGATCCCGAGCACACCCGCCGGGGCGCCTGGAGGGGGGCGTTCTGTGGGCTTGGGGTTATACATGGGTTTGAGAACTCCTGGGGGCCCTTCATGGTGCTAGAGGAAGATCAGCCAGGGCTTGATTACCTGCTGCATTTGCGAAGGTTTTTCACGGAGTTGGTACCTTTCCACGCGCTTAGGCCGGCTGAGTATCTGGTCGTTGCGGGGGATTTGGGCTACGGGGGCAAGCCCCTGGCGTTAGCATCCCAGGACCACGGCACGATAGCTGTGTACCTTCCAAGGGGTGGGGAGTTCCGGCTTTGTGTGGAACCCAGGGGAAATCCCAAGTGGTTTGATCCTCGTACCGGCAAGACGGTGGAGGCGGAGATCTCCCCCGGCGGTGGGTGGCTGCCCCCTCAACCAGGGTCAGCAGACCGTCCGCACGACTGGGTGTGGTTTGCTAGAAGTGAAGGATAGGAGGTGATGCTATAGGGGTAGTGTGGCGATCTCTTTTGGGGTGGATCTAGGTGCAGGAGTTCTTCTAAAGGAGGAGAGATGCGATATGAAACTACTAAGGCACATAGTCATCCTTTTAATAATGCTGTTAGTCTCCGCTTGTGGGGCTCAGCAGACGCCCACCACTACTGGTGGCAGCTCGCCCTCACCATCGCCTTCTCAGGCTTCAACCTTTCCAAGCCCATCTCCAACCTCTGGGTCTACAAGTGGGGGGTCCAACACTGGCCAGGTAGTGCACCTGAGGCTCATGACTTGGCTGGATGCCTCGGGCAAGGCTCTCACTTGGAACGAGCTGTTGATAGCCTTGGTCCTTCTCAATTCCGAGAGCGTGAGAACTGTACCCTTGGGGTTGCTCAACTTCCAAGGCCAGTATTCCTCACAGATCACGGACCTGAACGCGGGGATACTGCTGTCCATACTGCCGATAATCTTGGTCTTCCTGGCCTTTCAGAGGTACCTGGTAGCAGGTCTGACCGGTGGGGCACTGAAGGAATAGGATATAGCGCATGAGGGCTTTGGCTTCCGCTCCGGGTAAGATAATCCTGTTTGGGGAGCACGCCGTGAACCGGCGGCAGCCGGCGGTGTCCGCTGCGGTCGATAGGCGGTCTTATGCCCTGGTTACCTTGGGAGGAAGATGCGTGGAGCTTGTGTCCTGTGGTCAAGTGGAACGCTTGTCCGCAGAGGGCTCCGAGCTTTTCGCGTGCGAGTGGATGCCCTCAGGGGGAGCAACGACCTCTACAGCATAAGGGACTTGGTACGTGAAGACTTCTTTGCGCCTGCCAAGTACGTGCTCTCGATTCTTTTAGAGCGTTTGGGCCATGAATGCGACTGCAGGGTGGAGTGGCGTTCGTTCATCCCTATGGGTTCGGGCTTGGGGTCAGGAGCGGCGGCCAACGCAGCCATGGTGGTGGCGTTGGCGAAGGCTCTTGGGCAGGAGCTGCCCCCTGCGGAGGTGGCGACGCTTGCATGGCAGGGAGACGTGCTGGCGCACGGAGGCGTGGCCTCCGCGCTGGATAGCAGTGCCTGTGCTCTCGGTGGGTGCGTGTTGGTCTCCGAGTCGTCACCACCAAGGACGCTTGGGGGTGTGCTCGAGCTGCCTATCGTGGTTGGTGATACAGGGGTCCGGGCTAGCACGGGCGAGGTGAACACTAGGGTTAGGGAGATGCTAGCTGCCCGGCCCTATATGCGGATCCTGTTTGAGGAGATAGGCCTGCTCGTCGAGCGAGCAGTGCCCGCGCTGGAGAGGAGAGAGATAGATACTTTGGGACGCCTGATGCATATGAACCATCTTTTGCTAAGGGAGCTGGGGGTTTCTTGTCAGGAACTGGAGCGGTTGGTGGATGCCGCCATAGCTGCGGGGGCCTGGGGAGCCAAGCTCTCTGGCTCGGGAGGGGGTGGCATCATGATAGCTCTAGCTCCCAGGGAGCGCGTGGAAGCGGTGGTGCGGGGGCTGGAGCGGGCCGGTGGGCGCCCTATGGTACTCAGGGTAGGCGTGGAGGGGGCGCGACCGGAGCCTGCACATATTTGGGACGAATTGGAGAAGGAGACTTTGTAGCATGCTGATTCCTAGGGGTAGAGTAGTTGATCTTACGCACGTACTGCTGCCGGGCAAGGAGCAGTACACCCTGGAGGTGGCGCGCCGCGGCGAGCGTCATGGCAGGGAAGGCGACATAATGAGCGTGGTGTACATGTGGTCTCACGTGGGCACTCATGTGGAAGCCCCGCTGCACTTCCTGTCGGACGGTGGCGATACCGCCAGCATACCTATCGAGAGGCTGATGGGTCCTGCCATAGTGCTTGATTTCAGGCACAAACAGGTCAACGAGCCCATCACGCTGGAGGAGATCAAGGCAGCGGGAGAGGTGCGAGAGGGCGATAGGGTGCTCATCATGACTGGTAGGCATGGTCAGTACCGTACTCCCCAGTCGCACGACAGGCCTTACCTCTCGGAGGAGGCAGCTAGGTGGCTGGTCCAAGACCGACGGATCAACTGCCTGGGAACTGATAGCTCGGGCTACGAGGTGCGTGGCGTGGACCACTACCCAAACCACCGCTTGTTCAACGAGGCAGGGATACCGGTGATAGAGTGCCTGACTAACCTGGTGGAGCTGCGTAGGCAACGGGTGTTCCTGATAGCTCTACCCCTGCCGGTGGTGGGCCTGGATGCCTCGCCGGTGAGGGCTATAGCTATAGAGCCGGAGGCAGAGGATGAGTTCTGGGATTAGGTTGGGTGCTGCGCTCTTCAACGCCGACCACAGCCGGCTGAGAGAGGAGCTAGCGAGGGTGGAGGCCGCTGGCCTGGATTTCGTGCACCTGGACGTGTTCGATGGGCACTTCGTGCCCGACCTGGGCTTCCCCCCGAGGACCATCGAGCACCTGAGGCCCCTGACGCACTTGCCCTTCGAGGTCCATCTGGCCGCTGAGGAGCCACTCCGGTTCGTGCCTGCGCTGGCGGAGGCGGGGGTGGACCTGCTGCTCGTGCACGTGGAGAGCGTTAGGCTCGTGTACGAGGCGGTGTTCGCGGTAAAGGAGGCTGGCATGCGTGTGGGCTTGGTGCTCGGCATGGGCACTCCCGTCGGCGCTCTAGAGCCTGTGCTGCCCATGCTGGATGCCGTGCTCCTGCTTGCCAGGGTGACTGGTGAGGGGGCCAGGGGGGCTAGCTTCAACCCGCTGGTGATCCCTAGGGTGAGGCGGGTGCGAGAGATGCTGGATCAGGCGGACGTGGACCTACAGGTCGCTGGTGGGGTGCGCAGGGAGCATGTGCGCGATCTGGTGGTGGCTGGGGCGTCGTCTCTGGCGTTAGGAGGGGGCATCTACAGGGTGCCCGACATGGGTGCCGAGGTACAAGCGATTCGCCGAATCTTGGCAGGGGAGGCAGGGTATGTCGGCTAAGCACAGGTGGAAGGTGTTGATAGGCTCTAGGTCCTTTGGCAAGGCCGATCCTTCGCACATCAAGCTACTAGAGGAGGCGGGCTGCGAGGTGGTGCCGAACTCCGTGGGACGAGCCTACAGGGAGGAGGAGCTGCTGGAGATCCTACCTGGGATGGACGCGATCATTACCGGTACGGATGAGCTCACCGCCCGGGTGATAGAGGCGGCGCAGAGCCTGAAGACGATCGCCAAGCACGGCGTGGGCCTGGATAACATAGACCTGGAAGCCGCCAGGCGGAGGGGGGTAGTGGTGACCGCCACACCTGGGGCCATCCACGACTCCGTGGCCGACCTAACCATAGGGCTCATCATCGCCGTGGCCAGGCAGATCGTGCCCGCCCATAACTCGACGGTGGCGGGGGAGTGGCGCAACTTCCTGGGCATGGAGCTGCGCGGGAAGACGCTGGGGATCATAGGCCTGGGGAGGATAGGCAAGGGGGTGTGCCTGCGCGCGCTGCCGTTCGGGATGAGGGTGGTGGCTTATGACCTCTATCCGGACGAGGAGTTCGCGCACGCTCATGGAGTTAGGTTCGTGGGGCTGGAGGAACTGCTGGCTACCTCGGATGTGGTCACCCTGCACGCTTCCGCCGATGCCGATGGCAGGCTGCTGGGCAGAAGGGAGATAGGGCTTATGAAGCCTGGGGCTATATTTATCAACACCTCTCGTGGTAAGTTAGTGGATGAGGGAGCGCTCTACGAGGCGCTGGACGGCGGCAAGCTGGCCGGAGCGGGACTGGATGTGTTCGAGGAGGAGCCCCCCAGAGGGCCTCTGTTGAAGCTGCCTAACGTCGTCCTGACGCCTCATATAGCGGGACAGACCAAGGAAGGCATGCTCAGGATGGGGGAGATGACTGTCGAGAACTGTCTTCGAGCCCTGAGGGGCGAGGAGCCACTGTACAGAGTAGTTTGAGGGGGGGAATATATGGTAACCGATAAGTTACAGCTGCATGGCAAGGTGGCGCTCGTAACTGGCGGCAGCCAGGGGCTGGGCAGGGCCATGGCGGTGGCGCTGGCGGAGGCCGGGGCGGACGTAGCGCTCTGTGCCCGCAGTCGAGAGAGGCTGTGCGCCGTGGCGGACGAGATCCAAGCTATGGGCAGAGAGGCATTGGTGCTGCCGGCGGATCTGGCTGACGTCGACGCCGCTAGGCAGGTGGTGGACGAGGTGGTTGATCACTTCGGGCGGATCGATGTGCTGGTGACCTCGGCTGCCACCCAGCTCCGGAAGCCCGCGCTCGAGGTCACTCCCGAGGAGTGGGATAGTTTGGTGGCCGTCAACCTTCGCTCGGTGTACTTTACCTGCCAGCGGGCAGCCCAGCACATGATCGCGCGCGAGGATGTGCCCGCGGGTGCCTCCAGGGGCAAGATCATCAATATAGCTTCCCTGACCTCCGTGGGTGCCTGGCCTGATGTGAGTGTGTACGCAACCACCAAGGGGGGCATACTGCAGATGACCAAGGCTTTCGCTTTGGAGTGGGCTAAATACCGTATATGCGTGAACGCCATAGGTCCTGGTACTTTCCACACGGAACTTACGGATGCCCTCTACTCTGACCCCGAGCGGGCCCAGAGGATAGTGTCCCGCATACCTCTGGGGAGGGCGGGGGTGCCTGAGGATCTGGCCGGAGCGGTGGTATATCTGGCGTCGTCGGCGTCGGACTACGTCACCGGCCAGGTGCTGTGGGTGGATGGAGGTTTCATGCTGATGGGGGCTGGCATATGAACACCAGGGTAATGCTCTACGGCAGCGACCGACCACTGCCCCAGAGGCACTCCCTCTCTGCTGGGCCTCTGCGGCTGGTGTTCGAGGATGGGGACCTGCGCTACATTAGGCTTGGGGGAATCGAGGTGTGGCGTAGGGTGTACGTAGCCGTGCGTGACAGGAACTGGAACACTATTCCTGCCACCATCTCCAACCTGGATGTGGTGTCTGGGGATGGCTGGTTCCGCGTGCGGTACGACGCTGAGCACCGAGTCGGGGACATAGATTTCTATTGGAGAGCCAGTTTCGAGGGTGATACCAGCGGCAGGATAACCTGCGAGATGGATGGGGTGGCCAGATCCACCTTCCTGCGCAACAGGATAGGGTTCTGCCTGCTGCACCCTGTTAGGGAGTGCGTAGGGGCCAGGGTGGAGGTCGAGCACGTGGATGGCTCCGTGGAGCATGGGGAGTTCCCTAGGGTGATATCGCCCCACCAGCCCTTTATGGATCTCAAGAGCATCTCCCACGAGCTGCCCGGCGGTGGCTGGGCTAGGGCTGCCTTCGAGGGCGATGTGTTCGAGATGGAGGACCAGCGCAACTGGACGGATGCCTCCTTCAAGATCTACTCTACGCCCCTGGCGCTACCCTTCCCCGTGGAGGTGACCGCTGGCACTCGGATACGACAAAGGGTCACGCTCTGGCTCGAAGGTGGTGAGGTCTTACGGCAGTCCATCGCTCGGGAGGTGGGGCGCGTGGAGATGGCGCTCTCGCGAGCGAGCGGGCGGGTGCCCGAGTTGGGGCTGTGCCTCCCGAGCGATGGCAGGGCGCACTCCCCACAGGAGGTCGACAGGCTGCGGGCGTTGGCCCCCTCGTATCTGCGAGCCGAGCTCTGGATGCGTGACCGATGGCGGGACGAGCTCGCGCGGGCGCTGTCGCTGGCGGGGGCGCTGGGCTGCCGTCTGGAGCTGGCGGTGTTCGCCCCGGAGGAGGCCGGCTGGGCGCCCGCGCTGTTGGACGCGGTCGGGCCACACGCTGCCGACGTGTCTAGAGTGCTGCTCTTCCACGAGGAGGACAGGATCTCCAGGACGGATCAGCTTGAGTACCTGCGGGATGAGGTCCGCAGGAGGGGGCTGCGCCTGCAGGTGGGCGGCGGGACCGACGCCTACTTCGCTCAGCTCAACCGCAACAGGCCGGATCCCGTCGCTCTGGAGTGCGTGTGCTACTCAGCCAATCCCCAGGTGCACGCCGAGGATAACTCCTCGCTGGTCGAGAACCTCGAGGGCCAGCTGTACCCCGTGGTGAGCGCTCGGGAGATATTCGATGGGTTGCCTGTGTTCGTGACGCCTCTGACCCTCAAGCCCAGGTTCAACCCCGCGGCGACCGCTTCAGAGCCGCCGGCGCAGGAGGGAGAGCTACCCTCACAGGTAGACCCTAGGCAGATGTCGTTGTTTGGGGCGGCGTGGACCCTGGGGGCACTGATCTATCTAGCGTTGGGTGGTGTTAGCGGCGTAACCTGCTATGAGACCGTAGGTTGGCTGGGCGTGATGGAGCGCGAGGCCGGATCTCCGCTGCCCGATATATTTGGATCTGTGCCGGGTGGGGTGTTTCCCCTGTATCATGTGTTGGCTGACTGGTGCGAGTTCGCCGGTGGGGAGTGGCAGGAGGTGAGCTCGAGCGATTCCCTGGCGGCGATCGGGATCATGCTCCGCCGCGGGGGGAAAGCGGCGCTGCTCGTGGCCAACCTGCTGCCCACGCTTAACAAGATCGCGATCAGCGCGGAGGATCTGGATCTCCAGCTGAGAGTGCTGGATCAGAAGAGCTACATGCGGGCCGTGACCGATCCCGAAGGCTATAGAGAGTCGGAGTGGAGACGCCTGGCCAAGTGGGATGGCAGGTTCGAGCTCGAGCTTGGACCCTACGCCGTTGCTCGGATGGACGTAATCAGCTAGATATGAAGGAGGTGAAGTATGCAGGCTGTTATAATGGATGCCCCTAGGCAGGTGCGCGTGGGTCAGTGGGAGGCGCCCCAGCCTAGCGAGGGTGAGGTGCTGGTCAGAGTTAGGTCGGTGGGAGTGTGCGCGGGCGACATGTACTTCTACCTCGGGAAGAACCCTTACGCAGTCTATCCACAGGTGTGCGGGCATGAGATAGCTGGCGTGGTGGAAGCCTTGGGCAAGGATGTGGATGGTCTGCAGATTGGGGACCACGTGGTCGTGGAGCCTTTTATTGGCTGTGGTAACTGCTATGCCTGTAGGATCGGCAAGCGCAACTGCTGTCGTCGCCTACAGATCATAGGCATTCACAGACCCGGAGGTTTTGCGGAGTACGTGCTGGCCCCAGCGCAGAACGTGCACAAGATCCCGGAATCTCTGTCGTTCGAGCGGGCTTCGCTGGCGGAGCCGATCGCCATCGCGGTACAGGCTAGCCGCAGGGGCCAGATCACGGCCGAGGATCAGGTGTTGGTGCTGGGATGTGGCCCCATAGGCTTGGCGTTGATCGATGTGCTGAGGGCTAAGGGCGCCGATGTGTTTGCGACGGATATCAACCCCGCGAGGCTGGAGGCCGCGTCCCAGCTGGGGGCACAGCCCTTAGCAGGTGGAGATTCCTTGCTTGACAAGGTGTTGGAGATCACCGAGGGCGATGGCATGCCGGTGGTGATCGAGGCCACAGGTAACCCACAAGCGATGCGGCAGGCTGTGGACCTGGTGGCGCCCGGAGGTAGAGTGGTCATCGTGGGGCTGGTGCCGCAGGGCGTAGATGTGCCGATGCCTGGGCTAGACTTCACTCGCAAGGAGATGACGATACTGGGCTCGCGGGCGTCGGTCAACTGCTTTCCAGAGGCGATAGAGCTGCTCGAGGCGGGTAAAATCCGATATGCCGACATGGCCACCACATTCAGTTTGTGGGACGCACCGACACTATTTGCGGAATGGGCCGAGCACCCAGGGGCAGTGCAGAAGGCTATATTTGCCGTGGAGTAGCGGCTAATTGGCCTCCAGCCTGTAGCCTACTCCCTGGATGGAGCGGATGCAAGAGCGATCGGCACCTGCCTGCTCCAGGCGGTTCCGCAGGCGATTGATGTAGACCTTCACGACCGACTCGTCGTAGTGCTCTCCCGTGCCGTGTATGGCCTTCAGCAGCTCCTGCTTGGAGATGACGCGTCCCCTCGCTATGATTAGGGCCTGCAAGAGTTGGAACTCACAGTAGGTCAAGGGGACCAGGCGGTCCATATACCGCACCTCGTACCTGCCGGTGTCCAACGTAAACTTCCCGTATTTGTGAATCAACTGCTCGCTCTGTCCCCTGCATTCCTTCATAAGGAAGGCGACCCTTATCAGCAGCTCCTGCACTGTGTAGGGTGAGGCCAGCATCTGGAACGGCGCTGGCCAGTCGATGTGCAGCTGTAGCAGCAAGTGCCAGTAGCTGGTTATCAGTTGCTCCTGCATGACCACCAATAAGGGCACAGAGAACCTCTTATCCCAGAGCTCATGTAGCAGGGCTTCCGTGCTGAGGGAACTCTCAGCTAGTTCCAAAATCCAGACGTCTGCGGGATCTCCGAGCCAGGCTTCGGTGTCCCCTTTGGCCAGTTTGACTTGCCACCCAGCAGCCTCCATCGTCAGGGCGATGTCGCTGCCCGGACCTCCTAGCGAAGCCAGCAGAGCGATGGGCAAGGATAGAGAGCGATCGGTAGGTGGTATGATGACTCCCCCAGTGCTAACGACAGCTAGATTATATTGCTTGTCATTGTATTCCGCATATGTAATTAGTTGATTTAAGTTGTATGAATTTTGGTTGAAAAACGGGCGGAGAGGTGGAATATTTCCACCTCTCCGCTTGTCGTCCCCTGCTCGGGAGGGGTTATTCACCGCCTCCAGAGTTGGTAAACCTCAAGATGTTGATTCCCCTGCCGATCCTCACGTTGGCGGTGCCTGCTCCGAGATCCGTGGAGATGATCCCACCGTAAGGAGCGGGATGGTTGGGTGGGCTAACTCCCCAAGGTGTGTAAGTGATGTTGGTGACTGAGTAGCCGTTGGTGGCCTCGTCTACCATCGTGGGAGTACCCAGCGGGAACCTCACGATCTCGAGCTCAGGATCGGAGTCTAGGTTGGCCCTCAGCAGGTTGCAGTAGCCGACACGAATGTTGCGCACCCAGGTGCCGTATTCGTTGGTGATCATGAACCTGAAGGCCGAGCCGGAGGGCACACCACCACCGTTGACCTTGCAGATCTTCAGTGCGCCATAGCCGCCCACGTCGTTGAAGGTTACGGTCGTGACGTTTGCGGAGATGGCAACCGTGGCCACGGCGTCGCTGTACATGCTGCCCAGGTCCTCGGAGAGCAGCGCGCCTGCAGGATTGGTGGAGATGTTGTTTACGTAGAACCCAAGGTACGGCAGCTCCTCCGTGACGCTCAGCCTGGTGTTGATCAAGAACCTCATGCCACCGTTGTAGATCACGCAGCGGCCAGCGCGCACGGTCAGATTGCCGGGGGCTGCGCCGTTGGTGTCCGGCAGCAAGTTGCCGTTCTGGCGAACCGTGAAGTAGAACGGCAGCAGGTTCTGGTAGGCGCCAGTAACGGTCTTGCAGACCTTGAGGACGCCTGTCGGCATGGGAGCGTTGTAGAAGGTGACAACGGTCTCGTTCGTCTCATCGCCGGCCATCACGTTTACTATGGCCCACCTACCGGAGGCGCTCCAGCTCACCAGCATGTTGTCGCCGCTCTCGATAGCCTCTGCCTCCACGTCGGTCAGCATGGTGCCGGTGTCTGGAAGCTCGCGCACGGTCACCTGACCGTATGGGACGGGTATGAGGTCGGTGCACTCACCTATGCCTAGGCTATAGGTATCGTCGCGGCCGTTGATGCGGAAGCGAAAGTCGTTGTTCGTCAGGTAGCCTAGGGGATCGTTGGTGTCTGAGGCCTCCTTGCAGATCTGGATGTAGCCCAGCACCGCGTCGGTAAAGGTCACCAGGGTGGTCTCGCCCGCGACGACCGACACGCGCGCCACACCCAAGGTGTTGGCGCCGGGATCAGGGTTCATATTGCGAGAGATGAGCCTGTTGGCGTTGCCCTGTGAGCCTCCGAGAGCGGTAATGTCGGCAACGATGACTCCCGGCTGGTACTGCTCGCGCACCGTAGCGCTATCACCCGGCACGTCTATGGGGCCTGTGCACTCGCCGGGGAACAGCGACCAGCTCATGCCGGGCATCTCGTCTACGGTGAACACGAACTCAGTGTCCGCGAGGGACGCATCGAGGCCGTTTGGGTCCCTAAGCTCCTTGCATATCTCGAGGTCGTCTCCCTGTGCCCTGGCAGCTCGCGGCGTGGAGACGGCCGCAAGCATCGGCAACAGTGTGGCGAGCACTAGCATCACCGTAAGCGGTAAGGTCATTGCTTTGCGTAGTCGAGTGTACATGCTTATGGTCTCCTTTTTCAGAATCCTCCGAGAGAATTGGTTGATCAGCGCGTGATTGAGCCAAGGCTTCTGAAGCCCTAACGCCTCCTTTCTCCTGGTGTTTCCGGCCAGGTGCATGACCACGCGTCGATGAGAGGATAATTTACTCGGGTTGACGATATGTGATCTGTCGGTGACTGCGCGGTGACGGGTAGGTGACGACCTGGTTACATGTAAGCCGGAAGCCGTCGCACTTATTTAATCTTGACGTACTAAGAACTTTAACTTATCCTAATATTGTTCGTTAGTTGAAATCAATGAGTTGGAGGTCTTCATGTTGCGCAGTAAGGTCGCCGCGTTGCTGTTGATGGTGCTGTTGGTTGCCGCTTGTGGAGCGCCATCTTCAGGCGAAACTCCCACTCCGTCATCTACTTCGGCTTCCCCTACTCCGGCAGCGTCGCCCACAGAGGCCGCATCTTCATCGCCCACTCCCACGGCGACTTCCTCTGAGCAGACCAGGACCATCGAGCACGCCATGGGCACCACGGAGGTCCCTCTGCATCCCAAGAGAGTGGTCGTGTTGGACACGGGCGAGCTTGACACGGCCCTAACGCTGGGAGTCAAGCCTGTGGGGGCAGTGGAAGCGATCGCCGGCCAGGGTTTGCCCTCATATTTAAAGGATACTGACGGCATAGAGATCGTAGGCACGATCACCGAGCCCAACCTTGAGAAGATAGCTGCCCTCAAGCCCGACCTCATCCTCAGCAGCAAGATGCGTCACGAGGCTATATACAAGCAGCTCTCCCAGATAGCGCCCACGGTGTTCGCCGAGCGGACGGGCGTGACCTGGAAGGAGAACTTTGATCTGTTCGCGCGTGCCCTCGGCAAGGAGGAGGAAGCCAAGCGCGTCAAGCAGCAGTATCAGGAGCATGTTAGGGAGTTCCAGCAGCGGATGGGCGACCGTCTCAAGCAGACCGAGGTGACGGTCATTAGGTTCCTCCCAGGCGACACCCGCCTATACCAAAAGGAATCGTTTATAGGCACGGTGTTGCAGGATCTGGGGCTACCTAGGCCTCCTTCCCAGGACGTGAACGACTTTGCTATGTACAACGTGAGCGAGGAGTTCATACCCAAGATAGGCGGTGATGTGATCTTCGTCACCGTTTACGGCAAGGCCTCGGACACCGCCAAGCAGGATTTCATGAGCAATCCCCTATGGCGGCAGCTGAAGGCTGTGCGCGAGGGCAGGGTGTACGAGGTCTCGGATGACCTGTGGATGCTGGGCATCGGCTACACCGCAGCTAACGGCGTGATAGACGACCTGGAGCGCTACCTGCTGGAGGGCGGGCAGGCCGTCGCGACTGCTACTCCCCAAACCGGTGCAGCTTTCCCCGTGACCATAGAGCACAAGTACGGCAAGACCGTGATCCCCAAGGAGCCCAAGAGGGTAGTAACCGTGGGCTTCAACGATCAGGACGCGGTGCTGGCACTGGGCGTCAAGCCCGTAGCGATAAGGGATTGGTTCGGAGATCAGCCATATGCCGTCTGGCCATGGGCAAGGGATGAGCTAGGGGACGCCAAGCCTGTGGTGTTGCCCTCCGGAGACCTCAACTTCGAGCAGATATCTGCCCTCAAGCCCGACTTGATCATAGGTGTCTCCTCTGGCATGACTCAGAAGGACTATCAGACGCTCTCGAAGATAGCTCCCACCATCGCGCAGCCTAAGGAGTACGTGGATTACGGCACTCCGTGGCAGGAGCAGACTAGGATCATAGGCAAGGCCCTGGGGAAGGAGCGCGAGGCGGAGGAGCTAGTAAATCAGGTCGAGTCCCAGATGGCCCAGGTGCGCAAGGAGCATCCGAACTTTGAGGGTGCGACCGGCCTGGTTGTAACTTACTGGGATGGAGTTATCTACGCCTATGGCCCTCAGGATACGCGAGGGAGGTTGCTCCAGGGCATAGGTATTCAGACGCCGGCTGAGATAGTGAAGATGTCCGGCAAGCAGTTCTATACCACCATCAGCGCTGAGCGCATGGACCTGCTTGACGTGGATGTGCTTGTATGGTTTGTGTCCAACGAGCAAGATAAGCAGAAGTTCCTCAATGATCCTCTCTACAGCAGGCTCGCGGTCCATCGTGAGGGCAGAGACATCTTCCTGATAGAGTCAGATACGGAGGATGAGATGGTAGTCGGCGCGATGTCTTTTGGCACGGTGCTAAGCATCCCCTACGCGTTGGATCACTTGGTACCCCAGCTGGCCCGTGCCCTCGATGGTGCTTCTTCCTCAACCGGGGGTGAGTCGGTAGTCCTGGCAGCAGGGGGGCGATAGCGATGGCGCTAGACTACTTGCCCTCTGAATCATTGCAGCCTGTTGTGGGCATCCACGCGGCCCTACGATCGGTCGCCACCAGGGATAGGTACCTCGCTGCTACGTGCGGCTCGCAACCTGGAGATGGCTGGATGCCCTTGGAGGACCTCCCCCAGTGGATGGATGCCCATATGCAGGTGGCAGCCGGGATTTACGGGACGAGCGATCGACGCGCGTTGACGGCGATGCTGCTGCTGACCTATGGCTGGTGCTTAGCTGCACCAGCCATAGGTCAGCTACTTGCTGGAGGCCAAGGTGCCTAGGATGGTGGGGAACATCTCATTGCGAGCTGCTGGAGGAGGCTTGGAGGTGACGTATCTCCGAGATGAGGGTGCGGTGCTCGCATCGGATCCCGCCTCGGCGTTGCCTGGGACCATCGGCTTGCAGGACCTTGACGAGCTACGTGCTTGGCTGCTGGAGGAGCTTGTGGGCGGCTTCCGGCAGGTGGTGTCCGGGCTGGCAGATGTTTCTCCCTTTAGAGAGCGGACGCTGTGGGGTATGCTTGCCGACCGTTGGGGAGATGTGTGCGTGTGGGTGGGACGCGTCACGAGCACGCTGGATACGTCCCTTCAGGAGGGGCAGAAGCTGCTCGGTGCCCCTGGTGTACCCTGGCGCCGTGTGCCGGAGTTCGTTTATCTGGAGCGCGATGGCCGCGGACAGCCGTTCCTCCTCAGAACTACTTGTTGCCTGCACTACAAATTGCCTGGTGGCAGGCACTGCTCGACATGCCCCTTGTTGCCGGAGGATGAGCGGGAGCGCAGGATGCTTGCGGATCTTTCCTCGGAGGCTCTAGCGTGATCGCGTTGAACGTGCGCCGAGCGCTTCATATCGAGCGCACCAGGGGCGTGCTTCTGTTGGGGTTGCTGTTGGGAGCTCTTCTGCTGGTGGTGGCTATCTTCGTGAGCGTGATGTTCGGTGCCGCAGATATAGGCCCGGGCGAGGTGTTGGCCGCTTTGGTACATCCCAATGATTCCACTGAGCACCTGATCATCCGTACATTGCGGGTGCCCAGAGCGTTGGTGGCCACGCTCGTGGGTGCCGCCTTGGCTGTGGCTGGAGCTATCATGCAGGGCATTACCCGCAATCCATTGGCTTCCACGGATATACTGGGCATCAATGCGGGGGCCGCTTTTGGCGTGGTGATCGCGGTGTATCTGCTGGGCGTGTCCTCCCTAGTAGTATATGCCTGGTTCGCCCTGGCTGGAGGGTTGTTGGCCGCGTTGCTGGTGTACTTGCTGGGATCACTCGGTAGGGGAGCGCCCACACCGCTCCGCCTGACCCTGGCGGGGGCGGCGCTCTCCGCCTTGCTTACCTCGCTCACCACAGCGGTACTTGTGTTGGACCAGCGCACGCTCGAGCAGGTGCGCTTTTGGCTCGCGGGATCGGTAGCTGGCAGGGACCTGAGTCTGCTGCTACAGTCTCTGCCTTATCTTCTAGCTGGGCTGGTGTTGGCGCTGATGCTTGGAGGGCAGATCACGACGCTCTCCCTGGGCGAGGAGGTGGCGCGTGGCCTT
The DNA here is from genome assembly GCF_059335935.1 of Thermobaculum sp. T2p. Taxonomy (NCBI): domain Bacteria; kingdom Bacillati; phylum Chloroflexota; class Chloroflexia; order Thermobaculales (SeqCode); family Thermobaculaceae (SeqCode); genus Thermobaculum (SeqCode); species Thermobaculum sp. T2p. The sequence goes on from NZ_JANZYQ010000008.1 coordinate 122,614, forward strand.
GGGTTGCGTACTGGCTGGGTGAAGGTGCTGTCGACGGTGGCAGTGGTGTTGCTCGCCGGGGGAGCTGTTGCCGTGGCCGGGCCGATAGGCTTCGTCGGGCTGGTTATCCCGCACGCGGTGCGCTTCCTCGTGGGTGTGGACTATCGCTGGGTACTGCCCTACTGCGCGGTGGCTGGGGGGATCTTCCTCCTCATGGCCGACGTGGCTGCCAGGATGGTGTTGCGTCCCCAAGAGGTGCCCGTGGGGGTTATGACTGCGATCATCGGCGGGCCCTGCTTCGTGTACCTGGTGCGCTGGAGGGTTAGGCGATGAGCCGCCAATGGTTAGTTATAAGAACAAGCTTCCCAGCGGTGTCTTTCAGGGTGGATAGACGCGTGCCTCTGGTGCTGCTCTTGCTCTCCCTGGCTACCCTTGCCGGCGTGATATTGAATCTTGGGATGGGCGAGTACTCCGTATCGCCCCTCGATGTGCTCAGGACCTTGCTGCACATGGACACCGGCGATCCTCAGCATGCGTTCATCGTGAACTCCCTCAGGCTACCCAGGGTGTTGGTAGCGTGCGCGGTGGGGCTGGCGCTAGGAATCTCAGGGGCGATTATGCAGGGTGTCACCCGCAATTCGTTGGCCTCCCCCGAGATCACCGGCGTGACGGCGGGGGCATCTTTTGCTGCCGTCACGCTCATCGTGCTAGTGCCAACGGTGTCGGTATCTTGGGTGCCTGTGGGGGCCTTGGTGGGAGCCGGCTTGGTGGCAGCTGCCATCTACGTCCTTGCCTGGAGGGGAGGGGACTCTCCCCTTAGGTTTGTGCTGGTGGGCATAGGTTTGACTTCTGTCCTAAGCGCCCTCACTAGCCTGATGGTCACCTTCGGGAACATAGACCAGGTAAGCCAGGCCATGGTGTGGCTAGCGGGCAGCCTGAACGGCCGCACCTGGGAGGACCTACGGGCCATACTCCCTTGGTTGCTGCTCCTGCCTGCTGTACAGCTCATGACCTCCAGGATGGATCTGTTGATGTTGGGTGAGGACGTAGCTAAGGGTCTGGGGAGCAAGGTGGAGCTCGATAGGGGTCTGCTAGTGTTCATGTCTGCTGCCCTGGCAGCTGCCTCGGTGGCTGTGGCTGGCACGGTGGGCTTCGTGGGCTTGATGGCGCCTCATGTCGCGCGCAGGTTGGTGGGTAACTCCCACCAGGGACTGTTGCCGGTGGCCGGTGTCTCTGGCGCCTTGATAATGGTGCTGTCTGACCTGCTGGGCAGAACGGTGTTCGCGCCTACAGAATTACCGGTGGGTGTGGTCACGGCGGCCGTAGGGGCGCCGTTTCTCATGTACTTGCTCTATAGAGGCACAAAGGAGGGAAGCGTGTTATGAGGGAGCTGCATGCTGAAGGCTTGCGTCTAGGCTACGACAAGGTGGATATAGTGTTGGGGCTCGACTTACTCGTGCATGGGGGTGAGATCACCGCCTTGGTGGGCCCCAACGGCTGTGGTAAGTCAACCTTGTTGAAGGGCATGACCCGCGTGCTTAGACCGAGGGCTGGCACCGTGTACTTGGATGGTGCTGCCATCCAGCGCATGCCTACCAAAGCGCTCGCAAGGAGACTTGGTTTGCTTCCCCAAACGCCCGTTGCTCCTGATGGCATGACCGTGCGCGAGCTGGTAGCCCAAGGGAGGTTCCCGCATCAAGGCTGGCTGCAGCAGTGGAGCCCCAAAGACGAGGAGGCCGTCGACAGGGCCCTGGATATCACGGGCATGAAGGCGATGGCCGACAGGCCCGTCGACGAGCTCTCCGGAGGTCAGCGCCAGAGAGCCTGGATAGCTATGACCTTGGCACAGGAGACCGAGGTGCTGTTGCTGGACGAGCCCACTACGTTCTTGGATATGGCACACCAGCTGGAGGTGCTGGAGCTTCTCGTCAGGCTAAACAAGGAGGATGGCAGGACGATAGTTATGGTGCTGCACGACCTCAACCAGGCGGCCAGGTACGCGCACAGGCTGGTGGTGATGTCGCAGGGCAGGGTGTTCTCTGTGGGAAGCCCGGCGGAGGTGATCACTCCCGAGATGCTGCGGGAGGTGTTCGGGGTCGAGGCCAGGATCCTTGTTGACCCAGAGAGCGGGCTCCCCTACTGCCTGCCTCTGGGTCTCTGCAACCCCGCACCAGGGCTTGACGTAGCGATGCTGACGCGGTCCTAGCACAGGAGCTACAGGCGAGAGGAGGTTTGACAGATGGACAGTTAAGCTCTATCATTAGGGCGGACTAATGTTTAGATTTGGATGTTCTGAACATAAATAGATGGTCCGCCCTAAAACAGGTCTTTTATCGATACACGCTGAACAACATCTCGGAAGGAGGTACATGCAGTGGTCGGACCATCTATCAGGTTATTAACTCGACGTCTGTTGGCTATCTCGATGGCGGGCTTGCTGATGGCAGCCTGTGGCGCCAACGAGAGCAGCACGCCCACGGTTTCCTTAGGAGCTTCCTCGCCATCGCCTTCGCCCGCGATGGAGGCGGAGTCCTCTCCCACCCCTACGGTAGGGGTGGTTGAAACTCCTCACTCGGAGCATGGCTCTGAGAGCGAATCATCCTCGGGCGACGAGACCGTGCGTGTGGTGAGCCAGCTTGCGCAGATGTGGGGGCACCTAGAGGCCAGCGCCGCCAACGCAGATGCCGGCAACTGGGCCATGGCGGGCACCCATGCTGGGCACCCGGTGGGTGAATACTGGGACGCGGTCAAGGGCGCCTTGGAGGAGGCGGGCGTGGATCAGGGGGTACGCCGGGCTCTGGACGCGTACCAGCAGGCCGTGAACGAGCGCTCCAGCCAGGTGGACGCCAGGCTGCAGGACGCCCGCAAGGTCCTGCAGGACGCCATGAGCGCGGTCGCTGGCGAGGACTGGAACGATTCCAAGTTCAGGGGAGAGGTACTACGTGACCTGCTGGAGGCCGTGGAGCATGAGTACGGTGAGGCCGTACAAGGGAAGAAGATAGCCAACCTCGAGGAGTACCAGGATGCCTGGGGATTCCTCCAGGTGGTAGACGATCTCTACGGGGAGATAGCTGGTGACGTGAGGTCGGGCTCGGCCGAGGCTGCTGAGGAGATAGACCATGAGCTCCAGGAGCTGCGCAAGGCTTTCCCGCAGGTCACTCTAGAGAACGCTAGAGCTGAGCTCTCCCAGGTCGAAGAGGCTGTGGGCGAGGTAAGAGCCGAGCTGGCCAAGGCACTGGGCATCCAGGTGAGCACCGCTCAGGGGCCTGAGGCCCAAGCAGAAGAGATCAAGGACATGGTGGAGGAAGCCCTGTCCGCCTACAAGGCCGGCAACACAGATGAGGCCTACGAGCACGCGGCCAACGCCTACCTGGAGGGCTTCGAGCACATGGAAAGCGATCTCCTCCAGAAGGGGCAGCGCGAGCTGGTGGAGGACCTGGAGCTCAAGTTCAAGGATCTGCGTGATGCCATTCGTGCTGGCAAGCCTGCCAGCGAGGTCGAGGCCATAGCTGAGGAGATCGATCAAGGGCTTGATCAGGCTGTACAGATTTTGAAGTAATTTGTCAGGGGGCGGGTCATGCTGAAGTCTATCTGCAAGCTGGGTGTGTTACTGCTGGTGTTGTTGCCAGCAGTCTTGCTGCCTATTCGTTGGCCGGGGGCGCTCGCGGCGAGCCAACAGGTGAACGTGGAGCAGGAGATAGCAGCTATCCGCTCCCTGATGGATGAGAGTTTGGATGCCTACCGCGCGGGCGACAGGGATCGGGCTTACACGCTCGCCCGCGCCGCCTACCTAGACCACTTCGAGCTAGTGGAGATCCCCCTGCGGATAGTCGACTCGAGCTTCACGCTGGAGATGGAGTACAAGTTCGCGCACTGGCGCAGCCGCATAGAGGACGGCGCACCAGTGCGCGAGATCGAGCAGATAGTCAGGGATATCGATAAGGGCTTGGATGAGACCCAGGCGATACTCAGCGGGCCCGGTATGACGGGTGTTGCTTTGGTCATAATAGCCTCGTTCTCCATCCTATTCCGTGAGGGGCTCGAGGTGATATTGGTGCTTGCTGCCCTGTTTGGGTACGTGCGCACGCGTGACCCGCGATTGCGCAGGCCTATAGCGTTAGGGGCTCTCCTGGCGATACCGGCCAGCATCGTTACCTGGGCTCTGCTCAGCTTCGTGCTCAACGTGGCGCCGGTGGGAAGGGAGATCCTGGAGGCAGTGGTCTCCCTTGTAGCGGTGGCCTTCCTGTTCTACGTGAGCTTTTGGCTGCTGCAGCGCATGGAGGTCAGGCATTGGATGGAGTTCCTGCGCTCGCACGTGTGGGAGGCAGTGGCGGCTGGCAACGCCTCTGCGTTGGCTATGATCGGCTTCGTCAGCGTATATCGAGAAGGGGCGGAGACGGCCCTCTTCTACCAGGCGCTGCTGTGGATGGCTGAGAATATGGTGGGTTGGATATTGCTGGGCATGCTGCTAGCGCTCCTGGTGCTGGGAGTGATCGGCTACGCCATCCTGTGGGCTGGTGCAAGGCTGCCGGTCAAGGTGTTCCTGACCACGGCGATGGTCATGATCATGCTGCTGTCCGTGGCCATGCTGGGGAACGGCGTCAGAGAGCTACAGGATGCCGACCTGATAAGCATCACGTCGCTGTTCGACACTTTCCCCAGGATCAATCCTTTCGTTGCGCAGTTCCTGGGCATATATCCTACAGTCGAGACCCTGACCGCGCAGGCAGCACTGCTGATGATATACGTTGTGGGTGGGCTGTACTTCTACCTTGGACCTGCCAGGCGCGCGCGCATCTCCAAGGCTCACACCAGGCAGGCATGAACGGATGGAGGTGGTGGTTTGGTTGCTAGGATAGGTATAGATGTGGGCGGTACGTTCACCAAAGCTGTGCTGCTGGAGAGCGACAGCGGCAAGCTCCTGCGCAAGGTCACGGTGGCCACCACGCACGACGCCGACACCGGCGTGGCCAGGGGGGTCGTGCAGGCCTTCAGGCGTGTGCTGGCAGAGGGAGAGGTAAGCCCTAAAGAGATAGAGTTGGTGGTGCTGAGCACTACGCAGGCGGTGAACGCCCTGCTCGAGGGGGACGTGGCCACCGTGGGCATCGTGGCCATAGGTAGTTTGGAGGAGCAGCGACAGGTGATCAAGCGGACCCGCCTGGAGGGGATAAGCCTCTCGCCGGACAAGAAGCTACAGCTACTCCATAGGTTCCTTTCCTTAGGAGATGCCAGTGATCCCTCCAAGTTGGAAGGGGTCTTGCTCTCGCTCGTCACTGAGGGAGCGGAAGCTTTGGTCGCCAGCGGGGCGTTCAGCGTGGAGGATCCCTCCGCCGAGCTCAAGGTGTTGGAGGCGGCCCGTCGCCTGGAGCTGCCAGCTACTGCCGGGCATGAGATGAGCGGGCTGTATGGGCTGGAGGTGCGTACGGTCACGGCAGCGGTCAACGCTAGCATCCTACCAAAGATGGCCAGGACAATCACCTGGGTGGAGCGCAGCATGCGGGAGGCTGGCCTCGAGGCTCCGTTGATGGTGATGCATGGAGACCTGGAGGTGACGAGCCTTGCGGAGGCGAGGAGACGGCCGGCATCCACTGTGCTATCTGGGCCTGCTGCCAGCGTGGCCGGTGCTCTGCTCTACCATAGGGTGCTGCACGGCCTATGCGTCGAGGTCGGAGGCACAAGCACTAACGTGGGGGTAGTCCGAAACGGTAGGCCTGCCTCCAAGTACGTGAGTATCATGGACCACCCCACCTGCCTGAAGTCTGTAGATGTGCGAGTGGCGGGCGTGGCCGGTGGCAGCCTTGTGAGGTTGCGCAAGGGGAAGCTGAGCGACGTTGGGCCAAGGAGCGCCCACATCGCTGGTCTACCATACCCCAGCTTCGTGGATCCCTCCAGGCTGCATGAACTCAGGTTAGTGACCATAGCGCCCCTGCCCGGAGACTCGCCAGATTACGCGGTGGTGGAGTCTGCCGACGGCGAAAGGTACGCCATCACGCTCACCGACGCTGCTAACGCCTTGGGAATAGTGCCCGTGGACGACTATGCTCGGGGCAGCGTCGAATCGGCACGCGCGGCGCTGGCGCCGCTAGCGGAACACCTGGGTATGTCGGTGGATGAAGTCGCTGCCAGGATGCTGGATCTAGCGGCTTCCAAGGTGATTCCTGTGATCAAGGATCTACGTGAGGAGTACAAGCTGGGAGACTGCCCCTTGCTAGGTTTGGGAGGGGCAGCGAGCGTGCTGGTGCCTTGGCTATCTAAGAGGTTGGGATTGCCCTACCACGTGGTGCCCAACGCCGAGGTGATATCCTCCATAGGGGTCGCGATGGCCCCGGTGGGTGTGGAGATGGAGCGTAGCCTAGGACGGGAGGACCCCGAGATCCTCAGCAGCTGGGTGCGGGAGATCGAGAGAGCTGCGGTCGAGGCCGGTGCCGATCCTCAGACCGTGCGTGTGGTGGTCGAACCTGTGCCAGAGAGGTCAGCCGTAAGGTTGCGCGCCCTGGGCTCTGCCTATGCACATAGAAACGATTGGACTGGGCTAGACGCCAAGCAGGCCAGGGAGCTAGCTGCCATGGCCCTCGGGCGGTCACCAGATGAGTTAGAGATGATCTACGAAAACGCCTACTTCCGAGTGTTCCAAGGTGAGGTGATCAAGCGCATAGGCCCGTTTCGCAGGGTGCGTAGACCCATAGCTGTCATCGACAGGGAGGGCGCGGTGCTGTTCACGGCCGCGGATGGTAGCTGGCAATGCTACAATTGGAGTGATATAGATAACCGCGGGCAACAGCCTTATGAGAGCCATGGCCTCCTGTCCGCTCCCCCCAGGGTGGCGGTGCTGTGGGGAGGTAACCTGTTGGACCTGCCGTTGGGGCTCTCGGGACGCCTATGGGACGTGGTGCGCTCCCTCCGTCCCGAGGAGTCCACCGAGCCCTTGCTGGTGCTTGCGGGATCTTCAAACGACGCGAGGTAGTTGATGGCTGTTTATAGTGGCAGAAGGCGTAGAACTACTACCGGGATCAGAGTGGCCTTGGGGCTAGCCCTGCTATTTATCCTGTTCATGCTTGGTGTCATATTCTGGTCTTTGCTGGGGCCCAATAGCTCCCAGCAGATACCTAATACGTTGGAGACCATGTCCAACCAGATAGAGGTCATGCGCGTGTCTCACTACACCAGCGCTACTGTCAAGGACGGCAAGGTAATAAACCAGGGTGAGTACGATGCTGCCCTGGAGGACCTGAGGCGAGCACGCGAGGAATGGCGTGCCATCGGAGGCAAGATAGACTCCTCCTGGCGAACGCAGGTGGAGGAAGGATTGGACGACCTGCAGCGCATGGTGGAGGGGAAGTACCCCGCCGATGATGTCAACGGGCGTGCCAAGGAGCTGCAGAACCTTCTCAAGCGCATCAAGCAGGAGTACAGCTAGGGCGCACCTCAAGGAGTCACCTATGGCCAAGCCAGCCATGAGCCATACGCCATCCTCCTGGACCCTTGACAGGCGCCGGTCGCTGCTGCGGGAGGTGCCACTCTTCGCTGGTCTTTCGGAGGAGACCGTGGACAGTGTGGCACAGCGCCTGATGCCCCGCCACTATTTGCGTGGCGAGATGATCTTCGCGCGCGGCATGCCCGCAGATGCTTTCAACCTCCTTGCGGAGGGAAAGGTGAAGATCGTGCGGGAGACCGAGGAGGGTCGGCAAGTGATCCTCCGCCTGATCGAGCCCAGACAGATGTTCGGGGTCTCAGGCGGCTGGGGGGAGATGCGCTATCCCGCCAGTGCCTACGCGCTGGAGGATTCGGTGGTTCTGCGCTTGACGGCTTGGGAGTTTAACAGGCTGCTCTCCACCCACCCTGACCTGGCGATGTCGGTGATACGTGATCTGGGGAGGCGCCTGCGGCAGGCCGAGGAAAGGATTCTGGAGCTGCAGACTGCAGGGGTGGAATGCAGGCTGGCGAGGGCCGTGCTGCGCATGCTCGAGGACAGCCCCGACGGCGCCACCATCAACCTATCGCGGCAGGACCTAGCGGACCTCACCGGCACCACTCTCAGCACTACAAGCCGCATACTCAGCTCCTGGCATCGGCGAGGTATCGTGCTGGCGGGCAGGGAGCGCGTGAGAGTGGTCGATCTGGATGAGCTGGAGGGGATTGCCCTTCGCCCATCCCAGTAGCCCTTGAACGGAGTCCTAAGATCGCTCGGCGTAGCTTGATATCTCCGCAGCCAGACGTCGGAGCTCATCCCTCAGCTCCGGTGGCTCCCTTACGATGAGCGGGTAACCCAGCCCTACCAGGAACCTGGCCATCCAAGATAGATCGTAGCTTTGGCAGCGAAGTACCACCCCCTCATCAGACTCTGTCAGCGTCCCCATCACGGGGGGTATCCTCTCCTGCGCGTGCGCCATCGAGGTCTCAAGGACCACCTCCACGTACCAATCGTCGGGTATGTTGGCTATGGTCTGGATCACCTCCTGCAGGGGATCAAAGTCCTCGGGGCGCTCGAACGTCGCGTCCAACATAGCTATGCTCAGGACGCGATCCAGGCGAAAGAGGCGCTGCGCACGTCGCAGTTGGCAGTAACCTATGGTGTACCATCGACCGTCGCGGTACACAAGCCCGTAGGGGTCGAACTCGCGCTCGGTTTCTTCGCCATTCCAGGTCCTGTAGGTCATCCTTACCCGTTGCTGCTTGTGCACCGCCAGGCTCATAGTGAGTATTAACGAGCTATCCGGCGGGCTCTCGGCAGGGGCGATGTCTAGGACTAGGTTCTCCTCTACAGCCTGCACGCGCTCTTGTAAGCTGGCCGGCATGACACGGGACAGCTTGGCCAGCGCGCTCTCGATAGCGGGCGCCGCCGCGCCCAGCGCCGATTTCCTGGATAGGAGCAATCCCAGGGTCAGGGCCAGTGCCTCGTCCTCGGTGAACATCATCGGTGGCAGCTTGTACCCCGGCCTTAGCCTGTAGGCCCCGTAACGGCCACGCTCTCCCTCTATCGGGATGCCTAGGTCCTGGAGCATCTCTATGTATCTACGAGCGGTCCTCACGTCCACCTCCAGGCGCCTCGCGAGCTCTGTCCCGGTCATCCTTCCATGGGCCTGCAGGAGCTCGAGTGCCGCTAGGACGCGGGTAGTTGGATGGTACATGGGTTTTATTTTCTCCTAATATCGCCCTAATTAGGACCGTTTATGCCAACTTTTGGTGCTACCCTGGTGTTAGTCGCGTGAGATGACACACGATTATAGCTCGATCAAAGGTCTGGTTAGGAGGTATCACATGTACGATCTAAGAGGGGCCGAGGTGGCTAAAGAGAGGCAGGCTTCTCTCCTGTCGGACGTGGAGGCGCGCCGTCTGGCACGGGTAGCCCAGGACGATGGTAGTGCCCCTGCGCGCCATGTATTCGAGGTTGGTCCTGCCGGCTGTCTCACAAGGTTAGTGAGCATCGCCATGTGGCCCGTAAGACGCCTATACAGCACGATCATGATCCTTGGCGAAGGTTAACCTAACCTACATGCCATGGGAAGTTAGAGGCGGGGGGGGGGGGGGGTTGGG
>NZ_JANZYQ010000009.1:0-103631 GCF_059335935.1 Thermobaculum sp. T2p
GTTGGAGATCACCAGGTAGAGGATGGCGGCAGCTGCCACCAGTCCCACAACCAGCAGTCCCAGGTTTCTTCTCCTCGTGGTGTCTACTGCTACAGCTTGTGCCATTCCCTTGGCAGTATACCATATGGAACAATCTCTTCAAACTTCCAATACTTCTGGGGCTGGCTTTTTGGCATCTTACTACTCCTGCATTAGCTATCTGCTTGAGTTTCATTTGCTAGCTGATAATTGTAATTGCTTGATAACGAATCCGTGCCTTTTTAAGGAGCTATGCTTGGGGACTTGATAAAGGTTGAAGGAACATAGGCTGACTTACTGGATATTTAATTTTTAATGTTGGTAGCTGTTATCATAGAGCAAAGAGCGTTTGCTAGTTTGTGTTTGTAGTCACAAAGTGCGACAATAAGATGCAGGTAGCTTACAGAGAGATTATTTCTTGGTGACCTCTTACTGATATTTTGTGTACTTACAACCATGCTGCAAGGGGCTATATAAGACATGAGTGTTTTGAGCACCTTATTTGCTAATAAGGCAAAGAGCGATGGTACAACCCCTATCTGGTATCGACGTATAACCACCTTCAATGCTTTTGCTGTTTGGATGCTTATAGTACTTGGTGGCATAGTCCGGGTTACCGAATCTGGAACTGGTTGTGGTGCTTCTTGGCCTAAGTGTAATGGTCAATGGATTCCTCCATTTGAGTTTCATCCTATGGTGGAATGGAATCATAGGCTATTTGCTGTGCTCGTTGGTTTCTTGATGCTTTTCACCGTGCTCTCGACGCTGCTATGGTTCCGAAAGCCTCGTAGGTTGTTGGTTTTCGCTCTTCTTGCAGCTGCTTCCTATATAGCACAGGCCATATTGGGTGCTCTCACCGTTATCTTCGAGGTTGGTCATGGATGGGTGGCAGCCCACATGGGTAATTCTATGATCCTAATGGGCTCTACTATTCTCCTGGCCCTGTTTGCCAGAATAGGTGCAGTTCCTTTAAGTGAAAAAAGCGGATGGCTAAGATGGTTTGCCATCGCAACTCTGATATGGACGTATATAGCCCTCTTCTCTGGATCAGCCGTCATTGGTGAAGGCGCAGATATAGCTTGTCCTGCATGGCCTCACTGTAGCGATGCCAATATACTTCCTCAAAACTACTTGCAATGGGTGAACTTCGGCCATCGTCTGGCTGTCGGTGTGGCTGACATCTTAATGTTATTGCTTGCTATAGGTGTTTGGAGGAAGAGGCGAGGTGACCGTTTGGTGATGTCTGCCACACATGTATTGGCTATGTTCTATGTTTCTCAGGTGTTCATAGGGGCGTTCACGATCTGGACTAAGGCTTCGCCCGCAATGAAGGGGTTACATCTGGCTGTAGCTGCAGCTACTTGGGCAGCGCTCGTGGTTCTTGTAACCCTTATTTGGGTGGGAGAACCTCAGGCAAGCAAGATCAAGAGGGGGTCTAAGGGCCTGTCGCGGCGAGTACTTTCTAGGGTGCCAGAGCCTGTAAGAGCTTACTTCGCTTTGATGAAGCCCAGGATAATCCCTCTACTGCTTGTGCCTACCATCGCTGCGATGCTTATAGCGGCTGTTCAGCATCCACCTCAAGGCTCTCTGCTGGGGTTGATGTTCTGGACCGTTCTTGGTGGTATCTTGGCCACAGGTGGGGCACACTCCATCAACAACTTCCTGGATAGGGATATAGACGCCAAGATGAGGCGGACCAGGAATCGTCCTGTAGTTACCGGCAGGGTTAGCCCTGAGCGAGCCCTCTGGTTTGGTATTTTTCTTACCATCCTCGCCCTGGTTGAGATGTGGGTATTTGTGAATCCTGTGGCGGCGGTATTGGCTATACTAGGGAACTTATTCTACGTATTCGTCTACACAGCTTGGCTCAAGAGGACTACTACACAGAATATTGTTATAGGGGGGGCCGCCGGTGCAGTTCCGCCGTTAGTTGGTTGGGCGGCAGTTACAGGTGACGTTGGTCTACCGGCCATACTATTCTTTGCGATTATCTTCTTCTGGACTCCAGCTCATTTCTGGTCATTAGCTCTGGTTCGCCAGGAGGATTATAAAGCCGCTGGTATTCCGATGTTGCCCGTAGTAAAGGGCCAGGAAGCTACCATGAACGGCATACTAAAGTATGCCGTGCTGCTGTTTCTCAGTACTATCTTACCTTTTCTAACCCATTCCCTCGGTTATATTTACCTTGTTGTAGCTATATCTTTGGGATTGCTACTTGTCATCAGGGCTATTCAGCTCAAGCTGCATCCTGAGATAGCTTTAGCTTGGAAAGTATTCAAGTATTCGAACATATACCTAGCAATGCTTTACGCTGCCATGGTTATCGACAGGTTAATCGCTCTAAGATAACAATCCTTTCTGGAGGTAGAAGTTGAAGCTTCTTTGGGTCTTAAGGATTTGTCTATATATACAGCTTCTGCTTGGTATAGTCCGTTTCTTTGGGCCTAGAGTATCAGATTTCATACTTAACCAACACATATGGGAGTTACACAGAGGACTTGCTTTTGTTATAGCGATACTTGCCATTATCGCCCTTAGGCCCAAGCCAGGTGTTGAGAACAATAGTATACGGATTACAGCCAGATTTTTCCCCTTGCTACCTCTGCTTTTAGGTCTGGGGTTTATGCTGGGAATAGCTTATAGCGAATCCCTGGTAATCCTACATATGGTGTTGGGAATAGTCTCACTAGCCTTGGTGGAGATGGCTGCTGCTCGCGAGAGGAGATCTAGGGTAGCTAGCGCCTAGAATAATATAGACTTGGAGATGGCTATTGCCTTCCTCACACAAACCCCGCATAGTTTATATGGTGGGCAACGCCCATATAGATCCTGTCTGGCTTTGGAGGTGGAACGAGGGGTTTCAAGAGACCAAAGCCACTTTCAGATCTGCTCTGGATAGGCTCAAAGAGTATCACGATTTTATATTCACAGCTAGTTCTGCTGCTTTCTACGAGTGGGTCGAGAGCAACGACCCAGATATGTTCGAGGAGATACAGGAGAAGGTAAAGGGGGGGGGAGATGGCACATTTGCGGTGGCTGGTGGGTGGAGCCAGACTGTAACCTGCCGGGTGGAGAATCCTTTGTTAGACAAGGGTTATATGGTCAGAGATATTTTCTATCTAGGTTTGGTATTACTGCTAACATAGGCTACAACCCGGATAGTTTTGGGCATAACGCTATGCTCCCACAAATTCTGAGCAAGAGCGGGATACGATTTTATGTTTTCATGCGCCCTGGGCCGCATGAGAAGGAGTTGCCCTCGAGGCTGTTTTGGTGGAAATCTCCCGACGGTAGTTCAGTGTTGGCTTATAGGATACCTTACCCATACTGTACTGACGAGGGGGATTTGCGAGAGCATTTGTTGAATTGCATAGCAGACGATGATCTTGATATCTCTATGTGCTTCTATGGTGTTGGCAACCATGGTGGAGGTCCTACTCGCAGGAACATAGAGAGCATAATCTCATTGAGATCTGAAGAAGATTTACCTGAGCTTGTATTTGGCTCTCCCGATATGTTCTTTAACGCTGTTTCGGACTTAGCTCAGGATTCTCCCATTATCGAGGATGAACTTCAGCATCATGCCAGTGGTTGTTACTCTGTGCACTCCAGTATCAAGAGATTGAACCGATTGGCAGAGAACAGGCTGATAGTTGCCGAGAAGATGTCCTCTCTTGCCAATCTGTTACTTCGATATCCTTATCCGGGGGACTTTGATCGGGCCTGGAAAAACGTGTTGTTCAATCAGTTTCACGATATTCTTGCAGGCACGAGCATAGAGCTTGCTTATGAGGATGCTCTTTATACTTACGGTGAGGCTATTAGCATCGCAGATAGAAACCTTAATGCGGCGCTTCAGTCCGTATCATGGAAGGTTAACATAGAGGGTGATACGCACGGCCTGGAAGACTCCAAGGCAGTATTTGTTTTCAATCCTCACCCATGGAAGATTTCAGAGATTGTTGAGGTAGAGTCAAGCCTTAGAAAGGACCTGCAGTACGAATTGGTGGATGCTTCTGGAGGTATCCATCCTTTTCAATACGTTAAACCTGATGCTACCACAATGTCGCATCGTAAGATATGCTTTGTTGCTAATGTCCCAGCCTTTGGATGGCATACCTATATTCTTAGGCCAAAGTCCTCTAAATCACTTGATGAAGATACTAATCTGGTCACCTGTATTGCTGATGACCTTTGGATTGAAACGCCTAGCCTTGTCATGCATGTCGATGATTCTTGTGGAGGGATAGCTAGGCTGTTTGATAAAAGATATAACGTTGAGGTCTTTAGATCAACAGCCGCGCTTCCAGTGGTTATAGCCGACAACTCTGATACTTGGAGCCATGGAGTCTTCAAGTTTGATGATATATGTGGAAGATTTGAATTCACTGGGAGCAAGCTGGTTGAACATGGAAGTGTTAAGTCTGTAATTAGGACTGAAAGTCATTATGGGAATTCCATCTTAGTACAAGAATTCACCCTGTATCCTTGGAGAGATAGGATTGATGTGGAAGTTGTGGTAGATTGGCGAGAGAAGCATAAGTTGCTCAAGCTTGTTTTCCCAGTGAATTGGAATGCTGATTACGTGACATACGAGATCCCCTACGGGCATATTACTCGTCCTCTTAATGGAGAGGAGGAACCAGGACAATCATGGGTAGATATATCTGGTGTGTTGGAGTCTGGCCAGGAGTATGGTCTTAGCTTGATCAATGACTGTAAGTACAGCTACAGTGCGTTCGACAATGCACTTACTGTCACAGTACTGAGAAGTCCTGTTTATGCTCACCATGTGCCTGCTGAGCTAAATCCTGATGTTTCTTACACCTACATAGATCAAGGGATGCAGAGATTTAGATACACGCTGCTCCCGCATAGTGGCAGCTGGAGAGATGCCCGCACTCCGCTTGCTGCTGCACTACTCAATCAACCTCCTATCGCCATTTTTGAGTCCTTTCACTCCGGGTTGCTCCCGCCTACCTATTCGGCTATGGAAGTTTCTCCGAGTAATGTGATCGTCAGCGTACTTAAGAGGGCTGAGGATGGATATGGATATATCTTGAGGGCCTATGAGACGAATGGAGAAAGGGTTACTGCTAGAGTAAGGCTCTTCATGTTAGATCTGGATATTGAATTACAGTTTGCACCATATGAGATCAAGACCATTAGGATAGATCCTGAGAGCAAACAGTTTGAAGAGGTTAACTTGCTGGAGTTCGCCGAAGGGGATTCATGATTTCATTTCTTCCTCTGAACGACTAAGCCCTCGGATTCTCTCAACCTTCAGGAATACGTTGTTGCAAAGTAGATAGATAGTGTAAGCTCCTACACTCGGAGTTATTAGTACACTGAGAGGTAGAAGCCAGGCTAAGTAGATAACGCATATTGCTATCAAAATGTTGACCAAAGTTATGTGTGGGTAGCTGAGAGCATAGAGCAAAGAGTTGCGTACGATGTACAAGGATTTGAGTCTATAAGTTACTGCTACTGGGAAGATGTATACAGATGCTGCTAGATACAACAAGCAAATTATGCTGGTAAATGGTATTAGCAGTAGTTTGATTATCCCTGTCATATGATATATTGCGTATATGTCCAGGAGTAGTATTACCCCTAGTGGGATCCAAAAAGCACCTATAAACAAACTTTGTAAGAACTCTTTTCTTAGGTGTCTCAGAAAAGGAAAGAAGAAACCATTGTCTTTGCCAGTAATCCAGTCCTTTACCACTCCAAACAAGGCGGTAGTTGCTGGAAAGATTGTGAAAATTGGGGCAGCAACAAATAGCCAAAGCACATTCAGAAACAGGAAGTTAGCTAATACTTCAAGAGCTTTGTAGATCCGATTTTCGGTGACGTTCATGGTTCATAATCTTACAATAAGTAGCGATATTTTGCTTGTTTAGGAGGGTCTGTATGGATAGTCCTTATGATATACAGCTTGCTCGCATAGCTCGGAGGCTGGAGGAAATACGATTATGGCGCCATGCTATGGAGTATCCAGTTAGAGAGTGGACATTCATATCGAGCAAGCAGGAATACAGTCTGAGGTTGGGGGATTTTTGGCCTGTAGTTGAGACTCCGGTAAGGATGAAAGCTACTGCGGTAGTCCCTACCGAATGGAAAGGCAAGGCAGTGAACCTAGAACTTTGGCTTGGAGGAGAAGGATTCGTAAGCCTTTCCAATGGGGTAAAGGGCGGACTGGATCCCTTCCACAGGTCATACAAAATAGCAGATGTAGCTGAAGGTGGCGAGTCTATAGATATACATGCTGAGGTTGTGCCTAAGGGCATGTTCGGCCAGCATGTTAGAGAACCGAGAATTGAGTGGGCACAGCTGGTAGTTCCTCAGCAAGAAGTGATTGATCTGGATAGAGACCTCACAATGATTCTTGAGGCTGCTCGGCAGCTCGGAAATCACGAGGTGGTCCCCTACCTAATAAGTGCTGCTGAGGAGGCACTGGCTATCATCTCACGTTCCTGGCCCTCTAATACCGAGGTTACTGTGAGGCGTTTGCAAGAGGGGTACGAGAATCCCATAGGCAACGGTGTTACTATGGTGCCTCTAACCTACTTGCGAGAGGCTATAGATATAAATCCCTTCGATAGAGTTATATGGAACTTCCCTTGGTCTGATAAACCCGCGCCGCCTCTGCCTTCAGAGGCCATAGAAGCTATCGATGAAGCTCGGAGGAAGCTCAGGTCTCGCTTAGAAGAGATAAAAGAAAAATTCCCACCGCATGGTGCTATCGCCCTCACCGGACATGCTCATATTGACTTGGCATGGTTGTGGCCGTTGGCTGAGACCCATAGAAAAGTTAGACGTACTTGGTGGTCCGTAGTGAACCTGATGAAAACATACGAAGATTTCACTTTTAATCAATCATCTGCTCAAGCTTATGAGTGGATGGAGAATGAGGACCCCGAACTATTTCTGGAGATTCAGAAGCTCGTCAAAGAAGGAAGATGGGAGCCAGTTGGTGGTTCGTGGTGTGAGTCTGATTGCCAAATTACTGGTGGTGAGTCCTTCGTCCGACAGCTGTTTTATGGTCAACGCTACTTTCAGGAGAAGTTCGGAATAAGGAACGAAGTAGCTTGGCTTCCGGACGTATTTGGATTCTCCGGAGGTATACCACAGCTACTACTTGGTGCTGGAATCAAGAACTTCTTTACTATTAAGCTTACGTGGAATGATACTAATCAGTTTCCCTATCACCTGTTCTGGTGGGAGGGAATCGACGGTTCGAAGGTAAAGGCTCATATATTTTACAATCCAGGGCAAGGCTATAACGGACACATAGCACCCCTGGATATACTTGGTACTTGGCGCAATTACAAGGCCAAGACTCTGCATCCTGAGACACTACTGGCATTTGGTTGGGGAGATGGTGGTGGTGGGCCTTCGGCGCGCATGCTTGATAACTACCAGCGCCTCAAAGAGTTCCCGGCTATGCCAAGGTTGAGGATGGCGCACGTGGAGGATTACTTCGCATCATTACCAGATGCTCTTCCGAAGTGGTCTGGTGAGCTCTACCTGGAATTCCATAGAGGGGTGTATACATCTCAGGCTAAGCAGAAAGAACTGAACAGAGCCTCTGAACATAGACTTCTCGAAGCTGAGATGTTTGCTGCCATCGCTAGTCGTTACGGATACACTTATCCGAAGGAACAGTTTGATGCTGCTTGGAAGGACCTATTACTTTGTCAGTTTCATGACATACTGCCGGGATCTAGCATTCATGAGGTCTATCAGGACTCACACAGAATGTTGGAGAATGTAATATCCACCGCTGAAGCTATAAGGGACGAGGCCCTGGCTTTTATCGCTAATGCGGACTCTAAAGGCAATGAAGCGTATAGTATTCTCATAGCTAATGCCTCTCTCAAGGAAAGACCGCTGACACTGGTAATAAGAGACTTACCATCTGGAGCTACTCTGGTTGATCAGGATGGCAATACCTTACCATCTCAGCAGGTAGATGAAGGTGTTCTAATACATGCACCGACGAGTAGAATCCCTGCATGTGGATGGCAGGTATTCCAAACGTCAAGCGAGGCACCTGGCAAAGTAGAGACGGAAGATCAAGTGTATGTAAAACATGCTGGTGAGAAAATAACTGTTGAGAATGGATATTTATTGGTAGAGATAGACGCTGATGGTACCTTAGCCAGGGTTTACGATAAAGAGGTAGACAGAGAGGTTTTGCAAGGCAAGGGTAACCAAATTTGGGCTTATGTTGACAAGCCCCGTATGTGGGATGCCTGGGAGCTTGAAGCTAACTACACTGCAGAGGGTACACTCATAGATCAAGTCGATAGTATAGAAGTGCTGGAGGTAGGTCCGCTTAGAGTAGCGGTAAAAGTGGATAGAAGCTGGCGAAGCTCTAAGATAACTCAAATTTATAGATTGCTCTCATCCTCCAGAAGGCTAGATATAGAGACTCATATTGATTGGCACGAACGTAATGTCGTTCTTAAGGCTCATTTCCCACTAATGGTACATACAAGAACTGCTACCTATGAGACTATGTACGGTGTGCATCAGCGTTCTACGCACAGGAATACGTCTTGGGATGCAGCAAAGTTTGAGGTGGTAGCTCATCGTTTTGTGGATCTATCTGAGACCGATTATGGAGTAGCCATACTCAACAATGCTAAGTATGGCTACGGGGTTTTGGATAGCGATGTTTCTGTGACGCTCCTGAAGAGTGCCGTATATCCAGATGTAACTGCTGACGAGGGTGAGCATAGATTTATCTACAGCCTCTACCCACATGTCGGGGATTGGACGGAGGCTAACGTGGTTGAAGAGGCATTTTGGCTTAACAGTCCATTGGTATCTATTACCACGTCTGGGCAGAGTTCTAATACTAGTCGTTTCTCTCTGATAACTAGCGAGGGGTTGCCTCTGGCAGTTGGTGCTGTAAAGTTGTCAGAAGACGGAACTGGTTTGATAGTGCGGTTGTATGAGCATAGAGGTGCAAGGGGAACTGCAATATTAAGGTGTGGATTGTTACCAAGCTCAGTGCAAAGGGTTAACCTTCTGGAGGAACCAGATACAGAATCTGCCCAGCCCAAGCTCGAGGATGGAAAGATAGTCCTAAGAGTCAGACCCTTCGAAGTTATATCTCTTAGGTTGGAGTTCTAGTGCAATATATAGCTACCCCAAGAACGGTGCCGTTCTTGGGGTAGCTCTTGTTCTGTTATCTGGTGAAGCACAAATGCGAAGTAAGCAAGCTATTTGTTAGCGTCTGCTTGGATTGTATCTGTGTCTCGATTGCTGATGGGCAAAGAGAAGCTGAAGGTACTACCCTTGGAGGGTTCGCTTTCTACCCATATATGGCCACCGTGCGCTTCTACTATCAACCTGCTGATATACAGTCCGAGCCCTAAGCCTTCATTCCTTCCTCTATTGGTCCTGTAGTATTTCTGAAAGAGTTTGGGCACATCTTCTGGTTTGATACCTGGGCCTTGGTCCTTCACAGATATTATTAGACTATTAGATGATACTTTTGCTCTGACTATTACATCCGTTTCGGGTGTGGAATATTTCAGAGCGTTTGTTACAAGATTGCCTAGTACTCTCTCGATTCGATCTACATCTACGTCTAACGTACATCCACGCTCTATCACTAGGTGCACGCGGGAACGGTTTGCAGGTACAGTTACTCTTTCTATTGCATCTGGAAGCCATCTTTCTAAGTCTACCCTTTGAAGCTTCAGCTTGACAGCGCCCGCCTCTAGACTTGCTCTATCTAGTAGATTCTCTACCATGCGGGTAAGTTGTCTTCCCCCACCTATAATGGCATCTACATTACGCTCTTCTCTTTCAAGTCCCTTTTCCCTAAGTAAGGTCTTGAGTATTTGTGAGTGCCCTATGACCACCGATAGTGGCGTCCTAAGGTCGTGAGAGATCAGCGATAAGTATTCTTCTCTAGCTTGCTCTAGCCTGCGGAACTCCGTCATATCCCTAAAAGCTACTATTACTCCTATTGTTCGACCATCTAGGGTGATGGGAGAGGATGTGCAAGCAACCTGTATAGTTCCACCGTCTAGAGTACGAAAGGTACAATCATCGTTACGATAGATCTTCCCTTCCAATGGGACATTTACTAGGAGAGAATTGTCATGCCCTTCGACTGATACGAGTTCTACAAAGCTCTTGTTGCGAACTTCATTGAGGGTACATCTGAGCATTTGGCAAGCTGCTGGATTCATAAATGTGATGTATCCTTCTCTGTCCAGTGCGCATATGCCCTCTGCTAGGCTTGTAACCATGACGTCGGTCATGGTCCGTTGCTGATCCAGTGCCCGTTGCGTTATCTGTCTTGCTTCTACATGGTGGGCTAGAGCACGATAGACAGCGATGGCAGGCAGCAATAACAAAGGTAATGCCCACTTATTGGAGTAAGCTACTACTACTATCAGTGCCCCTATTGCTAGCTGAGATATATATTCCAATACTCCGAATCTGGCTCGTTCAGTCCAAATCTTGACTAAGCTCTTGCCTGCTTGGAGGGCAACCACCATTGATACCGCTAAGGTGTTGATTACAAAGATAGCTATTGCTGCCAGTACTAAAGGTATCCAAGAGTACAAAGTCCCAAGCTCTGGATTTAGATAGTCCCAGCCTAGGGCCATCAACAATAGAGCTCCGCAGCCAGCTTGTAACATTCTTTGAGATGCATTGAAAATAGTCTGGATGAAGGGTCGCTTAGTCAGGAGTTGAGCTATAACAGAGCCAGTGCCAGCTATTATCATTGCTACATATGGTTGAAACATAAGAGCAGAAGCGAAGATGACGCTGGTATCAAGGGTGGCTCTCGTACCGGCCGCGAACTCGAGGGGGAAGAGGCAGGCAGCTATCATGAAGACTATAAAAGTCAGTATTAGTATAAATCTCTCATAGCTAATACTATTTGTATGTGTAAGTGAGATTAAGAAAACACAGCATACTAAAGCTGCAAGAACAAGTACATATATCCTTACAGCTCTAGAGCTGTCTTTCATACGTATATTTCCAAGGTTGAACTAGTATTACTAGCCCTGCTAGGCGCCTTGGTTGTGCTTAGTAACTACTGCCGCCGAATGGTTATGGCTGTTAACTTTGCCCCATTCCCATCCAGAGCTACCTTGACGGTAAGTTCCCCATTCCCAACCTGTAGCTGCTGCTAGGGCCGCTATTAAAGCCAGTACTACTAATACTTTTCTTATGCGCTCGTCTATCTTCATTATTTTGCCCACCTTGTATCTAATCGTCCTTAGAAGGAGTATAAAACATATTTTACTGAAGTACTAGTACTTGTAGATAGCAGTCCTTGTTCCTGCAAGTTTACGAGTCTTTTACAAATGGTTGTGATTTGTTACCGCCGCTTTAATTCGTTCGTTTCTATACTCCTAACACCTAGTGAGCTTAATTCTGGAAGGAGTGTGAATCAAGGTGGGAAAGTACCCATGCCTGGATGAGAACAGGCGATATAGATCCTTTCCTTGTTCAGAGTGTTGGGCAGAGACCTGTATATTTGGGAAGAAGCCAGCCAAGAAGCCCAAGATTACCTTAGCACCTGGCCAGAAAGCCTGTGAGATATGCGGCACGCCTTATCAAGCATACGGAAAGAGCAAATATTGCTCTGATGAGTGTAGGCGTAAAGCTATATCTCAGCAACGTAAGAGAAGACGTACCAAGATATCTGACATGATTTACTAGCTCGGAGGAGAAAGGTTATGGCAATCAAAATAATTAAGGGCAGAACTAGGTTTGAAAGGGTAGCAGCATTAGAGCAGCTTAGCAACGATTGGTGGCAGCTACACAAAGCGGCTCAAGCTAGAAGATACGATTCAGTTATATGGCATCTGCATAAGATGAAGGTTTTCTCGAAGATGCACAAGATGTCTCTTCCCGAGATGTTAGTGGCAAGTGGCTCGATCAAATAGGGGTTAATTTCGTATAATATGATCTGGGCCGTTCGGGGGTCGTCTAATGGTAGGACAACAGACTTTGGATCTGTGAGTCGGGGTTCGAGTCCCTGCCCCCGAGCCAAGGGCTGAGGTATAGTGTCTCCTCAGCCCTTATTTTATGAGCCTACTTTTCTACTGGGCTTGTTGAGGCCCAAGCAATATCTAGCTCCTTATTTATTACCTCTTTGTGCCCTTTTATAACTTGGCTTGGGAAAACTTATTCTTCTCGTACGTACTCTCTATACTCTTGTGGGGTTAGAAGATTATCCAGCTCACTCTTATCCCTGGGTCTTACTTTGATCATCCATCCTTTGCCATAGGGATCCGTGTTTACCAGAGCAGGATCATCAGCTAGAGCGGAGTTAATTTCTACAACCTCTCCTGATATAGGACTATAGAGGTCGCTTGCTGTCTTGACAGAGTCTATGCTCCCAAAAATTTCCCCTTGTTGAACGGTGCTGCCCACTGCTGGGAGGTCAACAAAGACAACATCTCCAAGCTCCCTTTGGGCATAGTCTGTTATCCCCACTACAGCCAAATCATCTTCTATTCTAAGCCATTCGTGTTCTCTGGTATACTTCAGATCTTCCGGAATCAACTTTCCCCTCCTCTTTTTCTACTGTAGAACGGTAGTTGTACTATCTCAGCTTTTACTGGCTTGTTCCTAATTACTATGTCAATCATGGTACCTGTTCTTGCGAAGAGGCTTGGTACATACCCCATACCTATTGGTTTCTTAAGGGTAGGCGAAAATGTACCACTTGTGACAAAACCTATTTGCCTACCCTGTTTTTGTATGGGCTGTTCTGCTCTGGGTACTCCCATCTCAAGCAGAGTGAATCCTACTAGCTTTCTAGCTGGACCCAGCTGTTTCTCTCTCTCAAGCGCTTCTCTGCCTACAAAGTCTCCTTTATCCAGTTTTACTGCCCAGTCAAGACCTGCCTCATATGGATTGACCTGTTCGCTTAATTCATGTCCATAGAGCGGCATACCAGCCTCGATGCGTAATGTATCTCTTGAGCCCAGTCCTGCAGGTTTTAATCCTAAGCCTTTACCTGCATCGAGTAGAGATCTCCATACGTCTGTAGCTTTATCCCAAGGCAGGAAGATCTCGAATCCATCTTCGCCTGTATATCCTGTACGGGCTATAAGTGCATCGATCCCTGCTACTTCTCCTTGGGTAATGTGGTAGTACTTCAAATTTCGAAGATCGGCTGACGTCAACTTTTGTAGGATCTCCTCGGACTTGGGACCCTGTATTGCTATAAGAGCGGTCCTATCGGATACATCTTCGAGGTTCACTTTCTCGAAGCCCAGCTTCTGATGAGATAACCACTCTAAGTCCTTCTGGGTATTGGCAGCGTTTACAACCAACAAATATTTCTCTTCATCCAGCCTATATAGTATGGCGTCATCTGCTACTGAGCCATCAGTGTAAGGGATGAGTGTGTACTGAGCTTGTCCGATCTTCAGCTTTGCAGCGTTATTGGTGAGGCAATAGTTCAGGAAATGTACAGCATTTTCACCCGTTATCTCCAGCTCACCCATATGACTTAGATCAAAAATTCCCGCATTTGTTCTTACTGCTTGGTGCTCGACCATTACTCCTTCGTACTGTAATGGCATTTCCCATCCGGCGAAGTCGGTCATCTTTGCACCCAGTTTGAGGTGCTCATGGTATAGCGGCGTTTGCTTAGTGTTTTTACTCAACCTAGAAGCCTCCTATTAGTCAAACCGCGGCGTATTCTAGAATCACGAACAAAGAAAGTCAACTTATAAGAAAATTTTTACACATAACGTAATAGTATTGCCCCTAAACCCTTTCTAGGTATAAACAAGGTTCACAGACAAAATGGGCTGACCAAATCCTCAGTATGTGATAGAGTATTTGTCTGTAAGGAACTGCCAGGATGCTTAGCTGGCACAAGCATATGGCCACGGGAACGGAGAGGGGAATGGCAGTAAGAGAACAACGTCACCTTGCTATATCTGATTCAAACTTTGCATGGCTTCGTTTGGCAATAGTTTTAGTTACTGGTATGGCGTTGTTGGTTGGCATGATTAGGGTCGGCAGCCCTATGGTATGGCTAATCGTTGGTATAGCAGCAGTCTATGCTGTTGCCAACAGCTTCCTGGACCTCCATCGAAGATTTAGGAGTGTATTTACATACAGAACGTATGCTTTCCTAGATCTATTACTGATCACCCTGCTTGTCTACTTCACAGGTGGTCAGAATAGTCCTCTATTTCTGCTCTATGGCATACCCCTCTCTATAGCTGTTCTGAGATATGGAGCAGATGCCGGCGCTGCCTACTGCCTGGTGACTACGGCTCTCTATTCTTCAGCTGTTCTCTTCCACGGCCTCAATGGAACCTTCCATTGGTTGGCTCAGATTGGACTTCTATGGGCCTTGTATTTAGTTATGGCGTATGTCTACTACTCTGACGATACTCGTCAGGATAAAGCACGTCGTAGAGATGAACTTGGGGCCCTCCACAGAGCGGCAGCTGCGCCTATACATACAGGAGATATACCCACCGTCATAGGGAATATACTTAGCGGAGCTTTAAGTGCTACCAATTGCTGTTGGGCTGCGGTGTATCTTTATGAAGAAAAGGACGACCGTTTTACTGATTGTTACTCCCTTTCTTGTAGCGATCTCGATAGCGATGTAAAACATGAAACCCCTTGGGTAGCACCTTCAGATATCCTATATACGGTAATCTACACCAACTCTCCAAGAAACACTCAGGACATACTATCAGACAAGCGTTTCCAGAATTCTGTACTGAACAACGGTATTATTAGATCGGCAGTTATAATGCCGATGTTCGCTCCCGGCGCAAAGAGGGTGGGAGTTTTTGTGTTAGGGAGAGAAGAACCTCATAGGGTCTCGCAGCATGAACTGCGATTCGCATCTACATTGGCTGTTCAGGCAGCGGTCAGCATACATACTGCATTCCTATTTGAAGAGGCAAAGACTATTGAGGCTGCAAAAGAGGCTGATAAGCTTAGATCCCAACTCCTTGGGACCGTAAGCCATGAGTTAAGAACTCCCATTGCTGCTATTCAGGGGTTTGCATCCTCTTTGAAATGTGCAGATGAGGTTGAGATACCTAAGGAGATGCAGCAAGATTGGATCAATGAGATAGAACAAAATGCTGAGAGGTTGCGAAGATTAGTTACAGACCTTCTGGACCTATCCAGGCTCGAGTCAGGTGCGCTCAGGATGCAGATGGAATGGCAGGATATGAACGATGTGCTCGATGAACTAGCCCCTGACCTCCAAATGATAGCTGAAGATCGTAACCTTGTAGTGCAGGTCTCGGATACGCTTCCGCTTATCAAGTGCGATGCTGAGAGAATAGGGCAAGTCCTGCGCAACCTGGTCGAGAACGCTAGGAAGTTTTCTCCTCCTGGCAGTAACATCGTTGTTGGAGCTGAAAGATATGAGAATGGTATAAGAGTAGGTGTTCTGGACGAGGGAGAGGGGATACCTCCAGAATATCATGACAAGATATTTGAGCGATTCTTCCAAATAGAAGGGGCATCATTCAGACCTCAAAAGGGTACAGGTTTGGGTCTCGCTATTTGCAGGAATATAGTAGAGGCGCATGGTGGACGTATATGGGTGGAGAGTAGCCCTGGCAAGGGCTCCATATTCTACTTCACCCTTCCAGTTACTGGGAGCTAACATGGCTAGGATACTTGTGGTTGAAGATGAACCTAGCATACTCAAGCTTATAAGCCAGAATTTAACTCTTCGAGGCTTCGATATAGAGATTGCCACGGATGGTGAGACTGGCCTCACTCGGGCTAGAGAGGGTAAATATGATCTCATACTGTTAGATCTTATGTTGCCAGTAATATCTGGCTGGGAGGTTCTGAGGGAATTAGGGAAGCAAGGCATACTCGATCGTGTGCCAGTAATAGTTGTTACTGCCGCAGCACGTGAAGAAGATGAGAAGAGAGCTCGCTCCCTTGGCGCTAGAGACTACTTAGTAAAGCCTTTCTACATAAAGGAGCTTCTGCAGTGCGTTTCAACGGCACTGTCCAGCCACAACCAGGCAGGTAGGAATAAACAGGAGAAGCCGAGCAGGAGGTCATCATGAAGAAGGAAACAATAGTAGTAGTAGATGACGAAAAAAGCATCCTAAAGTATATCTCTCAGCAATTGAAAGCCAAGGGTTATAACGTGTATCCGGGTATGAATGGTGAGGAAGCTATCAGCCTCGTAGAGCAACACGATCCTGATCTGCTGTTACTGGATCTAAAGATGCCTGTGATGAATGGTCTAGAAGTATGTAAGCGCCTAAGGGAATGGTCTAAAGTGCCGATTATAGTTATTAGTGCTTACGACGACGTTGAGTATGTTGTGGAGGCTCTAAACTCAGGCGCTGATGATTACGTGCGTAAGCCATTTCATCAGGAGGAGTTGTTTGCTAGAGTAAAGACTCAGCTTAGAAGGGCTGAAGAAAGGCCCTCACAGCAGGTACAGTCGGTCTTCAGGTGCGGTCCTTTGACTATTAACTTCTCTAGACGACAAGTCACTCTTAACGATGAAGAGGTCAAGCTCACACCCACTGAGTACTCTATACTAGAGCAACTTGTTCAGAATGCCGGCAAAGTAATGACTCATCAAATGCTTCTAAACAGAGTTTGGGGGCCTGAGTATACTGAAGAAAACGAATACCTTAGAGTCTATATAGGTAGGTTGAGGAGAAAGCTTGATCCAGGTCCTAATGGTCCCAAGTTTATAGTTACCGAGCAAGGAGTTGGCTATAGATTTGTGGATGCCTGCTCACAATAGCTGCTCGGAGGATAGCTTCTGTTATTAGAAGTAAATACGTTGAGGATTGCTGACCTCTATAAGTAACTGTTTGGGTAGCAATCCTCAACGTCTAGACTAGACAGATTCATCTCTGGATTTTACCTAGTTCCTCCTCCATTGCCTTGGCATCAAGCGATCCCATATGTACGTCTACTACTTTCCCATCGGGTGCTATAAACACGTGCACAGGTAGAGTATAGATTCCAAGTGCATTCGCTATCTTGCCATCCGAATCCAGAGCTACAGGTATCCCTTGCAAACCTGTGGTCTCTAGGTAGGACTCAATAGTACCTTCCGATTCCCCTACGTTGATCGCTATCAGCTTCCCGCCTTTGGACTCAAACTTCTTCCCCACACTTGCCACGTCGGGCATCTCCGCTCTACATGGTCCACACCAGGATGCCCAGAAGTTCAACCATACAGGCGATCCTCTCAGATCATTCATCTCTATGTGCTTTCCGTCCATCATAGTAATCGTCCAGTTAGGTACTTGGTCCCCTACTTTTATGTGCCGAGAAGGTAAACTTACACTGTTTCTTGAGCTGCTAAGAAACATCCATGCTAGCAAAGCAGCCAGAATCGAAGCTAAGATGATAAGCCAAACTAGTAGTCTTTGATTGGCTTTCCTGCTGTTTCTGATTTCTTCCTCGCTATCGTAAACCGCCATAGCTATGCAGACTCTCAAAAAAATAATTCCCAGTAAACGTCAGCCCTGCTAGCAGTATACTGACTAGGATAAATAGATCTCCTCTATTCTTTAGTTTACCCTGATCCCTCCTGGAATGCAGGTATGCCCCTATGGATAGCCAAGTTGCAAGTGTGGATGTTTCTTTGGGATCCCAGTTCCAGTAGTAGCCCCAGGCAACGGATGCCCATATCGATCCGAAAAGCAGTGTTGCCCCCAATGCTAAGAACGCTATGCCTGCAGTGTTATATGAGATAGATTCCGTTCTGTCTATTAGTAACGAATACTGTTCTTTCCACAGGAATTTACAGAGATACTTGAGTAGTGTACTCGACGCTGAGCACAATAGTGCACTATAGGCCACTAGAGCAGATGTCACATGTAGAAGGAGCATAGTGTTATTTTGCAATGCTGGAGGAGCAGGAGTAGGCAAGCTGTTTAAGAAGCTTGAATACACGAGGACGATCATGCTCAGCACCGATAGTGAGGCATTAAGTAACTTGGGGTACCCCTTTAGGTACAAGAATAAGTTGACTAACAACAAGCAAAAAGCTAGAGATACGGAGAACTCATACTGGCTACTAAAAGCAGGTTTATCTGTAATCAGGGATCTCAAAACGATAGATGATGCCAACAATAGAGCCGATGAAAGTGTAAATAGAGAGAATAACTTATAAGACACCGAATGACGTTTGTCAGCATAACTGATGCTAAGGGCGCTGTATCCGTAGCCCATTAGCAGCAAGTCGGATATGGCAGCGAAGACGGCGAATAAATTTAAGATTGCTGCTGCGTAAACAGCATACGTTAGTTGTTGTCCCAACCAGTACATAGTGGTTTGCCACCTAAGGACTTTAGAGTCTGTGAAAAGTCTACAAGAGGCATACAATCTGCCTTAAGATCGCAGAAGCAGTTGTCGTTATTAGTGTACAGGTCAAATACCAGCTTGCCTTTTTTCCTGATGAACATACCGGCAGAGCCGACTAGCAGAAGTCCTCCACCTAGCCACACCGCTGGTGAGAATGGTTGATAGCTGAATGATAAGCCGACGTATCTATCTTCCCTTAAGAGCATGAACCTCATCTCTTCCATTGTTTGGGGAGCTGTCCGAGATACTATTTTTGTCCCTATGGGGCTAGTGCCAGATTTATACAGATCTAGTTTGACGGTACCAGCTGGGATATCTGGATCATAAGTGTTCTCTGGTGGTACGCTGACTTTGAGTTCATAATTCTCCACTCGTACTACGCCATAGCTTCTTCCAAGATCATCCTTTGATATTAAAGGAACACCACCTTTGAACACTAATCTCCCGCTTGTATCATAGACTTTCATTATTGCTGCCTGTCCAAAAGATCTCAGATGCAGGCTGATGCCTTCGTAGGACATAGGGTTATTGACCCTGAGAGGATAGTTATCGACTACCTTCTTATTTCCTTCGTAGAGGTCTATCCTTGCGACGTAGTCTATAGGGGCTGAGATCAGAGGATCCCAGGAAGTACTCAGGCCGTTACTTATCACGCTTAGGTTCGTCTTAGGTATCTCTACCCTTTCCCTATTGGGTACTGGTATATCTGTTATCTGCCACCCGTATATAGAGTTTAGTATCACCCCCAATAAAAGTAACATAAAACCTAAATGGGCAATCCAAAGAAGCCAAGTGTTTTTCCAATGCTTGGTTGCATATATAGTCAGGCTATCGTCTGATACTTGTAGGGTAATGTTGAAGCTCAATAAACTTAGATACGCCCTGATTCTGGAAGCTACGAATAAAGGTTCAGCTGAACCAAAGTCGTAGGTTTGATGGATGTGGCTTCTCCTTGAGGAGGGTATTGCTTTGGATGGGAATCGCGTAATTAAATACGCACAAATTGATAAAGCTATGGATAGCCAAAGTATTACGAACCACCAAGAGCTAGATACAGTGAATATCGATAGGGAAGATAGAAACTCAGTTATGCTAGCCTGTAGGTTGATTTTATTTTCTAGCCATTCTAGAGACTTTACAGGGTCTGCTCGTATTTGTAACGGCACTTGTGGTATAAGCGTTGCAGCTACTAGTACTAAGACTAGTATTGAGATTTCTAGGATTACTAACCTTATCGAGAGTAGAGCCCTCATGCTGTTGACATAAGTTCTATCTTGTCTGGCCTTAGAGGACATAATTACAAGTCCAAGTAAGTATTTTGGTAATTATAATACTCCTTGCCGGTTTGCTAAGTTTCGCGTTATCATACGACATGTCCAAGACGTTGTTTGACTACCATAACCATACTTATCTCTGTGGACATGCCATCGGTACTGCTGAGGAGTACGTGGTTGCGGCTATAAGACTTGGTCTCACAGAGATAGGCATATCTGATCACATACCGATGTACTGGCTTCCAGAGGATAAGCGTGACCCTACCATTGCTATGTCGGAAGATCAGCTTGAAGCGTATGTTGATATGGTCCTGTCACTTAGGTCCGCCTATCCTGAGATAAATATCAGGCTGGGGATAGAGGCCGATTATATTCCCGGAGCGGAGGAAAAGCTGGAAAGATTACTTGAACAGTATCCATGGGATTACGTTTATGGCTCTGTGCATTTTATAGATGATTGGGGCTTTGATAATCCTGAATATGCCTATAGATACGAAGAATGGGATTTACTAAAACTTTATGAGAGGTATTTTGAGATTATAGCTTGTGCTGCTAAGTCACATTTATTTGACATAATGGGGCATATAGATGTGATAAAGAAATGGGGACATGAACTACAAGAGAGCCCTATAGGGCTTTATAAAAAGGTTGCTGAAGTGGTAGCTGATTCAGGAGTGGCTGTTGAGCTCAATACAGCTGGTTATAGAAAGCCTGTGGGAAAGCTATACCCTTCGGGGGACCTACTTAGGGAGCTGGTATCTAGGGAGGTAGATTTTGTGCTAGGGTCCGATTCTCATCAGCCTTCCGAAGTTGGTTATAGGCTAGAGGATGCCCTGCATGAGGCTCAGGCTTATGGGGCAGTTCACTTAGTTGGTTTTAGCCAACGCCGAAAGTTTTCGATGGGATAAAGCGAGTAACCCTTGGTATGGATTCTTACCTCATGCTAAAATATAAATAAGCCCGATTAGCTCAACGGATAGAGCACCTGGCTTCGGACCAGGGGGTTAGGGGTTCGAATCCTCTATCGGGCGCCATCTTCCTCTCCTTCCCTGACATCTACGCCTCCTCACGTTGCTGTCCGTACTGCTGTCAGGTTGCCGTCAGCACGCCACAGACCCATCGCCAGAGGGAAAGCTAGCACAGGTGGTACAATCCTCCTGCCAAGAGCGAGTTTGGAACAATTAGATAGATTGTTAGCAAGAACGATGAGCTAGCGAGACTTGCATCCGTTTTGATATATGAACCCTACCCGGAGATTGTGACCTTAGCCCCAATTGGTTTGTGCACTACTGTGGTAAGCATTAAGAGCACTTGTGAATCATTAATAACTAGCTTATCTACAAACTACCTTCGACGGATTTCCTTCCAATTCTAGTAAGGTGTTTGTCATATACTTTGCCTATATTCTACGTTGATCTGAAATTATCTGCAACAGATCAGGGGAATACCAAACCGATGACACTGTTTGGTTTTTTAGTTGGCATCTTATTGGTTAGTGTTAAAATCACCTTCTATCGGCAAGGGCGTAGGAGCGGAAGCCCAAGGAGGATTAGAGAATGGCTGCGTATGTAGTACTTTTGAGGTTTACGGAAGAGGGGAGGAAAAATATCGGGATATAACTGGCCTCGATGCGTCAAAGCAAGCCGCAGAAGGGATGGGCTTGCAGTGGAAGCACTGGTACATGATCTTTGGAAGATGTGATGCTGTGGCTGTGCTTGAGGCTCCGGATGACGATACATTTATGAAGTTTGCACTTTCGCAGGCAAAAACTGGCACAACTGTTAGCGAAACCCTCAAGGCTTTTACTGAGGACGATTTCAGGCGGATAGTCGCCTCATTACCTTCCTAAAGCTAGCTTTTACTTCGGAATGCCTAGTGGGGACATGTCTTAAGTTACCCCACTAGGCATAAAATTTTTCTCTATATTAGGCTACTGCTTCTGATGGTATACTACTACTTATCTCTGTAAAGCCCGCGAGCTCTGTTGATGGGTTCATCATGTCGATAGCCTCAAGCAGCATAAGCCCAGATTCATTTATACTGTTTTGTCCTACGAATCCAGCAACTCGGGCCAGCTCGAGAGCATCTTCAAATGATTTGCGAGCTAGACCACTAGCCTTTATTGCATGATCTAAGTTTCTCGGAAGCATTCTTACCTTTTTCTCTTTCACATATAAGGTACCGACATGATATAGGGCCTGTAGTACTCTTACTATTGTCGGATTGACTGGTTCACCTAGACCCTGCGGTCTACCGGATAATGCCGCATCCATGTGTTCACCGGCCAGAGTTTCTACGATGTTGCCGTCCGGTAGGATGTCAATAAGATGCCTGGCCTCTAATTTCTCCAGTGCCCACCGAATACGCTCTTTAGGTAAGTGGGTGAGCTCGGAGTATAGCTCATCTATCGTCATGCCCTTTGGGGGAATAGTCTGGAATACCTCCATCTCATACTCTGAGAGGTAAGGCATGCGTATGGGTTGTTCCGCAAGCTTTGCGTAGAACCAGCCGGAATCAGACGGCTCACTAGTACCGATAAGCCCTGCTTCCTTAGCTTCTTGCCACCATTCCACATTGGGTGAGGAGAAGGTTTTACGTGTCATAGTTATAGCTTTAACTGCTACCGAACTAATATCTCTCTGATTCTGTGTTTGTTCCTGTAGTACTCTCCTACCCCAATCAGTCAGGCGATATACTGCTTTGTTGTCATGCTCTTCCTCGCGGATAAGGCTAAAGGCTTCCAGCGCATACAGACCTTGTCGTAGATCGAAGTTGTCGTCATACCAAGCTGCCAGGTCCTTAGCCTCCTGAAATCTGCGAGCTATGAGCTGATATTTTTCAGGCATCTCCTCAAGCTTGCGCCCATAGCGCTCTAGGAGATCCTTGTACTGTCTGATCTTACGGTCTATCATCTCGCGCCGAATCCTATCGAATGTGGGTACGTCCTCAGGGTTGGATTTAGTTTTCTCCCATATCTGGTCTATAGCTTCTATTATCTCTACTTCTTCGGCTTCAAGCGCGAAACTCCACACGTCCTCACGAGGGCCATCTTTCCACAGACGGTAGGCCTCGAGCAGCCATTCTCCTGAAGGTAGCAATTCGCCATTATTGCCTACGTAATTGAGGGTTTGAAGTAGAGAAAGCCCTGCAGGTGTACCCTCGCCGTCTACATGCTTGGCCAAAGCTATAAATATGTCTTCGCTAATAACAGTGCCCTCGGCAAATCCTCCATCCCGGAGGGCCATTTTGATGGCTTGGCCTAGAGCAGTAAATGCATAAACATCTGAGTTTGGAACAGAGTAGGCTATCAGCCTCATTGCTTCTAATAGATGCTCTTCGTGGCTTCCCGTAGGTAGTAGGCTTGAGTGCGCTGGCCCTAATGGTACATCTCTTACAAAGCCTGCAATTCTGTCGTCTATCTCGATGCGAGGTGTTATCTCCCTGTACAGGTTCAATATTTTTTTACCCGCATTCGAAAGAGCTATGTATTCTTTCTTCGTCTCATCGTCCCTTACTCTCTGAGCTAAGCCCCTCTCCATGAGTGCCTCTTGTGCAACTGGCCCTACCCTGCCAGCTTTGTGAGCAGCATCCAACATTGCTATGATCTCGCTACCTAAAAATCTCCAATCCTCGGTCCATTCTTGAGGAGTGGCTAGCCTTCCCTTTTCTAGGATGGTTACGTTTACTTGCTCGTCATCGGCCTTTTGGTCTCTTCCTTGATAGAGGTCGTGTAGGGTATTTGCCAGCTCGCTGCCCGCATAGGTAAGGGTGATTCTTATGGGAGTCTCATATCTAATAAGCCCCATAGCCTCCAGCTCTTTGACCATCTCCTCCCCTTCAGGGACCTCGGTGAATGACCTACCATTAGATATATCGGTCAATATTTGTTCCAGCAAGAGGGCGTGCCGCTTAAGAATTACCATCGCTTATACCTCCTTGCATTATCGTGTAGATGTGACAAGAGCGATCTCAGGCATGGGGGATAATAGCCACCTTGATTACAGCAAGTTCTATGCAAAGGCATGAGGAATCAGCCAAACGCTATTAATTCTCCAGCAGCCTGGCGGCAACTACACCTGCTTTCATTATAGTTTCGGTTTCATCAAGCGTGAGCAACTGGCCGTTCTCTACTACTTTGTTGCCATTAATCCAGACATGTCTAACCATGTCTTTGTTAGCAGAATATACCAGGTGATGTACGTAGTCGGAGGCTTTGGTAATTGGTAGAAACTCAGCCCTGTCTATATCCAATGCAATAATGTCTGCTTTCATGCCGCTAGCTATAACTCCTATATCACTCCTATGGATAGCCATTGCTCCTAATCTAGTTGCCATCCATAGGGCTTTTTCAGCTGATATCGCAACTGGATCCAGCGATACGGCCTTAGCGATCAGAGGCGCAAACTTTAGCTCCTCCCAAAGGTTCAGATTATTGTTGGATGCTGCACTATCTGTCCCTAAACCTACATTGACCCCAGCCGAAAGCATTCTGTTTATAGGTGCTACTCCTACTCCCAACTTGGCATTACTGATTGGACAATGAGCCACGCCAGCTTGGTGGCGTGCATATATACGTTCATCTCCCTCTTCTATCCATACGCTATGTGCTGATATTACCTTGGCCTCAAAGAACCCAGCTTCTTCAAGAGCAATGACAGTAGATCCTAAACCTTTGGAGTTGAAATTGTCCCGTTCTTCCTTGGTTTCTACTAGATGTATATGAACCGGCAGGTCGTTGCGCTTAGCTTCGCTGCTTATCTCTTTGAGGGCCTCGAATGGTAAAGTATATGGAGCATGCGGACCCAAGCCTGTGTGGATCCTACCTGCGTAGTTTTCCCACTGTCTGCAGAAGTCTATTACTCTGCTGGTTCTCTGATCCCAGTGTCCCAAGGTCTTTACTAATCCAGGCACTTCGATTATTCCAGGGGTTATGATGGCTCTAATTCCCGTGTCTAGTGCTGCACGTACCAGACTTTCCTCAAAGAAGTACATATCTACGTAACAAGTAACTCCCGATCTAAGCATCTCTATGGCTGAAAGCAGAGATCCCACATACGCATCCTCGT
Source organism: Thermobaculum sp. T2p (assembly GCF_059335935.1). Classification (NCBI taxonomy): domain Bacteria; kingdom Bacillati; phylum Chloroflexota; class Chloroflexia; order Thermobaculales (SeqCode); family Thermobaculaceae (SeqCode); genus Thermobaculum (SeqCode); species Thermobaculum sp. T2p. The sequence continues at coordinate 24,698 of NZ_JANZYQ010000009.1, forward strand.
CTGTAAGCTTAGCCTCTAATGGCCAAACTCTTTCCTGAAGGAAAGTTCTCAGGTCGACGTCATCAGCTTTGGACCTGAATAGGGTCATAGAAGAATGAGTATGAGCATTTATGAGCCCAGGCATCAGAAGGTATCCGTCTAAAGATACCTTCTGATCGTACTCACCTTCGTATCTGGGACCCACGAAAGCTATTTTGTCATCTTCTATAAGTACATCTCCCGCCTCTATTACATCGTGCGACTCGTTGCATGTAACTACCACTGCTCCAGAAAGCAACGTTTTCATGGCAGCTATCTCCAGCTATGAAGGTAGTTGATCTGCTCCTCAGTAAGAGATCCCACTCCCATGCCAAGAGACTTAAGTTTTAGTCTTGCTATTTCTTCGTCCAGTTCCTTGGGGAAATTGTGAACTCCTGGCCCCAATTGATCGAAGTACAGAGCTACGTGCCTCATTCCGAGTGCCTGTACTGCAAATGTCATGTCTATTATCTCGACTGGGTGCCCGTCTCCAGCGACTAGATTTACTAGGAAACCATCAGCAAGTAAATGTATACGTCTACCATCTGTGAGCACATACTCAGTAATGTACTTACGCGCTTCCCTCTTTTCCTTTGCGATGGTTTCCAGTCCTTTCACGTTAATTTCATCATCCAAGCCTCCTGCATTAGCTAAAATGGCACCATCTTTCATTTGTTCAATATGCTGGGTGTCTATCGCATGCGGGGAACCCGTGGATGTGATAAATATATCCCCGTAAGAAGCGCACTCCTCCAACGGATGTACCTCAAATCCATCTGCCCAGGCTTCGAGACCCTTCACCGGATCCACCTCTACAACAGTTACCCTCGCGCCTAGGCCTTTAGCCCTGCGTGCAAGCCCTTTACCGCACCACCCGTACCCTACGATTACTACTTCTCTTCCCGCGATGAACAGGTTGGTGGCTGACATTATCGCGGTCCACACGGATTGCCCAGTGCCATAGCGGTTATCAAAAAAGTGCTTACACATAGCGTTGTTGGCAGCTATTACTGGTAGTTTTAATACTCCTTGCTTCTGCATTGCTAAGAGCCTAGTTACTCCTGAGGTGGTTTGCTCGGAAGCTCCTCTAACTGTGGACAATAGGTGTTGATAGTCAGTGTGCAGCATGCGAACGAACTCAGCCCTGTCGTCGATCAAGACATCGGGTTGAAAATCTAGTACCTTCTCCAGGTACTTTCGGAATTCATTATCTGATACCCCTGATATCGCGTAAACCCTCAAACCTCTAGCGACTAAAGCGGCTGCTACATCGTCCTGAACATAGGCTGGCCCTGTACCTGTGACTACTACCTGAGCTCCGGCATCTGCCAGCACTGTTGCCAGAAAACCGGTTTTGGCCTCTAAAGGTACGATGATTCCTATCTTAAGCCCGCCTATGGACTCCTTGTTCAGGTATTTCTCGCGCAGAGCATTCAATACAGGGGAGTGTTGATCAACCCACTGTATTTTTCTTTCACCGCTAGGCGCTAGAGATGGGTCTTTTATTATGGATTCATTGGATATCATTATGATGTCCTCCAGGAATTGAGATATTGCTGCTGTTTCTGGGTCAGCCCCTCGAGCTTTACACCAAGGGTCTCTAGTTTGGTGTTCGCTATGTTCTTATCGATCTCTTCTGGCAGGTTATGTACTCCTGGCTGTAGCTTGTCTCTATGCTTGACTACGTAATGGGCGGATAGTGCCTGTACTGCAAATGTCAGGTCTATGATCTCTACTGGATGCCCATCGCCTGCCGCTAGATTCACAAGTTCTCCTTCTGCTATTACGTGTATTCTACGCCCATCTTGCAGCTTGTACTCCTTGATATAGGGCCTGGCTTCTTGGACGCTCACACTTATGCTGCTTAGATCTTGAAGGTTTATCTCATGCTCATAGTGTCCGGCGTTAGCAATTAGAGCACCATCTTGCATGACTTCGAAGTGTTCCTTGCGTATGGCGTCGATGTTCCCCGTAGCTGTTATGAAGAACTCGCCTTCTCGAGCTGCTTCCTGCATGTTCATCACTCGGAATCCGTCGGCTACAGCTTCAAGAGCCTTTACTGGATCTACTTCTACGACAATGACTCTTGCCCCCATGCCATCTGCATAGCGTGCGAGTCCTCTTCCACACCAACCATATCCTATGATCACTACTTTCCTACCTGCCATGAGTAGATTAGTTGAGCTTAGAATCGCCCCTATAGCTGACTGTCCGGTGCCGTAGCGGTTATCAAACATGTGTTTGCACATAGCATCATTGGCTGCAATTGCGGGCCATGGAAGTACTCCATCTTTTTCCATAGCCCGCAACTTGATTACTCCCGTAGTTGTCTGTTCAGAAGATCCTATGACTTTATCTGCTAAGTGAGGCCTGTGTGTAATAAGCCTGCTTACAAGTTCTGCTCCATCGTCTATTATGATCTCAGGTTCTGTGTCGATAGTATTTAGTAGGTGTTTCTCCCATACCTCTCGAGGACAATCCTGCTTGGCATAGACCTTGATGCCCCGACTTGCCAGAGCTGCGCATACATCATCTTTTGTCGAGTGAGGGTTAGATCCAGTAACGACCACTTCTGCGCCACAGTCGGCTAGTATAGTCGCTAAATAAGCAGTCTTAGCCTCCAGATGTACACACAATGCCAAGCGCTTGCCTTGGAAAGTCCCATCGTTCAGGATTGTATCTCTCAGGCGGTTAAGCACGGGAGAGTGCTGGGCTACCCATTCGATTTTGTGTTCACCTTCTTTTATCAAGTTGACATCCGGAGAGATACTCATGATGGCCTCCAGTATTATTGTTTTGATTGCTGCTGTGGACTCGGTGTTCTAGCTATTGCCCAACCTTTGTATATGCTCATCCAGTGTTCTTAGTCTTTCTTCCGCCGCCGTGAGCTTGTCCCGTTCTCTTTGAACGACGTGCTCAGGAGCTCTAGATGTGAACTGCTCGTTTGAGAGTAGGTTGCGAACTCTCTCGACCTCTGCCAAGGTTCTGTCTCGCTCTTGGGTTAGCCTCTTACGTTCCTCTTCTATGTCTATCAGCCCTGCTAGGGGCAAGTAGACTCGAGTGTTTCCTATGACTAGCGTTACTACATCTTCTGATGGCACATCGCCCTCGGACTCTATCCTAAGCTGAGATTGATCAACCCTTGCCAACCTGCTGATAATGGGTGCTTGCTCCCGCAGGATATTTGCATCGTTACCTGCGATTATCATAGCGCTCACAAGCCGGTTAGTTGGCACATCTCTTTCGGCACGAACGTTACGGATTGCTCTGATGATATCTGTTACGAGTTCATATTGACGTTCTGCCTCGCTATCTATATCTCCTGCCTCTGGCCAGTTGGCTATCATTATGGATTCACCTTTATGTGGCAGGTAGTGCCATAACTCTTCTGTTACAAAGGGCATATAGGGGTGAAGTAGTCTAAGTGCTCTTTCGAGGACGTATACTAGTGTCTGTCTCGCGGCCCGTTTTGCGGGCTCATTATCTCCAGCAAGTACGACTTTTGTTGACTCTATATACCAGTCACAGTACTCAGACCAAATGAAGTCGTAGAGTCTCCTCCCCGCCTCATGGAGCTGGTAACGCTCCATCATATTGGTGACATCTCTTATGGTCCTATGCAAACGGCTGATGATCCACTTGTCAGCAAGTGTTGTATCCTCTAACCTCGTTGGCAGTGGATCTCCATCAGGACTTGTCTCTATCTGGCTATCTTCACAAGCTCGAATAACATAGCGGGTAGCATTCCAGATCTTGTTGGCGAAGTTGCGCATAGCCTCTACGCGCTGGATTCCCAGCTTCATGTCCGAACCAGCTGGGGCCGACGTTATGAGAGCAAACCTCAAGGCATCACTTCCATACTGCTCTGTGATCTCTGTGGGATCCAGCACGTTTCCCTTTGTTTTGCTCATCCTCTGGCCTTTTTCGTCCCGTACTGTGCCGTGGAAGTAGACATCAAAGAACGGCACTTCGCCCATAAAGTGCAATCCCATAAAGATCATGCGGTGTACCCATAGAAATATAATGTCGTATCCGGTCTCCATTACCGATGTAGGATAGAAATACCGCAGGTCATCTGTATCATCAGGCCATCCAAGGGTGCTGATTGGCCACAGAGCGGAGCTAAACCATGTATCAAGAACGTCTGGATCCTGTTCTATATGAGTGCTACCACACTTATCGCATCGATCAAGAGTCTCTTGATCAGTAGCCATCGTGTGGCCACAGTCTAGACAGTACCATATCGGTATTCTGTGTCCCCACCATAGCTGACGCGAGATGCACCAATCGTGCTCATTCTCGACCCAGTTGATGTAAATCTGCTTGAAGCGATCGGGAATCATGCGCACGATTTCATTACGAACGGCTTCGAGCGCAGGTTTATTGAGCGTGTCCATTCGAAGGAACCATTGTTCGCTGATAATAGGCTCGATTACAGACTCGCACCGATCGCATATCGCTACTGAATGGGTATAATCTTCTACCCGTGCCAGGAATCCTTCTTCTTCAAGCCTGCGGACTACATTATTTCTAGCCTCCTGTATTGTCTGACCAGCAAAGGGGCCCGCATTCTCATTGAGGGTTCCATTTAGGTTCAAGATGTTGACTGCAGGTAGGTTATGCTTCTGCCCTATCTCGAAGTCGGTAGGATCGTGTGCTGGTGTGACCTTGACCGCGCCGCTGCCAAACTCGGGATCGACTAGCTCATCCGCTACGATCTGTAGCTTACGTCCAATTATTGGTAATGTGGCCGTTCTGCCAATGATCCCTCTATATCGCTCGTCATCGGGATGAACAGCGACGGCCGTATCTCCTAGCATAGTCTCAGGACGCGTCGTAGCAACCTCTATAAACTGGTCAGTACCGTCTATTGGGTAGCGTAGCGTCCAAAGGTGAGATTTCACCTCTTCGTGATCAACTTCGAGGTCAGATAGAGCTGTCATGCATCGTGGGCACCAGTTGATCATGCGTTTCCCACGATAGATGAGACCCTCGTCGTAGAGTCTCTTGAAAGCGGTGCGCACTGCTCTTGAGGGGCCAGGATCCATTGTAAATTTAAAGCGGGACCAATCGCACGAAGCCCCTAGTATGCGAAGCTGCTCTCTTATCCTACCTCGATAACGGTTCATCCAGTCCCATGTGCGCTCCAAGAACTTCTCTCTGCCTAGATCGTGGCGTGTAAGTCCTTCGGCAGCAAGCTCCTTTTCAACTACCCACTGTCCCGCTATGCCAGCGTGATCGGCGCCTGGTAACCACAGCGTTGGATATCCCTGCATCCTGCGCCAGCGAGTGAGAATATCCTCAACAGTGACGAAGAGAGCATGTCCCATGTGTAGCTCCCCAGTTACGTTGGGCGGAGGCATGATGATCGTAAAGGGCTTACGTGTCGGATCTATCTTGGGCGTAAAGTAACCCTGTTTGTCCCACCAATCGTACCAACGTGATTCTACTGCGCGTGGTTCGTAAGCTTTAGCCATCTCCTGCTCAGAAATCTGCATATTGTCGCCTCCCTAGAGGGTGTTAAATAAAAACCGCCCACACGTCCAGTGGACGGTGGGCGTACCGTGGTACCACCTCTGGTTCGGCATAGGAGGAATCTCCTATACCCTCATTATCGCTATAACGGGCTTGCCCGTCTGGCCCTACTAACAGCCTATTTGCTGCGTTCGAACCAGCAGCTCGCGAGCTACGTTCAGCGGATTGCTTTCCCCCGACGAGCTCTCAGCCGATGACTCGTCCTCTCTGTCTGGCGCTTAATCCGCTTACTCCTCTCGGTCAACGCCTTTGAACATCCGTGTTTCAATTCTACCGATGATAGCAAGGCATGTCAATGTATTTCTACTCATGTGGTGCTGCTTCAGCAGCTGTCAATTACAAACGTAAAGCTGCTTCTTTTCTTATAAATACTGGCCTATATGCTTTCTGGTTGCCATATTATCATCGATCGCTCATTAGGCTGAGCATCTCGAGGCCATATCAAACCATCGCGTTGTATAGTCAAAGCATTCATAGCAGCACGAAGACGTTCTTCCAAAGGGTGACCTTGCCCTATGAATAACCTACGTCTAAGTTCTGTGAATGCTTCTTCTGGATTACCAAGCGGTTGGACAGGATAAGGTGGCAACTCGACTATTTCTGGCTTAAATCCAAGTTCTACTAGGACGTCTATTAGCTCTTTTCGGCACGGAAGGGGTAATCTTGGTTCCCCGTATATGTATTCCCAAAACGGTGCTATTGCGCTTTGTGGTGGATTGGCATAAACTACAATTACAGCGTTTTTCAGGGCTTTGTCATTCATCTTTCGTAGAAAAGGTTCTATGTCCTGAATGCCATAAGTGACATGCGATGCAAGTACGATTTCTGCCGGTTCTACATTCGCCTCTTGCCATGTTGAAGGTATAACTTGTATGTTCTTGATATCATGAACTTTTATCTCTGTTTCGAGCGCTGATCGCATAGCAGGTGATGGCTCAACTGCTACTATCTCTCTCACAAGTTGAGATAAAGGAACTGCTATTCTTCCAGCACCAGCACCAACGTCTATAACTTTGCCATCTGCGCCTGCCAGTTCGGCTAATATGTCTACTACTTTATCCTTCTCTCGATTGTTAGGTCGGAATCGATGGGCTCTCGCATGCCATATGTCGGATGGGGTTTCAATATCAGTACGTACCCTTTCTGCCTGAAGTCTTTCTTCTCTCACCATTCTATTGTGTTTCTCGATTGCCGATTCTTTCCATTTCATCTATTTTCTCTATGATATGTAATAAAAACCTTAAGAATCATTGCTAATCAGAGCCTATAACAAGCTAGAGCATGCCAGATTTTCTTAATATAAGATGAGAGTATGGATTCCTTGCCAAGATTTACTAGCATATTCTGACATGTAAAGACATTTGTTACTTAGTGCATAGAAAGTGTGTGCCTTAGAAGGATCTGCAGCTAACCTCCAAACTATTGTACCTCTTAGCTTGGTAGACCTTGTGTAATCATTTGCCAATGCGAATTGCCTCTCGTCTGTATATAAAAGATCTTGCTGATTGCAAGCTGTGCCCCTCACTATAAGTACTTGCACTGGAAACTAAGATAGCATCTGGATCTACAGAGTCTACAGCCAGACCCTACAGGTAACGGTGTTGTAGTCCATCATTTGATCTCTATTGCTAACATCTCTGCTTTCGTTGCATTCCCTACTAAGTAGCGATATTCCATCTCCTGCAGCTGAGTATAGCCTGTTAAGTGCTAAATGATGTATGGCTAGATTGTATGAATTAGAGTGAGTCTAGTCTTCTGTCTTGCCGTTTAAGGCCACCATCGAGTGTGCAAACTAGCGCTCCTGCCTCCACTGCAACGAATATACGTTCAGGTACACATAGATTAGGCTTTATCCATTTGATATGGCTTGTCAATGGTTCGAGTGGGAAGATTTATGTGGGTGCTGAAGGAATGTACTTTGCCAGCTATTTTGGTAGCCCAAATAAACTATTGCAATGACTGTATTTGTAGATATATAGATCAAATTATATTTGAAATTACCAATCCTTCTGTTTTGTCTCATTGTGGCAATTAAAGACTTAGTGAATCTCAAAAGGTTTAGACTACAGTGGGTGCGAGTATAGCCTATATACTTCGTTCAGCATACAAGCAGGGGATCTTATGAACAGCATTAATGATAAAGGCGTTGATTTACGGAAAGATATTGAAGGAGAGCAAAGCTATTGGGTCTTCGAGACTATGCAGCAAGAACTCATCTTAGTATTGGAACAGCGGTAGATGTAAATGCTCTTTCTAATGAAGAACAATATCAGCTGGTGGTGGTCAGAGAATTCAATAGTGTTACCCCAGAAAATGTCATGAAATGGGATACTATTGAGCCCATACGTGGTCAGCTAAATTTTGAGCCAGCAGATCAGCTCGTAGATTTTGCACGGCGGCATGGTCAGATAGTGAGAGAGCACACACTCGTCTGGCATAACCAACTGCCCAGCTGGTTGACAAATGGTAACTTTACCAACCAGGAGCTGGAGGAAATACTGCGACAGCACATCTATGATGTTGTAAGGCATTTCAAGGGCAAGGTGTATTCTTGGGACGTAGTGAACGAGCCCCTGAATGAAGATGGTACCCTAAGGGATAGCATATGGCTTAGGGCTATTGGTCCGGATTACATAGCCAAAGCTTTCCAATGGGCGCACGAGGCTGATCCACATGCCAAACTCTACATCAATGACTACAACATTGAGTGGATCGGGCCTAAGAGCAATGGAATGTACGAGCTGGTGAAGAGTCTCAAGGAAGCAGGTGTGCCTATCGATGGCGTGGGATTTCAAGGACATCTCGGCATACAGTATGGATTTCCTGGGGATATTCAACAGAATATTCAGAGATTTGCTGATCTGGGATTGGATGTGGCTCTGTCTGAGGTGGATGTGTGCATGATTCTACCTGTTACCCAAGAGAAACTTGCTACACAGGCTGAGTATTACCGTCGACTCATGGATGCTTGTCTGAATGTACGACGATGCGTATCTTTCACGGTGTGGGGATTCACCGATGCGCACTCATGGATACCCGGATTCTTCCAAGGACAAGGGGCTGCCACTATATTTGATGAGAATTATCAGCCGAAACCAGCGTATTTTGCTTTGAAGGATGAACTTGCTGAGCGTTCAGGTCGACCTCAGGGCAAACATTATAGGAACGAATAATCATAGCTATTGTCTTAGTGCTCCCCCTAGGTGCAGTTGATCAACTGCACCTAGGGTTTTCACTTACGGTTTATGGCTGGAATGGATTAGAGCGGTTGGCCGCAATGCAGTACCAAGATGTGGCACCAATATGTAAGGATGCGTAGTAACTATATCCAAACCCTGTCTGGAGCCCATCGCTACTGGCTGCTACTATGCCTTTACCGTCTGTGTTAGGAGCTTTTTCTTGAGCCAGTTGTATGTATTGGATCAGCGATGCTGATTGCTTCAGGTCCTGCGCAGCGCCACGATGATTGAAAGCTAATGCCAAGTGAGCCGTACCTTCGAACCACACTTTACTAGTATCTGCGGTGCTGAAGCTCACACCGCGAAATATTGAATCCTGAGCTGCTAGGCTTTCTGCAGCCCAATCTATGGACTGCTGGAATTGGGACTCTTGGATAGCTAGATAGCTCCATGTTTGCACATCCTCAGGTATGGGGTAAGTATTAGTAGTGGTACCATCAGTTTCGGTGCCAGTCCAGAAGAATCCACCCTCCTCATTCCACATGGATATAATGAAGTTATAGGCATGGTCTGCGGCATTTTTCCAATTGATATTGCCTGATATCTTATATAGTGACTTGAAAAGCGAGTATGTATCTATGTTGTGCTCTGTAGATTTCCATGTAAGTAAGTTATTGTCTGCATCAATACCACCCATATATCCACCTGTACCTCTTGTGTCATAGGTGTTCTCTAGTATCCATATTCCAATACGCTGTGCAGCTTGGAGGAACCTTCCCTGTTTAGTAGTTAAGTACAGCCATAAGAATGCTAACCCAATCCAAGCCTGATTACCTGTAGTGCTACCGCCTTGCCCCCAGCGATAAGCAATGTTAGGTGTACCATCCTCCAGAAGTAGTTGTGATGGTTCATAAGCATCACGTATCCTGCCATCTCCAATAGGGTCGTGTTCTTGCACGTACAGCAGAGAATCCCCTAAGATAGTTGCTCGTCTCTTATCTCTGCTGAGCCCTCTTGATAGATAGGCAATTATGGCTAATGCATTATCGTAGGTGAAAGCCGGGTCAAAACCTATGCTACCTAGGTATCCTCCTTTATAGCTTTGTATAAGCCTGAGCTGGTCACCACGAGTGTAGAGATCCATCATTGAATCAATAAAGCTATAGGCTCTATTGATGGAACTCTTTATACTCGATCCTGCTGATGCTTTACCCCAGGGCATAAGAGTGAGTGAGATGGTAGCAGCTATGGACATCTTAATAAATTGTCTTCTATGCATTTTTTGTCTCCATTTAGTTGCAGTAACACGAAACAAAGGATGCGTAAATGGTAACCTAGCTGACGGATTTCAACAAGAGACGTTGCCTGGGGCTAGAGGATACAACTATACTCTCCATAAACGGCGTTGGGAGAAGATTGTTGATTGATGAGGTCTTTTACTTTCTTATTGGTCTTGGCTCTCCTTATCAGGTTAGTGTTGAGACAGTTGATAGCACCGCTAAATCAGGATTTGGCATTTGGGGTCTATCTAGTGTCTTCTTACTCCATATTGCCAGTTATGGTTTTCATTGCTAGGGACAGATTGAAAAATTTCTTCTTGCAGTCAGGGGACTTACAGGGAGCCTTAGTCGAGGGATGCTTACTCTTGCTGCTAGCTCTAGCCGAAGGAGTAGGTGAAGCCTACTTACTGCTAGGAGGCATATCTTTTTTGCCTCTGACGGCAGTACCAATTGTGTTATTAAATAGCTTCTTTACGGCTGCGCTTATAGAAGAAGTTCTGTTTAGAGGCTTTCTATTAGGTTATCTCTGTGAGATTGGTATTGATAGTAGCTGGGCAATAGTACTACAGGCTTTCCTTTTTGCTGGTGGACACCTGAGATACCTCTTAGAGGGTAGGTGGTGGATGCTTGTAATAGTGCTATGTTGGGGACTTATTTGGGGATGGCAGGTGCTGCGCCACAAAACAATAGCTGGTACTTTGCTGGTCCACACATTGAGTAATACGATAACCTTCTTACTTATAGGTGGGACTGTCCATAGCTTGTAATAATCCTTATCTATGACTTCTGATGGCATCCGTATTGTGAGGTATTGGAGCAGAGAGAATCGTATCTGCTATCTCTCTCGCCGGGACCAGAGATCTTATCTCCGCAGCCAAAGATGTATCTGGACAGGAAAGCCCAAGCCTATTGAACCAGACCCCTCTTATGCCTACTCTTGTAGCACCGATGATATCCGTTTCCCATACGTCTCCCACCATAACAGCCTGGTGGGCTTTGCAGTTGGCTATCTTAAGTGCTGTCTGGAATATATCAGGCTCGGGCTTGGGAACACCAACTTCCTCCGAAGTCACCATGAAGTCTACGAGATGATTGAGCCCACAGCACAGAAGCTTGTCACGCTGCTCCTGAACGAAGTTGTTCGTTACTACCCCGATCTTGACACCTTGGTGTAGATAGGATAGAAGTTCAAAAGCTCCTTCCACCGGAGTTCTAAGATCTAGATAGAGTTGGCGATATTCTGTTGCGAATTGTTCCGCTTTTTCTCTATCTATTTTGTTCCCACACCACTCTACGAGTAATTGGAAACGAATTATGCGTGATTCCTCCACGGACAGTTTGCCACGAAGTACATCTAGCCAAATATCCTCCAAGAGATCGGAGTATTTGGTCTCAAGCTCCTGGAGGGTTCTGGTCCTTAGTTCTTTATGCTTTTTCCTTAGCGCTTCAAGTGTTCTTAAGGTAGTGCCTCTATGATCAAATAGCGTATCGTCGAGGTCAAACAGCACTACTTTTGTATCTGATCGATTACCGTTCAACCTGCAAGATCACTCCTTCATTAGCTCTTAGATTGACCTCTCTGCTAACTTTCTCTCCATGCCTGTCCATATGTGTTGATAGTACCACTTGGCAGGGTATGTCACCCAGCTCTGTGTATGTCTGTGGTTGGTTCCCTAGGTTAAGTACCACAATAAAGCGCTGCTGCCCATATGCTCGCTCGTATGCTATCAGATCGCCGCTACGAGGTAGAGATTTGTAACTTCCTACATGTAATGCAGGCTCGGCTCTTCTTAGTCCTATAAGTGCTCGATATAGCGATAGGAAAGATTTAGGGTCGTTCTTCTCCACCTCTACGTTATACTCTTTGTAGTCGTCGGCAATAGGCAACCATGGGGTGCCGGTTGTGAAACCCGCATTGGGGCCACTATCCCATTGCATCGGCGTTCGCTCGGGATCTCGGCCAAGCCCAAGCCCGGGGAATCTCTTTTCTACGGGGTCTTGAACTCTATCAGGGGGGATTCTAACATCTTGCATCCCTATCTCATCGCCATAGTACATAGTGGGAGTACCTCTAAGTGTAAGGAGAAGCATTGCGGCCACTCTGGCTTGATCTCTGCCAACTCGGCTGGCAATCCGATGGTTATCATGGTTGCCGAGTACCCAATTGGGCCATCCGTTGGGAGGTAGAGCTGCCTCGTAGCTATCTATAGCATGGGCAATCTCGTCTGCTTTCCATGGTAAAAGTATGAGCTGGAAGTTGAAAGGCATATGGGCACCGTCGCCGTGCTCTCCGTAGTATTTCACCAAACGCTCGACTGGCAAGTAAATCTCTCCAATAATGACCCTTTCTGGGTATTCATCTGCCACTTGTCTAATCTTTCTTACAATGTCGTGTACCTCAGGTCGATCAGTATTATAGACCGGTAGGTATTTCATCTGAGCTTCGGCCATCTCTATGATCTCCTGAGGAAGCCGAGTGCCCTCGGGCAAGTTCTTCAGGTAAGCTCCAGGTTTGTAGTCAGGGTTGATGGGATTGTCCCGAAACTGGTCGTCCTTTATAAGATGCCACATCACGTCTACCCGAAAACCATCTACCCCCCGGTCAAACCAAAACCTTAACGTATTTAACATAGCCTCTTGTACTTCTGGATTTCTCCAATTAAGGTCTGGTTGTTTAGCTAAAAATGCATGGTAGTAGTATTGCCCTGTGCGTTCATCATACTCCCAAGCACTTCCCCCAAATACACTCTGCCAGTTGTTAGGTGGGCCTCCGTCTGGAGCAGGATCTCGCCATATGTACCAGTCGCGCTTGGGATTATCTCTCGAGGATCTTGATTCAATAAACCAAGGATGCTCATCAGATGTATGGTTTGGCACCCAGTCTAGAATAACTTTGAGCCCTATTGAGTGGGCTTTTTCCACCAACCTATCGAAATCTTCCAGTGTCCCAAATATAGGGTGAATGTCGGTATAATCAGCGACATCATAGCCAAAATCTGCCATGGGTGAGGGATAGATTGGTGATATCCATATGGCATCTACACCTAGCCATTCCAGATAGCTTAGTTTGCTAGTTATACCTGGTAAATCACCTATACCATCGCCATTACTATCCATAAACGACCTGGGATAGATCTGGTAGATGATGCCCTTCTGCCACCAAAGATATCTCTTTTCTTCAGCGCTCATTCTTGCTCTCCTTATTTAGGCTTCAAGGTTGAGCCACCTTACCTCTTCTGAGGTGAGCTCTATCTCCAGAGCCTTTAAGGAAGAATGCGTTTCAGAGAGTGTTCTTGGACCTATCAGCGCAAACGTGGGGAAAGGTTGAGATAGTACATATGCAAGGGCTATGTTTATTGGCTCTACACCTTTCTCCCTAGCCAGCTGGTTGACTCGCTCCAGACGACGGAAGTTGTCCTCGCTATACCAGCAACGTACTAACTCAGGGTCTGAGAAGTCATCTGGACGAGCGCGGCCTGTGAAGAAACCTCGGGCCTGACTAGACCACGAGAACAACGGCATCTGGTTGCGCTCGAACCATGCTCGAGATTCTGGATCAGAGGACGAGATACATCCTGCCCAGGGTGGCTCTATCATCCTGGCAAGGCTAAAGTTGTTGCTTACCGCTGCAAACCCTGTCAATCCATGCTCTCTCGCGTACTTGTTTGCCTCTTCCACCCTCTGTATCGTCCAGTTTGAACCCCCAAAAGCTCTTATCCTACCTGCTCGAAGGTGCTCGTTGAGCACCTCTACAAATTCACCTACAGGTATTTCGGGATTGTCTCGGTGCATAAAGTATAGATCTATATAGTCTGTCTGCAGCCTATCGAGGCTTTCCAGCAGTTGCTTTGTTAGGTTTTCTGGATCACAATAAGGAGTGTGTGCTCCCTTCCCTACAATAACTACTTGCTCTCTAATGCCCCTGTTCTTCACCCATTGTCCAAGCAGCTTTTCAGATAGACCTCCCATGTATATGTAAGCTGTATCGAAGCAAGTCCCACCTCTCTCAAAGAAATCATCCAGCATAACTGCTAAGTGGGGCATGGTGCGTTGATTGTCCACACCCATCACTAGCCTCGAGATAGGCTTATCTATACCTTGGACATGTCCATATTTCATCTTGTTATCAGGTCGGATCCTCAGGGGGCGGCCGTGAACTGGGAGCGTATTTGCTTCGGGTCGCTCGCTGTCGTAGACCATGCCTATTTGTTCTCTCCACATGTCGAGCGTACGCATGTTTCCAAGAGAATCTTCCCATGTCATAGCTGGCGAAGGAGCCTGTCTATCTTCTATGTGAGAAGCAACTGTGTCCGCCTCGATAGCATAAAGCGGGCTACCAGGATCAACTACGATCTCTTCCGGGGTGCTCTGACCCTTCCTATATAGGAATATGCTTGTGGGTTCGCCATTTGGTCCCGGAATCCATGGCTCAGGTATGTGTATCCATCCATCTGAGCCGTAGATTCTGACTCCATCCTCCTGTTTCACCCGTACTCCTGTGGCAAGCTGAGCTATGATTTCTCCGGGGAACTGCAGCACTGCGGCTGTGTACTCGTCAACTCTGGATTCTTCGCCGATATGCCCTACGGCCTTGAGCTCTATGGGGTCTGCAAAGTCTTTCCCTAGGGCTACACCGGCTATGAGACGTGCCATTGATGTACAGTAGCATCCCACATCTAAGATGCCTCCGCCACCTAGATCTTGCCTCAGCAGCCTGCTTTCTAGATTGCTTCCTGCATCGAAGCTGAAAGTAGCCTGTATCGTTCGAACATGGCCAATAGTACCATCTTTGATCATGTCAACTACTCGAGCAGTCTGAGGATGGCATCTGTACATAAAGGCTTCCATCAGAAAGACATCGTGTTCCTTAGCTGCCTCTACTATCGCCATAGCTTCAGCGTGATTCAATGCAAGAGGCTTCTCACAAAGTATATGCTTGCCAGCTTCAGCTGCTCTAATAGCCCATTGGGCATGCATAGGGTGTGGTGTAGCTATATAAACTGCTTCAACCTCTGGATCAGCAAGCAGCTCTTCGTAGGATGCGTGAGCCTTGGGGATGTTAAACTCTTGTGCGAACCTGCTTGCGGATTCTCCTGATCTGCTGCCAATGGCAACAAGTTTACCCGAGACCGAGTCCTGTACGCCTCGTGCGAATATCCCAGCTATACGTCCAGTGCCTAATATCCCCCATCTGAGTATCCTGCTCAAGATCTACCTCCTCTGACGTAGTAACGGAATCGTGATCTTCGAAACTAAGCAATACTATAACGTATGCTCTGGGTACAAGGTAACTGGTAACTGATATTGGGCTTATACTTGACAACTGACAGATTGGGATTCTGAGCTTTGCATTGTCTCGAAGGGTCACCTTTATTTATGGGGGTTGAATCGAGTGTAGTATCTGTTGGTATGCTGTGTAAGATGTCTAGAATGATTGTGGATGGATACAACGTTATAAGATGTGATCCTTATTTGAGATCTATTGAGAGAAGTGGGGCTGACAAGGCTCGACTACAGCTAGTGCAGCTGCTTAGCAAGGCATCCAAGCTAGCTGCATATCAGATAGTAGTTGTTTTTGATGGTCCTCCATCTAGAGGGTTTAAGTCTAATAGTAGGATAAAGGTGATATACTCCGGTCGACATTCAGCCGACGATTTCATAGTTAACATGGCCAAGTCAGACGATTTAGTAGTCACTAATGACTCTCAGTTACGTACTCGAACTTTGCAAAGAGGTCCGAAAGTTTGGTCGGTGGAGAAGTTACTAGATGCTATTAGACCTAGATCCAGAAATTCCGAGGAATATTCTCCTCAGTCGGATCCAAAGCCATCCAAGACCAGGGTATCCAAACTTCGGTCCTTTTCCGTATGTAAACGCTGTATATTCTTCAACCGTGATGATTGGATCATGCTGTGTGTTGAGGACTTGGAGATAGGAGCTCCCAAGAACTTTCGAGACCAGTGGTAATCTGAGAACTTGTGTGCTATAATTTTCACGCATTGTTCTTGGAGGGGTACATATATGCCAAGGATTACCGCTTCTGAAGCTCGAAGTATTCTTACTCCTCAAAAGGTGGGAGCTCTTAGTGGTAGCTATTCCTACAGTCTAAACCCGTATCGTGGTTGTGCCTTTGGATGTTCTTATTGCTATGCCAAGGAATTTACCCATGACGATCAGCTTGAAGCTTCCTGGGGCAAGTGGGTGAGACCTAAGATAAATGCTCCTGAGCTAGTCTATAAGTCGTCCCGAAAATTAGCTTTCGCTTCTGTGTTTATTTCTTCGGCGACTGATCCTTATCAACCAGTTGAAAGGCAGTACAGACTGACTAGAGCCTGTCTTGAAGTCATGTTATCCATGATGCCAGGACCTAATAGGATCCACATCCACACAAGATCACCCTTTGTTGTAGATGATATTGACTTGCTGAAGTCCTTCGGGGACAGACTAGAAGTCTACATTAGCATAACTACGGATAATGATGATATTAGGAAAATATTTGAACCTCACGCACCGTCCATCCCTAGGAGGCTTGAAGCTCTAAGGGCACTGAAGTCTTCGGGTATACGTACCGGTGCTTCTATATCTCCTTTGTTGCCATGTGATCCCTATAAACTGGCTGATTTGCTATCGAATGCTGTTGACGCAGTATATATAGACCCTATTCGTTTTCCTAAGGTAGTTGGCTATGGGCTAGAGCTCTATAAGTATAATCATCTCCAGCGCTTCCTTGATGCATCTTATCCTGGACTAGTAGCGGAAACTCTCATTGAGGTATTAGGCGCTGAGAGGGTACATTGGCGGAACCGTAGATTGGAGATAGATAAAGTCCGCTCGTAAGTATATACTTGCCCTCGATGGGAACTATATATCTCGGAGATAATTTATCTTTTCTCAAGAAGCTGGCTAGCGGATCTGTTACTCTTGTTTATGCTGATCCTCCCTTTCGTACGAATAGGATCAGGGTTGATGAGAATGGTAGATACAATGATGTCTGGCAAGGTATAGACCATTATCTTGAGTGGCTGTCTCCAAGGTTGCAAGAAATACATAGGGTTTTGTCGGATGAGGGTACATTTTACCTTCATCTAGATAGAAGGAGCGTACACTACGTCCGCCTGTTGATGGATGATATATTTGGTGCCAGGAATTTCCAGAACGAGATTATATGGCATTACACTGGAGGTGGAAGGGGGAACCGTCATTTTCCCCATAAGCACGATAATATTCTCGTGTATCATAAAACTAGAAACTATAAGTTCAATACAGATGCTGTTCGTGAGCCTTATGCAAATACTAGTGGCTACGCACGTTCAGGTATACGCGCTCGTTCTGGAAAACATTATTATCCGCACCCCCTAGGGAAAGTTTTAGATGATGTCTGGTTTATACCTATAGTCAACCCTATGTCTCCTGAGAGAACAGGTTATCCTAGTCAGAAGCCTGAAGAACTGCTGCGGCGCATAATCCTGGCCTCGAGTGATGAAGGAGATGTAGTGCTGGACCCATTTTGTGGGTCAGGAACCACTCTTGTAGTGGCCCACAAGCTGGGTAGGCAATGGATAGGTATGGATTCCTCTTCAGAGGCCGTTGAAGTATGTATAAAGAGGCTGAGAGCTATTGGTGCTTTGGCCAGAGTAGAGTATACCTTGCTTGACTATCTAGCTCAGCATGAAGGTAGGGGGTAGGAATTCCCACCCCCTACTGGCTGGTCTTTGGAATCTGATGTGCTTTCGGCCCTAGGTCGTAGCCGGTGCACTCCTAGCGGACTGATAGTAAATTACCAGGAATATTACCGCCGTTACCAGATGCAAAATGTGATCTGGCATGTTCATGGGAATAAGTCCACCAAAATCTACACCTATAATTCCAAGTATGAAGAGGAGTGCGTAGATGATTCCTACTACTAGTGCATAAGTCCTGGATGCGGAGAAGTTTCGATAAACTCCTAGACCTATCAGTCCTATCACCAGATGTGCGATGCTATGGTAAAGATTGATTGCGAAGATACCTAGTAGGTTGCCTGACAGACTGTCAGGGCCCATGGCGTTAGCTGGAGGGTTACCTGTAATAAGGGCAGGAATAAACCCAGCTATGCCTACTATTGTATAGATGATTCCAAAGACCAACGCCAATGTTTGAACGGGAGCCATAATTTCACCTCCTTCCCGTCTTTTTGAGGGGATAGAACCCTCTACTGAAGGAGTAGCACTAATCGTGCCTAATAGCAATATCTTGCTCTAAATTATTTGCTCCCATAGCTCTACTAACTATGTATGCTGAAAGCAAGAGGGTAGAACTTAGAAGATGTACTGCATCCTGAGATAGATCAAGAGGCAAATACCCCCCTAGTGTTGGTATGCGCTGGTTTGCTTGTCCAAATATGAACAAAGCTGCGAGGAATAATCCGCCATAGAGGCAAAAGTTTCGAGAAGTTTTGTAGCTCTTCGAGCTAGCCAAAGCTATTACACCGATTAGTAGATGGAGTATCGCTAGATAGAGATTCGTAGACAGTAGTCCGAAAAGGTCTCCTGCAAGTGGTCCTTTTATGCCCCAAGGGCCTTGTTTTATCAGGGGAGGCATCATTTGAAGAATAGATAAACTTATGTACCCTGCTCCTGACAACAAGCTAAGAATCCAGCATAAGATCACAGACTATCTGTACCTCCTCATGAACTCCCTTAGTGCCTGCCTATAATACGGGTGGTATGGTGCATAGGCAAGAGCCGTACGTAGATCCTTCAAAGCTGCCTGGTTATTCCCAATGGCTTCGTACGCTATGGCGCGACCATAGTAAAGCTCAGAAGATGCAGGTATGGTTTGAAGAGCTTGATTTGCCAAGGCTATGGCCTGTTTGTTTAACCCTAGCTTGTTAAGCAGGTAAACAGGCCAGGGCATATACCAGAGGGCTCTTCTTGGCAACCCCAAGGATAGAGCTTTGCTCCAAGCTACGTATGAATCTTTGTACTTTTCTGAGTAGTAAAGTTCTCTGCCAAGATTCAACCACACCCAAGGGTCCTGAGGTGCTTGTCTAACGGCTTTTTGAGCCATCTCCAGCTCTGATGATTGTAGTCTCTTTCTAGGTAGATCGTATCTATTTCTTATCTGCTTTACAATCTTCGCCTTACTGGGGGGATAGATTACTATATAGATTCTTCCTCTTTGTTTCCAAAGGTTCAAGAAATAGCCGTAGGTCCAAATCAAGTCTTTGCCAAGGATGGAGTCTTGTACAACAAAGGTGCGGTTTGCTCTGTTGTATCCGCTGACAACTCTAAAGTGGTTAATATCAGACCCGGGGGTAAAGGGTTGTAGTACTATTACCGGAATATTGTTAGATATAAGAGCCTCTATAGTTTTCAGTGATCCGCCGTAACCTACATCCCCCTGGAACCCATACTCGATCTTTGAGAAGTTAACCATCTCCAGACCAGAAACAGAGACATCATCCCTACGAGGGCGAAGCTTGCTGGCAGTGTATGCCTGGCTTAGTCTAATTCCATAGAACCCAAGCACCATATTCGTGGTAACTGGGCCACAGTTGTTTTCCCATTGCTTCTGATAAGGAATGCCACTGAGATGCCATGAGTTGGGAATCCTTTGCAGGGAAGGTTTGTTGATATCTCTAGTCTTAGGCTCGCTGATATAGCTGTCGGGCATAACTAGTGCTCCGTGCACGTTGACAGGACTCAAGACAGCTGTCGTTAATGCGACTAGTAACTGTATCAATATCTGAATCAGCTTATGTTGCGCAATCTGGGTCATTATCCGAGCCTAAGTAGGAACCTGGGAACGAATATTGCTGCCATAGACAGCTCTCCGAGGGAGAGCAAGACCGAAATTGAGATCTCCGGAAGTATATCTAATAGGTTTCGTGCTTTATTGAGCCTGTTAAAGATGGCCACTATGAATATCAGGTTGATAGTGGCGAATAAAACAATAGTCGCCATAGTTGTTATTAGGGCGAGCGGTAAGGCAAAGAAGTCCAACTTCAGCGCTACTATTAGGAATAACGGGACTTGCATACATAGTAAACTAGCTAGGCTACGGGTGTTATCTACGAAAGGTTTGTTGCTAGATTCCTTCCATAACATCCCATTCAAGACTGGTACCAAGAAGCATCCTGCAGCTGTTCCCATAAGCAGTCCAGTACCAAGTCTAGTGAGCGTTGTGGTTTTATAAGGGGTTGATATGCCTAGATCGTTAGCTAAGGAGTTGAAGCCATCTATGGCCATGAGAACTACGAAAGATGCCAGGATCATGGAGATCCTCAGGCTAGGAAAACCGAATAACCTAGTTCTCGAGGACAGTAAAGACCAGAGGTACACGGTCAACGTGCCCACATAAATACCTGTATTACGTGCACATACTACGCTTGGAAATCCTCCAAGCATTATTGAATGAGAGTTATCTGGATGGTAATCTAGTCCAGAATGTAACCACCTGAGCATGTGGAATATCTTGGCTTGATCCAGGAAACTGGATCCTAGCAGGAATATAAGTAGTAGTGAAGCTATTGTGCCCGCCAACAAGTAGCGGTTGGTCTTGACCAGCGTGATTGAGCTAAACATCTTTCTGGGAGAGTATATCAGGTATTTAGATTTTCCTGTTCATGTAGCTCTTGGCAAACTCTAGCTCTTCAGGGGTGTTCATGTTGAAGAATGACATGAAGTCTGAATCAAATCTTGCTATGGTTTCTCTAGGTATATATTTAACCTTCGCGCGGTCAAACCACCCTATTATCCTGTAGCTTCCAGATTCTATGCTCTGGGCTATCCAGGGTAGGCACTTTTTAGAGTAGATTGCATGCATGGGTTCTGGTTCATCTAGAACAGGTATAAGGACATCGTAGTCCCTTGGTAGGGATATCATGTACTTCAAGAGGTCCGTGTTTAAAAAGGGCATGTCACATGCGACTACAATGGCATAATCGCTGTATGCCGCTTTAAGTCCTGAGTATATACCTCCTAGAGAGCCAGCATTAGGATATTCATCCGGAACCTGTGGGAGGTTCAGGAATCTATAAGGTTCTAATTGTGAGCCTACAAGAATTACTTCATGGCATATATATTTGAGCTTATCTGCTACGGTCTGTATAACCTTGGGCCCGCCAGGGGTGAGTTCTATTAGGGCCTTATTAATACCCATTCTTCTGGATTTACCACCTACAAGTACGAGGCCAGTGATATCGGTTGGGTTGCTCATAGCTGCTTACATTGATAGTGATTCTACAAAGACTTGAAGCCTTTGCATGGCCACGCCAGATGCCCCTGCCTGCTGTAAAGCTGCCATAGCCCGACTTAGGTACTCATGGACTTTTTCTATACCTTCCTGCATGATACCCCTGTTTTTGAGCGTTTCTTTTACCCAAAAGGCTTCTTCGTCTGTAATAGACTCGTTCGCGTAGATTTGCCTTAGTCGCTCCGCTTCGTTCCCCTCCAAGACCTCCATTGCTTTGACTATGGGGTAGCTCTTTTTTTTCCGAAATATATCTTCTAGTTCTCTCTTACCGGTGGATTCCGAAGATTCCCATATGCCAGCGATGTCGTCTCTAATTTGATAAGCGAGCCCTAGATTTTCACCAAAATGTCTGTATTGTTCTAGAACACACTCCTCCTTACCTGCCACTAATGCCCCTAGGTAGCATGATAGCCCCATGAGAGCACCAGTCTTCCTGCTGATCATAGCAAGATATTCCTGCAATGATACCTCTGCACGTGCCTCGAACATTAGGTCCATATGCTGACCTTCGCATACGCTAAGTGCTGCCTGATCAAAGTTGTCGATAGCAGTAAGGACAGTTTGCGCAGGGACTCCTATCTCCAACATGGATTGAAGTACCATATGAGAAATCACGAACATGCCGTCTCCAGCATTGAGTGCAAGCGGTATCCCGATCAGCTTCCATAAGGATGGTCCATGGCGTCTACTAGGACTATGATCTTCGATATCATCATGCACAAGCGTGAAGTTGTGAAGTATCTCGATTGCAGCTGCAGCCGGAATAGCCTTTCTTACTTCTCCACCAGCAGCCATGCACGACAGTATACAAAGGCGCGGACGCAGCATTTTTCCGCTTTGGCTGTTGCTAGGTGACATATGCTCATCCAGTAACCCCATTGGGTATTGGATGGCGCTATAAAATTCTTTGGGTTCTCGGCCATTATCGGTTAGAAACTGCTTAATGTAGTTCCTTACATCTTGAAGGTATTTGTCTAGCTGTTCTGTATCTTTATCTACCCTATTCATATTGTTTGATGATATCAAAAAACGATTGCTGGAACTCTACAAAGCGGCCTCGGTAGTTGGCGATATATTCTCTGATTTACTGCTTCCTGTTTGGAGCATAATAACCGCTAATAGTATCAGCGTTCCTCCTATTGATTGTATCAGGTTGAGTCTTTCCCCCATGAATGTAACGCTGATCAGTATAGCTATAAGTGGTTCAGCGGTAGCTACTATGCTTGCTAACGATCCTGGTATGTAATTTAGTGATGCTATATAGAGCACCATGGCAATTACAGTGGGGCCTACTCCCAAGTATAAGATTAATCCCCATGCTTCCAAGGATGGGGTAGGCACCCCTGTAGTAATGTAAGAGTAGGCACCTAGTATTAGAGCTCCTATACCTATAGGCCATACCACGGAGCTTAGTGGATCGTATTTCCGTAGAGTTATGCGTCCAAATATGGTGTATCCAGCATAGGTTATCCCTGATAGAATGCCCGCAATTATGCCTAAGAGGTTAATCCTTAGCTGTGATGTATCGTAAACCTCAGAGAGCAATGCACATCCCAAAAGAGCAGATATTAATGCCATCATTTGGAGTCTGCTTGGTCTTTCTCCGAATAGAATCCAGCCTAGGATCGTCACCCATGCTGGGGATGTATATAGCAATGTTACAGCTAAGGCTACGCCCAACAAGCTAACTGCCTCCACGTAGGCCAGGTAAAAACCAGCAATGCTTATGGAGCCAAATGCAAGGAATAAAGGTAGATCACTGATATCTATAGTGAGTGCCTGCGGCCTAAAAATTGCTAGCACAATTAGCAAGAAGAAGAACCCAGTCAGACAGCGTAGGAACGCCGCCTGAGCGGGTAGCACTTGTTGGTTTCTAGTTATTAGCTTGTAGACAGGACCTATCGTAGCCCATATGGTTGCTGCTGAAAGAACAAGTAAATAACCACCTGTGCTTGTTTTGCCAGTTCTGTTGCGCATCACATTCGCCTTATTGTACAGGGTGTCACGTCTAGCATCATAATTACAGTTTGTATCTCAAACTACGCTAATTGCCACATAACTCCTGGTGGAGGTAGATCTATGTCATACAGACGCTCAACCCAATCAGCGGAACCTATGCTGGATGCCTTGCAGATAGCTTCCGAGGCTATCAAACATGCAGAGCCTATACAAGGTGTGCCCAGTGGGGTCGAGGGCCTAGATAACTTATTCTATATAGCTGACTTTGAAAATGGTCACCCCGTTAGGCGTAACTTGGGAGGGTATCCGCAGGGGGCGGTTGTAAACCTAACAGGTGTGCCGGACACCGGGAAGAGTCTGATGGGGGAGCAGTTTGTAGTCAAGCAGGCTTCATTAGGTAATCCAATCCTATTTGTGACTGTTGAAACCCCTGCACCTTTTGTAAGTCAGAGTCTCGAATTCAGGGCAAACGCTATGGGGCTTCCATGGAAGGATATTCAAGATTCCATATACCTGCTGGATGCTGCAAGCAGATCACAATTACGCGAGGATCTTCCCAGTTTGCTTACCACCATGGCCTATGCCTATAAGCAACATCGAATCCGCCACACAGTTGTCGATTCTGTGACCGGACTTTATGAGGCCCGTGAGATAATGGCCCGTGGGATAGTTAGGGAAGTATATAACCTGATGAAGCGATGGCACCAGACCGCAATCCTAGTCACCCAGAAGCGCAGTGCACAGGAGGAGACTTCCGCTGAAGCAGCTGGAGGTTATGCGGTAGGACATATTGTAGACTGTACTATTGTGCTCTCCAAGCATCTCATTGAACGAGCATACGAGGAGAAGATTTATAAAGCTGCTCTAGGCGATGTAGTGCGTACCATTAGGATAGATGGGTGCAGGTTATCAGGGCATGATCAATCCACTCACATATTGGAGATAAGTGATCTGGGGCTGGTCAAGGTAGGCCCTCCTTTATCAACGATCTACTCCAATGATACGAGGTGATTTCCAAATTATAAGGAGGTGTCACGATGCCAGGTGAAGTGCAGCCAGTCAATGTAGATGTGGATGAGATAGTTCGTAAGGTTTATTTGAAGGCTATAGATGTGGTGGGTGGCCTACGTAAGCTTGTAGAGTACAGGAATCTAACTTGGGTGCCTTCTTTGATAGAGGCTTCCTATATAGTGGTTTTGCATGAACTTTATAATAAAACGGCAGACGAGATCGCTGAATTTTTGGGTATAAGTAGCTCTACGGTCTATAACGTTCTTCGAGCAGATACTGAGAAAGTATTAGAAAAACTAGAAGAGGAAAGGCAGCAGAAAGACCTAAGAACACATGTAGCTGGTGGCATAGCCAAGCTTGCTTTTCATGAGTTGCTGAAATCCGGCGAGATAGAGAAGTTGTAGAAGTTTTAGGACTTATAAGAGATTATAACAGCCAGGGATTACACCCTGGCTAGATTTTGTCTGGTGAGCTAATCTAATCTTGCCAAACTCAATTGGTGTGAATGCAATTGTATTCCACGACTAGTCAGTTCGATGTGTCGGTAGTTATCCCTGCTAGAAATGAATCGAAATATATATGCAGGGCAGTTTCTTCCATTGCCAAACAGGATTGGCCTTTGAATAGGTTAGAGGTGGTCGTTGTAGACAATGGCTCAACCGACGGTACCTCCGAAGTAGCTTCTGTATGTGCCAGTCGCTTTACAGGACTTAATTTCTCTTTGCTTGGTGAAAACCTGCGAGGTAGGGGAAGAGCAAAGAATCTTGGGGCCAAATTTGCTAAGGGCAGAATACTGATATTTATGGACGCTGACTCCTATGCTGCTCCCAACCTTATTGGCACTGTAATGCGCTATGTAGCTATGGGCTACCCTGTAGGTAGCATTAGAGTAAAAGCTGATTCAAACCATTTTATTGACTGTTTATTCTTCGATATGATGGAATACGGCAAGAAGCATTTTGGTATACGAGCTCAGATGGGTTATTTTGACCGGGAGCTCTTCTGGAGGGTGGGAGGGTTCGACGAATCCTTAGAAATAGCTGAGGATAAGAATCTCTTCGAGAGAATAATCAATCTGGGGGTGCCTACTTGCCACATAATGGAGACTTGGATAGCAACTTCTCCAAGAAGGTTACACACGCTGCCTCTCCACCTAGCAGTGATCACCATGTTTCTAAGATGGGCGTTGGCACACGTTGGTTTTGGAAGACGCTGGGTGTACTAGGTAAGCTGTTTTGGAGTATCCTGTGGCAGCTAGTTCGCCTGGGTTGAGCTGGCGGCGGTAAGGCAGTCGGAACCTTATCCGTGTGGCTCTGGTGGGAAAAGTTTACTATATGGTGGTGGAAGCTTCGTCCGTTATTCCCTGACTCTATACTCTCATATAAAGTCAATACTTATAAGGGAGGTCCTTTATCTCTCCCCGATGGTACCGTCGTCATGCCTGGCGACAGGGTAATTGACCTTCATTTGAATAATCCGATTTTAAGTCGTAAATTCCAAGAAGGAGCTTCCACATGGGAACTTATCAAAGAAGCGCGCAGGGAGCTGCGAGTATTATCATCACGTATAGCTTTAGGAACTCTACCGGACGTTGTGGCTGTTCGTGGTACTACATTACTTGTAGTACCATGTATCAGAATTGGGTTTACGGCCTTACCTTTGAGGAATAACTTATGGAACAGGTTCAGATTCTTTTTCTTTGTCGGTCTAAGGGCCATCTATCATCCACAAGGCTGGAAGGCTGCAGAGAGACTAGTACTACAGGGTTGGCCGCATAATGTTTGGATGAGTAAAGACCAACTCATTCATCGCTTTCCACCCATCTGATAATTGGCCTGTAGCTTCTAATTATTGTTCTTACTTAGTTCTTACTTATCAGCAGCTGATTCTATCCCGCAGCTGTTATTCGCACAAGGTGTGAATAGTGCCTGACCGTATTTGTCTTTACCGAAATTCCCAATCATCTTCTGAGTATCATGACTTAGCAGAAAGTCGACGAATGCTTTTGCCCCCTCAGCATTCACCTTGGGAAATTTATCTGGATTGATCTGGATCACGTGATATATGTTGAGTAACACGGGATCGCCCTCAAATAGTATGGATAGATCGAGTTGGTCTCTGAGCGCTAGGTACGTACCTCTATCAGTAAGTGTGTAGCCACCCTTCTCGGAGGCTATTTGTAGAGTCTGTCCCATGCTGTTACCTGTCTCCTGGTACCATTCTCCTTGAGGGCTGATACCTATCTGCTTCCAGATTTCCAGTTCCTTCTTGTTTGTGCCGGAATCATCTCCCCGCGAGAAGAATATCGACTTGCTGTTAGCTATTCTCCTGAAAGCCTCCATAACATCTTTCGCTGACTTGATATTTGCGGGATCGCTATGAGGCCCTACGACTACAAAGTCGTTGTACATTACGAGGTGCCTGTTTGTGCCTGCACCCGTCTTCATGAATTCCAGCTCAGAGGATGGGGCATGTACCAGTAGGACATCGGCGTTACCCTGCTCTCCCATCTCAAGTGCCTCTCCAGTTCCTACGGCTACTGTTTTTACGCGGTAGCCTGTTTGTTTTTCGAATTGAGGTATAAGTACATCAAGTAAGCCTGAGTCTTGAGTACTGGTAGTAGTTGCGAGAATTACGTCTCTCTTAGCAGATCCAGGTGGCGAACATCTGTAGGCTGATATGAGCCACAATACTGCCAGAGCGGCCATGCCTAACCTATATACTTTTTTAGACATACTTTCGCCCTCAATGTAAGTATAGGTCTTGAGCAAACTGCTAGAATTATAACACGATATCCCTATAGCTCTATTTTGCTTATTAAGGGTCTCATCATCTGTAATGGGCAAACAATATATAAAATGCTTTTGCCTACCTAGTTGACGTTTTATCGGCTCGATTTGTATATTATTAGCTGCAGGATTCGGTCCACCGCTGGCGCTAGTGCCAGAGGAACTTCCCCACTCCCAGCCCCGGGTCCGGACCTGCGAGGGCAAGGACGCCTGGCGAAACAGCAAGCCAGGGCGGGTCATGGCGAGAGCCGTGACGACCACAACCCCAACAGAAAACTAACCCGCCGATGGGCCCGTTAGGGTCACAGGTAAGGGGTGAAACAGCGGCGGTAAGATCGCCGCAGCGTCGGCAGTAATGTCGGCGGCTAGGGGAGTGTGCGTCCGGGAGCAAGGCAGTAATTGCCGCAGTGGCGAGCCGCCTAGGGCGAGCAGCCACCACGTCGTAAGGCGTGAGACAGATGGTGGACTAGAACAGAATGGGGGGTACGGAATCCTGCGAATGCCATGATGGGCCACCAGTTAGGTGGCCCATCATGTCTTTTAATCGGGCCGCTAATCTACTCCTATGTTCCAAGCCTCTTCTAGCTCTTGCTTCGAATAGACTTTGAAAGCCAGCATAGTCTTTGTCCTCACTACTTCTGGCAATGAAGCTATGTGATTTGTTACTACCTCGGAGAGCTGATCGTACTCCCTAAGTTTTAGAAGAGCTACAAGATCGTGATCACCTGTAACACTCCAGACTTCAGCTACTCCGTCTATGTCCACCAGCTTTTGAGCTGCCTCGTTAATACGACCCCTTTCTACATCTATCTCTACGAGTGCTGTAATCACTTGGCCCTCCTGGAAGGTTGGTATCTTGTGCTGAGTATAGCACTGTCTACCATGCTTCATCATAACTCGAGGGCAAAGATTAGATAGTACTATCTTTGATAGTAATCTATACTAGTGAATGATTGGCTCTTAGGAGGTTTCCCCAAATTGAATCAGCTTGATCTCAAAAGGATGGTAGCTTATAGAGCAGCACAACTCGTGCCCGATGGCGCATTATTAGGTTTGGGATCTGGATCCACCGCTGAGTTATTTGTGCAATTCCTAGGTGAGAGAGTAAGAAACGAAGGGTTAAGGGTCATAGGAGTTCCCACTAGCGAGAGGACTGTTGCAGCCGCCAAAGCAGCAGGAATAGAGCTTACTACATTGGAAGAAAATCCCGAGCTAGATATGGCCTTTGATGGTGCAGATGAGGTAGACCCTAAACTCAATCTTGTGAAGGGGCTAGGAGGAGCTTTAGCCAGGGAAAAGATAGTGGCTAAGGCTAGCAGAGTTTTCGTGGTGCTGGTGGATGAGTCGAAGTTGGTGGATGTCTTAGGCTCAAAATCCCCTGTGCCAGTAGAAGTGCTTCAATTTGGTTGGACTAGGACTTCGCGAGAGCTCGAGTCTATGGGTCTACAGCCGGTTCTGCGCAAGAGGGATGGGTTACCATATGTAACTGATAACGGTAATTATGTTCTTGACCTATACATTGGCCCTATATCTAATCCTAGCGACCTCGATCTCAAGTTACACCTTATAACAGGAGTCGTGGAGACAGGACTATTTATAGATATAGCTTCCCTAGTACTAGTAGGCACACAAGAGGGTGTGATAGAGATGAAAAGATCTCAAGATTAATTAGCTGTTTATGGAACTTGTCTCAGACGATATAGGTCTCATTTACGTATCCTTCTTTGGCTTAGAAGATGATTCCCAGTTTGAGGTTGATAAGTGGACTACGCTTTTGAACGATGGATCAACTCGCCCGCAGGGCATCACCCATTAATTGATAGTATGATGGTGCATATAGCTGCGTGGGGGGAGTACGCATTTATAGTTGTGGTAGCTCTATGGCTTTTGCAAGGCGTAATTACGGCTGATAGTTTAGAACTTCTCGGCGCTGTAACTGCTCTGCTAGCATCGGTGGCGGCATTATCCGCCAACCAGATTATAGCTCATATCTGGTACAGATCCAGACCTTACATCGCTCATCCTAATACAGTTCACTTGCTGCTCCATCACAATCCAGATGCTTCTTTTCCGAGCGATCATGCTGCAGCATCCATGGCAATATCCTTTGTGTTGGTGAATTTCCACAGGTATTTAGGTATATTGTTGCTGCTGTTTACGTTACTTATGTGCTACTCCCGGGTCTACGTGGGAGATCACTATCCGGGTGATATCTTTGCCGGGCTAATTGTAGGTCTAGTTTCTGCTCTTATGCTACTGTTTTGCTTCCAACGAGTTGCAGGGTATATAAGTAGTAGATTGGAAACTATACTTATTAAGGCTCGCGCTATGTTACTTTAGGGGATAAGACGTACTTGTATTGGAGGCGGTGGGGTCTGTCCTTTCCGTTTGTAGATCTTCTTTATCTCCTCATAGGCGAGTTTGTCGCACCTTTCGTTATCAGTGTTCCCTGCATGCCCTTTTACCCAGTAACACTTAACTAGGTGTCTAGACATAAGCTCATCTATTCTCTTCCAGAGGTCCGCGTTCTTGACGGAACCTTTCTGTAACCTGCCTTTAGCCTTCCACATTGGTAGCCACTCCATCATGCCTTTGCAAAGATATTCAGAATCTGTGTAAAGTTCTACCTCATGGGGCCCCTGAAGTGCCTCAAGGGCTTTTATTACTGCTGTCATCTCCATCCTATTGTTAGTAGTGTTTTCCTCGCCCCCTGAGATCTCTTGGACCTCTGAGTTGTAACGTATTACTGCTGCCCATCCACCTGGACCAGGATTAGGCTCACATCCACCGTCGGTATGTATGATTACTTTTTTCAACTTATCCCTTCCTAAATGACTCTATATTCAGGTGCCTTAAATCCTACCATCTGGAGTAGATCTTTTGCCTACTGGCATATCTCCTGCTTACATCCTTCCAATAACAATTTAGGAGGTTTGATGGTGGAACTTAGGTTGGAAGGCAAGGTTTCACTTGTTACAGGTGGAGGATCTGGCATCGGTGAAGCAGCCGCTGTTCTTATGGCCGATAACGGAGCTAAGGTGGGCGTGCTTGACTTCAGGCAGGAGGCTGCTGATAAGGTGTCTAAGCAAATTGTAGACAGAGGGGGAAGCGCTATACCTCTTGTGGCAGATGTCTCTAACCCAGAGCAGGTGAAAAGTGCTATAGATAGTTTGGTAAACGAGTGGGGGAGACTGGATATAGTGTTTGCTAATGCTGGGATAAACGGTGTATGGGCTCCTCTAGAGGAATTAGAGCCGCAGGAATGGGATAGGACTTTGGCTATAAACCTGAAAGGCACTTTTCTTACAGTGAAGTATGCTATCCCATACCTTAAAGAAAGAGGTGGATCGATAATCATAACTTCTTCCATAAATGGCACGAGAGTCTTCAGCAATACTGGAGCTACTGCCTATTCTTGCTCAAAAGGCGCTCAGGTTGTGTTTACTCAGATGGCAGCACTTGAGCTTGCTCAATATAAGATAAGAGTGAATGCTATATGCCCTGGTGCTATAGAAACCAATATAGATGAGCGTACTGAGAAACGTGACACAGAAGAAGTTGAGCTACCTGTTGAGTTCCCAGAAGGCTCTTTTCCTTTGGAAGGTGGGCCTGGGAATCCTCAACAGGTAGCTAATCTCGTACTATTTTTGGCCTCAGATGCTTCTAGCCACATAACAGGTACTCCTATCTGGATAGAAGGTGCAGAGTCCTTGCTAAGAGGTTAGACTCCACTGAAAGCTGAGAATCCGCCATCTACTGGTACGACTACGCCTGTTACAAAGCTAGAGGCTGGAGAACATAACCAGAGCAATGTCGTTATGAGTTCCTCTGGCCTGCCAAACCTGCCTAGAGGAGTCCGGTTTATAATCAGCTTACCTCGGGGAGTAGGATTGCCATCAGAGTTGATGAGTACGGAACGGTTTTGTTCTCCTAGGAAGAAGCCTGGAGCTATAGCGTTCACTCTCACCCCCTCTCCGAATTTGTGAGCTAGCTCCACTGCTAACCATTGGGTGAAATTAGTTACTGCTGCCTTGGCAGCTGAGTATCCCATAGTGCGAGTTATAGCTCGGAGAGCTGCCATAGAAGATATATTGACTATGCAACCAGATGGTTGCTGTACGTGTTCCCCCCTTACCATGGCTTCTCCAAATACCATGGTTGGTAGTATTGTGCCATAGAAGTTGAGGTCAACTACTCTTCGTGTTGCCTCGATAGGTACATCAAAGATCGAGCCTTGAGGAGGTACAAATGCATCAGGTACGTTACCTCCAGCAGCATTTACCAGTATATCGATGCGTCCCCATTCTTGGATTACTCGGTTGCGTATTTCTATTAGTTGATCCTGCCTGAGAACATCAGCAGGCAGTGCCATAGAAGTGCC
Source organism: Thermobaculum sp. T2p (assembly GCF_059335935.1). Taxonomy (NCBI): domain Bacteria; kingdom Bacillati; phylum Chloroflexota; class Chloroflexia; order Thermobaculales (SeqCode); family Thermobaculaceae (SeqCode); genus Thermobaculum (SeqCode); species Thermobaculum sp. T2p. The sequence continues at coordinate 56,085 of NZ_JANZYQ010000009.1, forward strand.
ACCTTCTGCTTGTATGGAATCTGCTACTTCCTTGGCTTTGGCTTCCCTCCTGCCTATTATGCCGACTCGAGCCCCAGCTCTGGCTAATCCATGGGCCATGGCACCTCCTAGAACGCCAGTTGAACCTGTGACTAGGGCTACCTTACCTTCAAGGTTGAACAACTCATACAGATAATCCTTGCTTGCAACGGTCACAGCACCACTCCTCCAGAAACCTTACTTGAAGATGGATTATAAAGCCTTAACGCTTATTAGTCGAGTTGCTTAGGTGTTACACTAAGGCTAAAATGCGCTTGCCGTTCACAAGAAAGGATTTGTTAGTATGCTAAGTGTAGAGGAAGCCGAGAAGAGGATCTTGGATTCCATTCATATTCTCGATGATGTTGAGGTGTCACTGCTTGATGCCTTGGGACTCACTCTAGCCGAGGACGTAATAGCTACTTTCGATGTTCCGCCTCATTCTAATTCAGCTATGGATGGCTATGCCGTTAGAGCAGAGGATATTGTTGGAGCTTCAAAGGATAATCCAGTAAGTCTCCAGGTTATAGCTAGTGTCCCTGCTGGTTATTTGGCAGATCAAGCTGTGCAGCCTGGTACAGCTATTAGAATCATGACTGGTGCGCCTTTGCCGGAAGGAGCGGATACCGTTGTGCAGGTGGAGCTTACAGAGACTCAAAGGGACAATGTATTGATTAAGGCTTCCCTGCCAAAGGGTAGGAATGTTAGGTTGGCGGGAGAGGATATAAAGTCTGGGCAGAAAGTCTTGAGCTCTGGAGATGTCATAAGCGCTGCCGATATCGGGGTATTAGCAAGCTTAGGGCGAAAGACTGTCCGGTGTATTCGCCGACCTAAAGTGGCGATACTTGCTACTGGTGACGAGGTGGTTGAGCCCGGAGAAGTTCTGCCTCCGGGTAAGATTTACAACTCCAACAGCTATGCCGTTGCTGCTCAAGTGAAAGAGGCAGGAGGTGTACCTGTGCTATTAGGAATAGCCCGAGATACCAGAGAGAGCTTGGTGAACAAGTTACAGGAGGCACTTGCGCTGCAGGTAGACTTGATAGTATCCAGCGGTGGAGTATCTGTGGGCGATTTTGATCTGGTGAAGGACATGTTGATGGCTGAGGGCAGCATGGAGTTCTGGCAAGTAAACGTGAAGCCTGGTAAGCCACTGGCATTTGGTCATGTTCGTGGAGTGCCTATGCTTGGGCTCCCAGGCAACCCTGTGTCCTCCATGATCTCTTTTGAGCTTTTTGGAAGACCAGCAATCAAGAAGATGATGCAACAATACCCCGAAGAGCGGACAATAGTAACTGCTTTTATGGAGGAAGGTTACAAGAAGACTGATGCCCGTCGTCATTTCGTGAGGGTAAAGCTTAATAGATCAAATGACAAGCTTTTTGCACGTTTGACAGGAGAGCAAGGATCAGGCATATTGACCTCGCTGATGCATGCAGATGGTATAGCTATCGTACCGGAAGATAAACCTGCACTAGAGCCAGGTGATGAGGTCAAAGTCATATTGATTCGCTAACATAGCTTGGAGATTCAGCAGAAAACAGGTAGGAGGGTAACAGTTGTCTGAGAATCAGGAGTTTGACATAGCCGTAATAGGTGGTGGCCCAGCAGGATATGTGGCTGGCATATATGCCCAACAGATGGGTGCCAGAGCTGTAGTGATAGAAAAGCAGTATTGGGGAGGCACTTGTCTCAATGTGGGTTGTATTCCAACGAAGGCCATGGTAAGCACTGTTGAGGTACTTAAGTTGGCGCGACAGGGGGCTGAGATGGGCCTTAGGGGAGATATCGAGCCCGATTTTGATGCGATAGTTGCTCGGCGTGACAAAGTAGTGAAGCAGCTAGTGTCTGGAGTGCAAGGACTACTGAGGGCTAATGGAGCTGCTCAGATATTTGGGGAAGCCACAATCAAGACGCCTAATGAGATCGAGGTGCGTACCCAGGAGGGTACGCAAACGGTTAGAACACGCAACATACTTATAGCTACTGGATCTGTCCCCGCCAAACCACCGGTAGAAGGGATGGATCTGCCAGGCGTGGTGGACAGTACAGGATTGCTAGCTCTTAAGGAGCAACCGAAGGAGCTAGTTATTATAGGCGGGGGCTACATAGGGATAGAGTTTGCAAGTATCTTCGTGAATCTCGGCACCAAAGTGACAGTGATCGAGATGCTTCCACGCATCCTTGCTGGCTATGATGAGGAACTCACCAAGCGACTGCAACAGCTTCTGCAGCGCGATGGGGTAGAGTTTCACCTAAACGCCCCAGTACAGGCAGTGGAACAGGGCGAAGGCAAGCTTTCGGTCAGATACAGTGAGAACGGACAGGAGAAGGTAGCAGAAGGGGATGTAGTGCTTGTGGCCACCGGTAGGACTCCCTATACGGAAGGTCTTGGACTAGACAACTTGGGTGTTGAGATGAATAAGAGAGCCGTTAAAGTAGATGACAGGATGCAAACTAATATCCCGAATGTATACGCTGCAGGTGACGTGGTGGCCAAGATGCCACTGGCGCACGTGGCTTGGACTGAGGCACAGGTAGCAGTCCGTAATATGCTAGGTAAGAGGACCAAGATGGAGTACTTTGCTGTACCTTCTTGCGTGTTCTCTGTCCCTGAGATGGCTAGCGTAGGGCTTACCGAGCAGGCTGCTTATGAGCAAGGATACGAGATTAAAGTCGGCAGGTTTCCCTTCTCAGCTAATGGAAGAGCGCTAGGCATGGGAGAGTCACAAGGTCTAGTCAAGATCATATCTGAGGCGGATTCAGGAGAGATACTGGGGGCGCATATTTTGGGTCCGCATGCTTCCGACCTCATAGCAGAGGTAACACTTGCGATGGAAATGGGTGCAACTGCTGAAGACGTTGATCTCACTATTCATGCACATCCTACTCTGCCTGAAGCGATCCAGGAGGCAGCGTTGGCTACGACAGGACGTGCAATACACTATGTAGTCAGATGATTCACAGATGATTAGAGGAAATACATGCCCGGTAGAGGTGGTCCGTATCTAAAGCCAGGATGGTTTGTGAAAAACCTGATCAATCCTTTATTGATGAGACTGGGATTAGTGCCTGTGCTTGTAGTTCGCGGCAGAAGGACAGGTAAGCTGCGAAGTGTACCCGTTAACGTGCTTGAGTACCAAGGCCAAAAATATCTTGTGGCAACTAGGGGTAACACCGACTGGGTGCTTAATCTGAGATCTGCTGGAGAGGGCATGATTCGCTTCAAAGGAAAGACTGAACACTTTAGAGCTGTAGAGATACCAGATCACGATAAGTCCCCTATTATTCAAGCCTATCTTCAAAAGTGGGGAGCTCAGGTAAAGAAGCAGTTTGAAGCCTTGCCTGAATCAGATGATCACCCTGTTTTCAGAATGGATAGCTCTACGACAGAAATGAGCTAATAGTAGCTCCAATGAAATAGTTGCTCCTGCCGAGTCGGATATAAAATGCTTTCAGAGAGTACCAGTAAGGAGCTGAATTGCCATGAAAGTTGAGCACTTTGAATCGATCTTGAGAGCTCGGCAGGAGTTCCCATCCGTAACTGCACCAGGCGCTCCCGTGTTTTTCGATAATCCTGGAGGTACGCAGGTACCACATCAGGTTGCGGAGGCTATATCTTACTATTTGACACATAACAATGCTAACTCGCATGGAGCCTTTGAAAACAGTAAAAAGACAGACGCCTTAGTAGAAGATGCGCGTCAAGCTATGGCAGATTTTCTAGGAGCCAATTCTCATGAGGAGATAGTGTTCGGCCCAAATATGACTACTCTCACCTTTTCTATTAGTCGAGCCTTGGGTAGGATCCTGCAACCTGGTGATGAGATCGTGGTTACAACCCTAGATCATGATGCCAATGTTGCGCCCTGGCTATTGTTGGCTGAGGATAAGGGGCTTACGATTCGGACAGTGGATATCAATCCGGAGGATTGCACACTTAGTGTTGATTCCCTACATGGGGCTGTAAGTCCTCGCACCCGTATCATAGCTGTAACCTATGCGTCCAACGCAGTTGGAACTATAGTCGACGTACAAAACATAACTAGAATAGGACACGAGGTAGGAGCACTTGTCTTTATAGACGCTGTTCATTATGCAGCGCATGGGCCAATCGATGTAACGGCTATCGGATGTGATGTGCTGGCTTGTTCAGCCTACAAGTTCTTTGGGCCACATGTAGGCGTGCTCTATATTCGACGAGATCTCTCGGAAATGCTTAGACCTTATAAGGTCAGGCCAGCATCTAATAAGCCGCCCTATAAGTGGGAGACTGGGACTCCAAGCTACGAACTTTTGGCAGGAATTACCCCTGCTGTGGATCATATAGCCTCTCTAGGGAGTGGGAATACTAGGAGGGAGAGAATCCTATCTGCTATGCATACTATTCAAGAATATGAAGCCTATATAGGTAAGCCGTTGCTGGAAGGATTGCTTTCTTTACCAGTGAACATCTATGGTATTAGAGATCTGAATAGATGGCATGAGAGGGTTGCCACATTCGCTTTTAGGTGTGAAAGTATCCATCCTCGGAATATGGCTCAGATGCTGGCTGAAAAGGGATTTAATGTATGGGATGGAAACTATTATGCCCTATCGCTTATGCAGAGGCTGGGACTTGAAGATAGTGGTGGGGCAGTGCGCATAGGGTTGGCCCACTATAATACACGTGAAGAGGTTGATCGTTTCCTTAATGCCCTAGAGGATATTGTAGTGGGTAGTGGTGTTTAGAAGTGAAGTATAGGATGATTGCCCTTGACCTGGATGGTACCTTGCTGGATTCTCATGGCCGCGTACGTCCCCGTGTAAAAGAGGCTGTTAGGAAGGCAATAGATCTTGGAGTTATAGTGACTATTGCCACTGGCAGGAGATTGCATTTTGCCCAGAAGATAGCTGAGGAGATTGGTATAGACGTGCCGCTTGTCCTTCATGGTGGTACCCTCATCCAGGACTCCGCTACGGGAGAGGTGATCTACGAGGACGTAATGTCCCCAAGATTGGTACAAGAGGCTGTAGAACTTGTTGTAAATTACGGTCATCAGCCAGTGTTATTTGTGAGCCCTTCCGTGGGGGGTGGACTATTGGCTGGACCACCAGAGAAGGACAGCATTCTAGCATCGCAGTATCTGAACAGTCAGCGCAACGTGAAACGACTGTCGTACGACGAGCTCGCGAGGGCCGAGCATGTGCTTAGCGTTTGGGTGATAGAAGATCATGATGTACTTGGGCCTCTTTACGAAGCAGTTGTCAAGAGGTCCTACTACAAGGTTCTGCTGTGGGGGCCAGAGCCTGACAAGCCAGATACCGGCTACTTACTAGATATACTCAACGTAGGGGCCTCCAAAGCCAAGGCACTGAGACACTTAGCTGCTAGCTATGGCATCCGTATGGAGGAGGTCATGGCTATAGGAGATCAGATAAACGATCTTGAAATGATGGAGGCAGCGGGTCTAGGGGTAGCCATGGGTAATGCCATATTACCCGTAAGAGAGCTCGCTAATGCTGTTGTAAGTTCGAACGATGAAGATGGCGTGGCAGAAGCTATCGAAAGATTCGTCCTCTCTGAGGGGGCTGTAGGGGATGAGGCGCAGGTTCGAAGGTAGATCTGTGATAGTAACGGGTGGCACAAGTGGTATAGGTCTCGAGATAGCGATCAGCTTCCTGAGAGAAGGTGCAAGCGTTTTGATCACGGGTAGGGATAGAGAAAGGGGTAAGGATGCTGAGACTCGTCTCACCTCTTTAGGTCCTTGTTGCTTCATATCAGCTGATGCCTCCAGTGTCGACGATGTGGAGTCAGTCATGGAGCGAGTGGTAGCTTTGTATGGTGGGCTGGATGTGCTAGTGAACAACGCAGGAGTGGGGCTAGTGGCCCCCATATCGGAAACCAGCGAGGACGACTGGGACCGTATTATGGATGTGAACGTGAAGGGTTACTTCCTGCATGCACGCGCAGCCTTGCCCTTGCTTGCCGAACGGAAGGGCTGTATGGTGCACGTGGCTTCGGATGCTGGCCTGATCGGGGAGAGGATGGCTGGTGCTTACTCCGTGAGCAAGGCCGCTGTGATCATGCTCTCCAAGATGTTCGCGCTGGATGGAGGGCCGCTGGGTGTCCGCTCCAACTGCGTATGCCCTGGAGACACCACTCCCGGAATGAGACATATGATATTGCCGGGTGGGAAGATGAGACCTAATGATCACTGGCATGCATGGCCGCTACCACCGATCGGCAGGTATGGCACGGCGGAGGATGTAGCCTCTGCCGTGACCTTCCTCGCATCCGATGAGGCAAGCTTCTGCAGCGGCGCCGTGCTTCTTGTAGATGGAGGTATGCGTGCAGGCTTCCTCGATAGGTAGCGATAATCTGGGCTAGATTTATTTGCTCCTGCTTGCTAACTGGGTAGTGCAGAATAGAATTATGCGCATTGATCTAGCTGACAACATCCTTTTACCCCCTTAGGTACACGGAACTATTCTTGGATTTCAAGTCAAACTGTGTAGTATGCATGAACACCGTGCGTATTTCCTACACAAACACCATCTGCATTGCTATAATTATTTTTGCATGGGCTCGTAGCTCAGCGGTTAGAGCAAGCGGCTCATAACCGCAAGGTCGCAGGTTCGAATCCTGCCGAGCCCACCGGCCGCGAGAGCGGCCTTTTGCTTTTTAAGCTAAACTTTGCATACGCTAACCTCATATGTGCCTTTTGTGGGATATACTTTCATCAGGAAGTATCCTATAAATGGTAAAGTAGAATGTTCCCAAGTATCCGATCCTTTTTGGCATTTAGCTATACGGTCACAGTACTGCTTATAGTCTCAGCTCTCAGCGTGGGAATAGAGCATATAGTAGAGCGCACCCTGCACGATTCTATCGATGGTTCCTTAAAAGAATACTCCCAGCAAGTATCTCAGTACTTGGTGTCAGACACCGATACCGATATAGCTGAACAGATCGAACGGCTGATAGCTGTAATAAACTTGGGGCGGCAGAGTGAGGAGAGTGTCCAGCTCAGATTATATGGTCCTGATGGACTACCCCTAGCTCCCACCATAAGTGATACGAACATTCCTGATGCTAATCCTGGTTTCCTCAAGAGAGTTAAACGTCCTGTGCTGCAGACCATGATGCTGGACGATGGCAGTAGGATGAGGGTGCTTACTAGACCCATCAAATACGGGACCGAGGTGCTTGGTTACCTGCAGGTTGGTAGGAGTCTTGAACCTGTTGACAGGATACTTGCTAGGTTAAAGACCATACTTATACTTGGCGGAGCAGTGGCTTCGGTATCCGCAGGAGTATTGGCATATTTCCTGGCATGGCAGGCGCTTAGGCCATTCTCTCGCATTGTAGAGGATACGCGTAAGATTGGTGTTGATGATCTTAGTAAGAGATTGCCTGCAGACTATGGAGTACTTGAGGTCAATAGACTAGCTCGTACTTTCAACTCCCTGTTAAACAGACTTGAGAAGGCTTTTGAAAGCCAAAAGAGATTTGTAGCAGACGCCTCTCATGAGCTCCGCACTCCTTTGACAACCATTAGGGGGAATGCGGAAGTGATGCTCATGGATCCAACTCTACCTCCTGATGTCAGGGAAGGGCTAGAGAACATACGTGGTGAAGTGTCTAGGTTAAGTCGTCTGGTCTCTAATCTGTTGATGCTGGCGAGAGCAGATGCTGGACAGGTAAATCTGACGTACAGACCGGTCAATCTGCATGATGTAGTTTTGGATACTCTCAAGCAGATGCACACCTCTATTGACGGTCTATCTGTAAGGCTTGAGCGTGAAGATCAGGTGATGGTATCTGGTGATGCTGATCAGCTCAAACAGGTGATGCTGAATCTACTGGATAATGCATTCAAATATACACCTAAAGGCGGCAGTGTTTATGTGTCGGTATATGCCGAACCTCCATGGGCCAAGGTTGAGATCAGGGATACGGGGATAGGTATAGCTCCATCTGAGCTTAATAGAATATTTGAGAGGTTTTATAGATCTAGCAAAGCTCCCAAAGGTGCGGGTAGTGGCCTGGGGCTCTCTATAGCTCAATGGGTAATAAGGGCTCACAACGGACGTATAACTGTCAGTAGCAAGCAAGGGGAGGGAAGTACCTTTACTGTATGGTTACCTCTCTTTGAGAGTGACTCTACATATAATCGCGAAGAAGAAAGACACTCTAGTGCACAGACTCAAAGTTTAGCTCCCAATTTATAACCCTCTTCTAACCTTCAAGTAACTTGTCTGTAACGGGATAAGTGTATCTTTGCCTTGAGACTTATTTTCTTCCGGCCATAACGAATGGCAAGGGGGGAAGAGAAGTGGACAGAAAGAGGGTCATCCTTATAGGCGATCGTTGGGAGACACAGATGCTTGCGGCGTGCGCACTTGAAGGTGCTGGATACGATGCTATCACCTTATTTGACAAGAGGAGAGCTGTTGAGGCTGTAAAAGACATCAAGCCTGATCTTGTCCTTCTTGATATGGATCTGCCCAAGCTGAGGTCAGTTCAAATAGTACGCTCTCTTCGTAGAGATGCAGCTACGCAGAATGTGCCTATAATAGGTATAGTATCCTCTGGAGAGGAACAAGCTGTGGTGGGGAGGTTTAATGGCTTAGCGGATGTCTTCCCACAGCCTTTCGACAAGAGAACTCTTCTACGTAAGGTTAGGAAAGTTCTAAGGGATGGTAGAACTGAGAGAAACGGACGCTGAGGAGCAGGATAACTCCGATAAGCGTCAACCCCACTTTACTTATGTTTCTATTATACTGTTGCTGATAGGAGCACTTGTATTCGGTGCCCTTGCAGGTGGCATGGCAGGCTTTGCCCTTTCCAGAAGGGGCTATCCCACTATGACCTCGGGGCAGCCCCTCAGTCAAATGAACCCTGCTGACGTTGTAAAATCCTCAGAACCATACATGGTCACTATCACAACTCCCACCAGCCCAGAGCAAGGTAGAGGACAAAGGACTTTGCTTGGTAATGGTGTGGTTATGAACCTCGATGGTTACATACTCACTACTAGTCAGGTCCTCCAGAGATATGACCAAGTGCAGGTAGTCTTCTATGATGGACGCTCAGCAAGAGGAGTGTTAGTAGCTGCTCCTGATCAGGACACTGGGTTGGCGGTGATAAAAGTGAGCGTACCTGTTCCAAAAGAACCTGTTTTTGCAGATCCAAACTCGATAGAGACTGGTACCCAAGTTATTGCCCTTGGAATCTCGCGGAATGGAGCGGGGGTTACTGCTGATATGGGTATCATAGGCTCGATAGGATTTCAGAATAACATAGGCGGGGCCCAGATGGCAGATAACCTTATTTGGACAGATGCCAAGGCACCAGAGGTGGCGTTGGGAGGTCCGGTAGTCAATTTAGCTGGGGAAATTATAGGTGTAACGGTGGCTGTAGATAACAGAGGATGGTCACTGGTATTGCCTGCCAATACGGCACGCAATATCGCGCAGCGGTTACTCAAGACGGGTGCAGGTCCAAGGGCAAGCCTAGGTATATATTATGTCACGGTAACCCCACAACTTGCCCAACTTAGAGGACTGGATCAGTCAGGAGCACTAATCACTGCGGTGTTGCCAGATTCACCAGCAGATAGAGCTGGCCTGAAGCCTGGCGACTTGATAATCTCACTTGATGGCAGGGTAGTCAATGAGAAGCAGACGCTTGAGTCTTTGCTGGCGGCCAAGCGTCCAGGTGAGACTGTACATTTGCAGGTCATTCGCAAGGGCACAGTCAACAGGTATACTGTTCTACTTGCTCGTAAACCCGCACCTGGAGCTACTCCTACAGTAGTAGCCACTCCCAGTCCCTGACTATCAAGAAACTCTAAGCTGAGGCACCTGAGTAGTGCCGTATGCCTTGATGCCAGAACCATCTCGAGAACAATAGAAGTGCTATAGATAGCATGATAGCACCTACTAGCAGCTGCCAAGTAATCTTGCCAGTAAGTGCCTGTGCAGGCACGGTCACAGCAAATGCCACTGGTACCAAAAAGGTGAGTGCTGCCCTTAGAGGTTGGGGATATATAGTTATTGGCCATCTTCCAGCCTGATACATGCTCTCAAAGATCACAAGCAGGTTTTCTACTCTTATAAACCAAAATGCTAGCGTTGCAAGCGAGAGAAGGAAGCTATAGACGATCACACTTCCTGAGAACAATACTATCCCAAAGCTTATAGCTTGGTATATACCTATGCTGTTACCTATTTGTACTAGGGCTATGATTATAACTGCTATGCCCAATCCTACGTCGAACAGACGCCATATCTCTAATTGCCGAGTGCTGACGTAGACCTGCGAGTCTAGGGGTTTAGTTAGAGCAAAATCCAGGGTGCCTTGTCGCACATCTTCCATGAATCTCTCTAAGCTGGGTCTTACGATAAGCCCCACAATTCCACCTATAAGGATGTAAACTCCAAGCACTGCTAGGAGCTCCTCTGGCAACCACCCGTCGAGATTATCTGTTTGCCCGAAGACGATTGCCAAACCTCCCAACCCCGTCAAAAGCCCTACTACTGATTGAAATGCTTGAACAAAGAAATTGGTTCTATACTGGAGCTCACTTATCAATCCTATACGGAAGAATGTGCCAAGCAACCTAGCATATCTCATGTCATGCTCCTACTGCTGAGTATCTACTTATTCCCAGTGTCCAGATGAATCTAAATGCTACAAGACTTACAAACAGCCATAACGCTTGTATCGCGAAACCCAACAGGACTTGCATAGGAGTTAGCCTTCCTAGAACTATCTCTGTAGGAAATGCTACTGCCCACTTAAAAGGTAGGATATTCGCTAGCATCTCCAACGGACGAGGTAAGAGCGAAAGCGGTGTCATCTGCCCAGAGAGGAATAAGAAAAGCGTGCTGTATATCTGATTGATAGCTGAGGTACGCGTGACCCAGAATCCTATTAATCCTATTGTCCATTCCATGACAAAGCGCATGAGAAACGCCGATATCAAGGAAGGAAAGAATACAACTATGTGCCATACATGAGGGTGGAACTCCGCATGGAAAGCCCATCCTATCAGAAGTGCTGACGGCAAAATTAGAGCGAATGTTATGGCCTTATATGAGATGTTCCATGCAACATCCTCGTGTATTGGATGAATGGGGCGTAGGAGCTTGGGAGAAAGTTGTCCGCTACGTATGCGTTCCCCCATCTCCCATATCACCCAAGTGAAAGTTGTCTGTTCAACTATAAGCAGCGCAATGAAGTAGGCCGCAAAGTCACCTGAACTATAACTTCCGACTTGCCCTCCTTGAGATTTTGCTACAGTTACCCATACAACAAGAGGTATTAGCACCCAGACTAATGACGAAAATGCCCATATCAGAAGGGATGCTCTGTACTGCAATTGCATAGCTACCACTATCTTCATGTAAGAGTAGTAGATATCGAATAGCCTTTTCATGCTACCTCCTGCTGGGCGAATACCTGTCCTATAACCTCCTCAATAGGAGGGTCCTCTACGGTTAGATCTAGTACTGGCATGTTGGCTAGTAGCTGTGAAGTGATTCTAGGTGTATCATCTTTAGACACCCTAAGGACCACCCTTGCACCATCTTGCTCTATAATCCGTCCGAAGTGAGAAAGGTCAAAGCTACCTTCTCTAAGCTCCACAACAATAGTCTTCTCAGGAGAGAACCTGTGTACTAGACCAAGGAGATCACCATCATACAGGATAGTACCATGATGGATAACTATGACCCTTTTACATAGAGCCTCTACATCCGCCATGTAGTGGCTAGTAAGTAATACTGTTGACTCATATCTCTGGTTGTACTCTTTGATAAATGCTCTGATTCGCGCCTGCATAGTCACATCCAAGCCTATGGTGGGTTCGTCTAAGAAGAGAACTCTGGGTCTGTGGAGCAGTGCTGCAGCGAACTCACACTTCATGCGTTCTCCAAGACTAAGGTTGCGTACAGGCTTGCGGAGTAAATGCTCTAGTTCCAGTAGTTCGGTAAGCTCGTCTAATGTACGTCTATACTGCTTATGAGGGATCTCGTATATAGCCCTATACATCTCAAACGAGTCTATTACCGGGATATCCCACCAGAGTTGTGTGCGCTGTCCCATAACAAGGGTAATCTGCTGCAGGAATTTTCTTTCTCGACGCCAGGGATGATGTCCAAGTACGAGTGCTTCTCCCGAAGTTGGATACAGTAGCCCTGAGAGCATCTTAAGGGTAGTAGTCTTTCCTGCTCCATTTGGTCCTAGGAAGCCTACTACCTCACCTGGAGGTAAGTCAAAATAGATGTTATCTACTGCTACCACCTCACGAGTTTTGCGGTTAAACAAACTTGCTACTGCTGATACAATGCCGGCTTCACGTTCAGGGACATGATAAACCTTTCTTAAGGCTCTAACTGTGACTATAGAGTCCAAGATTTATTCTCCTGATGTTGCTAATCGGTTTCTAATTGCAGGAACAATTATTGATGTTCAAGTATTATCGAAGTCAAGGATGTTTTATATTGTGATCACTAATCTCTAGGAATATTTGTCGTTGCTTGAGAGGTGCTTGCAAGCCTTATCTCTTCCTCCATCTCTACTCCTCGGCGCAGAGTGAGGTTAACAGGGCACCTAGTAGCAATATATCTAAGACGCTCTATCTGATCTTCCGTGAGATCTCCTGTTACTTCGATTTTCTTGTGTACGACGTCTTTTTCTCCTGGTGACTTGCGGATGCTTAGCTCAACTCTGATATCCTCAAGATTCCACCCTTTTCGCTCTGCGTACATTCGAAGCGTCATCGATGTACATGCTCCAAGAGCTGCTAGCAGAAGGTCGTAGGGTTCCGGAGCCGTCTCGTTACCTCCCTCGCTTATTGGAAGGTCAGACATAAAGGTGTGGCTTCCAGCCATGATCTCTTGCTGATATCCCTCACGAGAGTGGACAGTGACGGTCTTCACTATCATCCTCCAGCGCTAACTAGTAACGCATGTATTCTACTCTAGTGTTAGGATATTGAGCAAAATAATGTTAGAGCCTTGTCTCTGACTAGTGTCGCCAATCTCGACAACTGATAAGTTTGCTTAGTGTGCTATTAAGAGGCAGTTGTTGGTGCAGCGATACGCGGAGAATTGATAGCTAACTTAAGGTTCCTGGCGGTGGAGAATACTCGAGACGATAAAGCCTCGCAGCTGTGGGGCAGCCAGGGGCTACACCAGCAGGGATAGGTTACTTACAAGAAGATTCTGCCAATTCTTCTGCCTTCCAGCTTTCCCCTCTCTGGTACAACCTGACGTCAACGCAGATATAGTCTTGCTGTCAGGGAGGGAGGCTTGAATGGGAATATGGAGCTGGAATTCCTTGCAGGATCTATGTTACAAGGAGCCGACGGAGGGATTCGAACCCTCGACCTACTGTTTACGAAACAGTTGCTCTACCGCTGAGCTACGTCGGCAATACCGATTGTTATTATGGGTTATTGCTTATTGGTTAGTCAAATTTTGCTTCTATGAATATATCGTTTTCGGTTGCTTTCTTCTTCTAATGTCGCTATAGTAGTGGTTGACAACGACAAGGTGGAGAGGACGAATGAGTATCAGCAACATAACTGTTTCGCATAGCATCGGCAGGTTGCTAAGCTCTGTTCGTCTACGAGCGCGGCAGCTGTATCCTCTCCGCCAGAAGCATCCCTTCGGCTGACATAGTTTTACCACACAATTAGATCAAATGATTAGGCCGTGGCGGAGAGTAAGGGCTCTCCTAACGGCCTATTTGTTTGTCATTTTTCTGAAGGAGGAACGGCGTGGGTCTAAGTAGTGATTCTTCCCTTTCTACAGCCAATAGATCATCTTTGATAGGAGTGTTGGACCAAGAGTATGCATTAGTAGTAAGAGATGCCTATAAAACGTTCGGAGGAAAGAGTTTCTTGGACAGGTTCCGAGGGACCGATGAAGTTGAGAAACCTCAGCAGGTCGTGGCTGTGGACCATATCTCACTCAGGGTTAAGAGGAATGAAATCTATGGAATACTTGGGGCCAATGGCTCTGGTAAGAGCACCTTAATAAGGCTGATGTCTACCCTTCTAATACCAGATGGTGGGGAGATAAAGATTTTTGGCTTTGATGTTGTAAAGCATGAGAAGATGGTCAAGAGACTACTCAACAGGGTATCTGTAGAGGCTAGCTTCTTCAAGAAGTTGTCGCCAGTGGAGAACCTGATGTATGCTACCAGGTTATATGGTGTGCCTGCCTCTAGGGCCAGAAGAGAAATTCCCGAGATTCTAAGCAGACTAGGCATACCTCCCGATCGATTTTCACGTCCCCTAGAGCAGATGTCGCGTGGGATGCAGCAGAAGGTAGCGATAGCTAGAGCCTTCCTGACTACTCCCGTGTTGCTACTGCTTGATGAACCAACAACTGGTCTTGATCCTAGGTCTAAACTGGATGTGCAGCAACTGGTCAAGCAGCTTAGGGAAGAGCACGATGCCACTATACTCCTGACCACACATGATATGATGGAGGCTGATGCGCTCTGTGACAGGATAGCCATCATTGATAAGGGTAAGCTGATAGTTGAAGGGACACCGCAGGAGCTGAAGGGTATGGTGGCAACACCCGCTAATCCTGCACCTACCCTTGAGGATACTTTCATGTTTTTCACTGGTCGCAGCCTTGAAGAAGATGAACAAGAAATAGAGGATTAATACACTACTAGGAGTTTCAACAGTATGAGCACTTATAATCCACCCACGCTCCTTCGAGAGCTTCGTGCCAGCTATGCTTTTGTGGAGCGAAACCTCAACTTGGTCAAAAGATACTGGGGATGGGAGCTTGCTTTCTTTGTATATAGCCTTACTAGCTCTCTATCGGTTATTTATATAGGAAAGGCCCAAGGTACGGATGCTAGGCATCTAGTGCTTTATTTGGTCATAGGTACCCTTGTCTGGGCTTATCTGAGATCGGTGTTCGACTCAATAAGTGAAATGATAGCCTGGGAGAGATGGGAAGGTACTATTGAGTATACCTTTATGGCACCTATAAGCCGCACCACTCATATGCTGGGTACTGCATTATTCAGTGTAGTTTACGGCTTACTACGTACTGCTGTGCTCTTTGGGGCTATTGGTCTTTTTGTAGACTTGGATCTTGCAAGGGCCAACTACATTGGTGCACTAGTGGTAGGTGTAATAGGGTCCCTAAGCTTTATTGGTGTCGGTATAATGGCTTCTATCTTGCCGCTCCTCTTTACAGAGAGGGGGGCGGAGATGACCTTTATGATAAGCGGCATACTGCTGCTGGTGTCGGGAGTCTACTACCCTATATCAGTCTTACCAGGTTGGATGCAGCCTCTGGCTAAGATATCGCCAGCTACCTACGTATTAGAGGGGATGAGACGCACGCTTATGGAGGGTAGTGGAGTTGCTCAACTTGGTGATGTGTTGGTCCCCCTGGTTATAACGGGCGTGGTAAGCATCCCAATTGGTGTATGGATATTCCTGAAAGTTGAGCACTACGCTAAGCGAACGGGTAGACTGAAGAGGAGTGGATAGTAACAATCTTGGTTGGATACCATCCGAACCCTAGTATTGGTAATAGGTTCGGATGGTATCATTCTTTGTTGATACTTTTGCTCACACTCTCACTCAGTGTTTGAGTGCGTAGAAAAGCTGCATAAACAGCCTTAGAGAGTACTGTTCTAAGGGCTCCTTTCTCCATCTGGTATATAGCTTCAGCTGAAGTTCCTCCCGGGGACGTTACCATGTTGCGTAGCTCTGCTGGATGTTTTCTGGTCTCTAGCGCAAACATTACCGACCCGAGCATCGTTTGCTCCACCAGCTCTGTAGCTACTCGTCTTGAAAATCCTAGGTGTACACCCGCATCTATAAGAGCTTCCATCACCATAAATACATAGGTAGGGCCAGTACCACTCAGCGCTGTAGCCATATCTACCATCTGTTCGTCCTCGACCCAGATCTCCTTGCCGAGTGCACCAAGCAACTCTTTTACCTGCGCTTTCTGATCATGATGGACTTCATGGGTAGTGGTCCATACGGTCATTCCCTGGCCTATCTGTGCTGGAGTGTTGGGCATTGCCCTGGCTATGGCTGGATGCAGTAGCCCAGTTGCCAAGGCATGAATTGGAGCACCGGCTATTATGCTCAGTACCAGTTGGTCCGCTCTCAGGTTGCCGCGCAACTCAGGTATTATCCTCTTAAGGATCTGAGGCTTGATAGTTAGCACTACTATATCACTGGCCTGGGCTGCTTCCAGGTTCATGTGATGTACTTTGATTCCATATCTAGATTGCAGTTCCTGGCGTCTGTCAGCTCTAGGGTGGCTTGCATGGACCTGCTCCGGCTTGATCATTTGCCGGTTTAGTACACCAGCTATCATGGCCTCGGCCATGGCTCCTGCACCTATGAAAGACACGGTAGCTGAGCCTAACGAACCCATAGTTATTGCTCCTCGGTTATAGACTTGCGCGTGTTAGCCGGCCTATACCAGGGACTTTCTGCCTGATTTCCTCACACACCTCATCTGGCACGGGCTCATCTAATGTGAGTACCAACATAGTCTCGCCCCGTGGGGTGAGCCTGCCGCTCATAGCAGCGCTGATATTGATGTTGTGATTACCAAGTATAGTACCTATTGCACCTATAACACCGGGCCTATCAATGTGCGGACAGAACAAGAAGTATCCGCTAGGAATAAAGTCCACGGGGAATTTGTCCAAACGTATTACTCTCTGCTCTTCACCTATCACCGTGCCCTCTAGCACGCCCTCAGCACTCTGCAGCCTCAAACTACTGGTATAGCCTTCCGGGGCCATTCCCGTGGCTTCAGTTACTCTCAAACCTCTCTCCTGGGCCATAATCTCTGCGTTCACAAAGCTGATTCTCTCGCTGCTAATAGGCTCTAGCAGCCCTCGCAAAACAGCACTACGTATCAATCTATGGTCCTGACTCGCCAGGTCGCCGCAGTACACTATCTCTATGCCCGTATGGCTAAAGCCATGTACCTGTGTGTACAGCCTACCGAGTTTGTCTGCTAGCTCTATGTAATGACCAAGCTCTCCAGCAAGCAGTTCTGGAGGTAGGGAGGGAGCATTGACCGCCCCTCTTGCCGGCCTGCCATTAAGTACATCAATGACCTGCTCAGCCACCTCGAGTGCTACCTTGACTTGCGCTTCTTTGGTTGATGCCCCCAGGTGTGGAGTTAGTACTGTGTGCTCCAGATGTATAATAGGGCTATCTGGTGGTAGAGGCTCTTTTTCATAGACGTCCAAGGCTGCTCCTGCAATCTTGCCTTCTTTCAGGGCCTCCACGAGTGCTTCTTCATTGACCACACCCCCCCTTGCTACATTGACTAGCAAGGCTTCAGGCTTCATAATGGCAAACTCACTACTGCTGATTAGATTACGCGTGCTCGGAAGTAGCGGTACATGGACAGTTACAATGTCGGAGTTTCTCAATAATTCATCTAGAGAAACCAGCCGAGCTCCTAGGCTTTCAGCGATGCTCGCTGATACATATGGGTCATATGCTAATAGGTTCATATTGAAAGACCTTGCTCTCCGAGCCACCTCTGCGCCTACCTTGCCCAGTCCTACTATCCCTAGGGTTTTCCCGGCAAGCTCTACACCCATGAACTTGCTTCTTTGCCACTCTCCTCGCCTAATGGACGCGTCTGCCTGAGGAATATTTCTTGCCAAGGATAAAATTAGCGCTATGGCATGCTCAGCAGCAGCTACCGTGTTACCTAGAGGTGCATTGACAACGAGTATGCCTTTTTTCGTGGCAGCATCCACATCTATGTTATCTACTCCGATTCCTGCCCTAGCGATCACTTGAAGCCTATCGCCTGCCTCAATGATCCGCGATGTAACCTTAGTTTCACTTCGTACTACGAGTGCATCATATTGATGTATGGCTTGTATGAGATCGTGCTCTGATAAACCGGTCCTGACATCTACTTGGGAGTATTTTCGAAGTAACTCGACACCTTCAGGGGCTATGGGATCAGCAACTAAGACCCTAAAATCCAACTTTGCCTCCAAAACGCTATATTTACAAGCTTATTGTAATAGTTGTTAGGTTACTATATAAAGGCTAGTCATCATTGGGTGTCTAATGGAGCCACTATTTATTTTTGTTATCACTGGTATAATCTCGTAGAGATATGTCCAACCAGCAGGCAAGAATCTTAGTAATCGAGGATGAACATCAAATAGCTGACCTTCTGCGCAGAGGGCTAACATTTAAGGGCTACCTGGTCGATACTGCAGCTTCAGGCGAAGAAGGGCTGGATAAGGCCAGGGATAATCCCCCCGATCTCGTTATCTTGGACTTGATGCTTCCTGAAATGAGTGGGGAAGAGGTATGCAGGCGCCTGCGGGAAGGGCTAGATCCTGACTTGCCTATTATCATCCTTACTGCGAAGGACGCGACTGAGGACAAGATAGCGGGCCTTGATGCTGGTGCTGATGATTACATAACTAAGCCGTTCAATTTTGAGGAACTTCTAGCGCGGATCAGAGCTTCATTGAGAAGGAGGCAGCCCCAGGAGAAGAGTATTATTAGAGTTGGCGATCTGACTCTCAACCTAGCTTCTAGAGAGGCTATGAGGGGTGAGCGCAAGCTTGACCTTACTACACGTGAGTTTGACTTGTTGGAGTTCTTGGCTCGCAACGAGGGGCATGTCGTAAGTAAAGAGGCCATATTCGAACGTGTATGGGGTTACTCCTTTGACATAGACTCTGACGCCGTAAAAGTCTACATAAGCTACCTACGTTCCAAGCTAACGGCTGGCGGCGAGCCCGATATGATACACACCATACGGGGTATAGGATATATGCTAAGGGCTCCCCAGCCTGTTAAGTGAGCCAGTCTGGCTTGTTGCCAGCCCCCATGTTCTCTAGCTCATCCTTGGTAAATCTGAGTAGTACCTGCTGCTCACGAACTTCCTTTATAGCTGTCATAGGAATGTACAGGCTCTTTGAGAGTAGTCCACCACTCTTTACTTGCATATAACCCCCTCCAGCGGTTTGTAGGGGTTCATTTGCTAGCTTCTCATCGAAGTCGGTGGTAGGTTGTAGACTAGGTTCTATAAGGGATTCTCTAGGGGCCATTCCGGCTCTTATGAAATCGCCCGTTGGGGGACCACTTGCGGGAGTAGGGGGATTGATACCTCTGCCTTCTGGTTGTTCCTCTGATCCTTCAATGATTTTCTCTTTTTCTTCCCATACTTTGGTTATCTCCCCTAATTTGTTTCCAGTAGCATCTATGACATCCATACCTTCGCTTACTATATGGTTCATGCGCCTCTTCTCCTAAAGATCTTTGTAAAAATAGGATTAGCAATAACGGTGCCGAAAAACTAATACTTATATGTTTCGTTATCATTATTAGAGGTAACTAAATAGTTTCGACTACTAGGAGAAGTTTTCTGTATAAGATGAGGGTTATAAAGTTAGCATCTTTAGTAATAGTACTATTGCTCATTGCTACCGTGGTGTTTGGCATATTTGCCTACAATCGAGCGAATGCTTTCAGTATGGCAATTAGCCGCAAAAGCGCCTTGGAGTCAGATATTAACCAACTAGCTCGTAAAGAGGGGCACTTTAATCTATTAGTTATGGGTTATGGCGGTGGTAATCATGATGGAGCTTACTTGACGGATTCCTTGATGATATATAGCGTGCCCTTAAATGGAGGTCCTGCATCTCGTCTTAGCATTCCTAGAGACCTCTGGATAGAATCACCTTACGGCTCTGGCTACTATCGTAAAATAAATGCCGCCTATGCTTATGCGTTTGCCCAGACTCGTAATCACCGCAAAGCGGCTGCGGCTGCCGCAGAGGATATATCTCATGCACTAGGCATTCCCATTCAGGGCTGGATGACGGTCGACTTTAACGGCTTTAGAGACCTAGTAGATGCACTCGGGGGGGTCGATGTAAATGTCCCTAGGTCTTTTACCGCAAAGTATCCAGCTAATGATGATCCGAGAATAAACTATAAATGGATTACTATAAGGTTCAAAAAGGGTGTGCAACATATGGATGGCGAAGAAGCTATACGTTATGCCAGAGCTAGGTATACGAATGACCCTCGAGAGTCTAGTGACTTTGCGCGGGCTGCTAGACAGCAGTTAGTGGTATCTGCGATCAAGCGTAAGCTACTCTCGCCATCTGGCATTATAAGAGGGTTCAAGCTTGCTGATGCTGTGCAGGATGATATAAAGACCAATCTATCGGTCAGGGATCTTGCAAGCATATTTGGTAGAAAAATAGATGATAAGAGATCAGTGGTTTTAGGGCTCGATAATGCCCTCGATCAGGGTATGAGCAGCGATGGACAGTACATCCTGTATCCCAGAAATAACAACTGGAATTATCTGCATAGGTTCGTAAGGAACTCTCTTTACGGCTCTCAGAGTGCTGCCGAGAGGTAATACCCTTGAAACGCATATATAGTAGTTTGGTATACTAACACGCTGGAGGGGTCGCATAGTGGACTAGTGCACCCGCCTCGAAAGCGGGCAGGGCGATGAGCCCTCGTGGGTTCGAATCCCACCCCCTCCGCTCAGGGATTCCTGAGCGTGTATACGCGGAGAGGTCGCATAGTTGGTCTAGTGCGCGCGACTGGAAATCGCGTAGGCGGTAAATCCCGCCTCGTGGGTTCGAATCCCACCCTCTCCGCCTTTATTTTTTAAGCGACCCTCAAAAGTTAATAAGCTCTTCGTTATGGCTACTATTAGAGAATTGCTTCTGAAAGCAAAGGCCAGGCTGAAAGCCGCCGAGGTAGAAAATCCTTCTTTGGATTCAGAACTCCTTCTTGCTAGTGTTTTAGGGATTGATAGAACCAGTTTGTTAGCTAACCTGAATCAAGAGGTAAGCCTACCGGATCAAGAGAAGTTTCTTGGTCTAGTCGAGCGTAGGTCCCGTCACGAACCTATTGCCTACATCCTAGGTTACAAGGAGTTCTATGGAAGGCTTTTTTGTGTCTCTAGGTCAGTACTTATCCCAAGACCGGAAACAGAGATGCTTGTTGATCTGGCAAAAAAGCTTGCTCCAAAGGGAGCTGTGGTAGCTGATGTGGGTACTGGATCGGGGGCTATCGCTATATCTATTGCTATAGAACGTCCAGATGTGAAGGTTGTTGCTACTGATATTTCACACGATGCGCTGGATGTTGCTCGAAGGAACGTCCAGAAACATGGAGTGCAGGATAGAGTATTTCTCCTACAAGGTAATCTTCTGGACCCGGTGCATGAGATGGTAGACATGGTAGTTGCTAACCTCCCATATATACCTGAATCTGAGGCTGATTCACTTCAACCCGATGTGATTTTATGGGAGCCGCGAACTGCTCTCTTCGGCGGAGAGGATGGTTTGGAGTATATAAGAGAGCTCTTGGATCAACTACCAAAACATTGCTCATATGGCGCTTACTGCTTACTAGAAGTGGATCCAAGGTTAGTTGACAAGCTAAAGCACGAAATAAAACTCAGGTTTCCTGGCGCCAGTATTGTCGTCCTTCAAGACTTGGCAGGACTTCCCAGAATGGTCTCGGTCAGTAATTTTACATCTTCTTGACGACAATTTCCTATTCTTTCACACCTACTTAACACCTGTGTAGGCATCTTAATAGTGGATGCTTAAGAAATCTCGAAGGAGAATCAAGTGCTCAGCTGCAGCTCCAGAAGGGATCATAAGTTTACAGGCCCGCCTGTCAAAAATGAGTTAGGAAGATGGTATCAATGCGCACTTTGCGGTTCTACCATACTTGTTCCAAATATTAGGTGGCGGCTCATACTGAAGCTTATTAGTCTCTATGGAGCTGTCAGGAAAATTGTTGCTCATCGTATTGCAGGTGGAAAGAGATGACAGAGATCAAAACAAAAGCCCAGCTGATTAGTTATCTAAGAGACCTTCAGGCAGATTCTAGAAGACACAGATATATTTATTGGAATAGCCGTAGAATTACTTTGGGCAATGCCCTGAAGAAGGCTGAAGGACTGTCGGGGCTGGAGACTATAATCCAGTGGCATGACCATATATTAGTTCTCGACCCCTCAACCCTCAGGAGGCTGCGCGGCTACACTCTTGGCGGCTAAAGCCAAAATGGCCCACAAGGTGATATAATTGCGCGCCGGGTATTTATAAGTAATACTATACTTATGCCCACTGATCTAAGTCAGTGACTAACAAGACTATATGGGGGTTAGAGTCTTTGGTGAAGGTCGAATCTGAGAGACTTCCTGGTAGCGTAGTTAGACTTGAGATAGAGGTAGATAAAGAAACTGTTGATAAAGAGATAGACAGAGCCTATCGCAGGTTGGCTAATAGAGTAGTTATTCCTGGATTCCGAAAGGGGAAGGCTCCTAGGGTATTGATTGAGAGGTACCTAGGGGAGGAAGCTATTTTTGAAGAAGCCACCCGAGAGATAGTACCCAATGCTATCGAGCAGGCTGTTGAGCAGGAGAAGATAAACCCTATAGCCGAGCCTCAGGCTTTTAAGTTGCTTGAGCGTGAGCCTTTCAGGTTTGAAGTCACCCTTCCAGTTGAACCCACAGTAAAGCTAGGTGATTATAAATCTGTCCGGGTCGAGCGCCGTGAGGTAATTGTCACCGATGAGGATGTTGACAAGTATATAGAATCTCTTCGAGAGAGAGAGGGTGTGTGGGTTACTCCTGATCCTGCGCGCCCTGCCAAGAATGGTGATCAGCTTGTCGTAGATATAGAAGAACAGTACGAAGGCGAGGAGCCTCGTAAGAGAGAGGATCTTACTATAGTCCTCGGTAGAGGTTATCTACCTGAAGATGTTGAGAAGGCTTTAGAAGGTGCAGAAGAGGGCAAAGACTACGAGGTTGAGTCTAAGTTACCTGAGGACTATCCTGTAGAGGAGTACGCAGGTAAGCCTGTTAAGTATAAGGTTACCGTAAAGAGCATAAAGGAGCTTCAGCTTCCTGATCTGGATGATGACTTTGCTAAGCGGACTGGCCTAGGCGCTGAGAGCGTTGAAGATCTGAGGCAGAAAGTTAGGGAGAGGCTCCAGGCTGAAAGGGAAGCTGAGGAGCGTGACAGAGTGGCAAATGAAGTCATAGAGAAGATGGTAGAGACCTCTACGGTGGACATGCCTCAGGTGCTTATCGAACATGAGGTAGACCATCAGCTGGCTCATATTCGTGAAAACCTCAGTGCTCAAGGGATACCTCTCGAGCAGTACCTAAGATTTACTCAGCAGACTATAGAGGATCTCAGAAAGACTCTACGCCCTGACGCCGAGAAGAGGCTGACAAGGCGGTTAGTTCTATCGGAGATAGCTAAGGCTGAAAATATAGAGGTCGATGAATCCGAAATCCAGCGAGAGATAGATAGGATCGCAGAGCGTATAGACGAATCTGAGCGCGCCGAGGCAAGAGCCTTGCTAGATACCCAGGAGTGGCGAGATCGTATAAGGGCTGACATTTACGATCGTCGGTTCCTCGACAGAATCGTGGAAATAGCCACTGGAGAGCCACTTTATCCTAAGGAGGAACCAGCAAGTGAAGGCTCAGAGCAAACTCCTGACTCCTCGGCCTCACAAGTGGATGCTGAGAATTCGGCTATTCAAGATGTCGCGAGTGGTGCCAATGAAAGCGAGGTGACTGCTGAGGGTGAAGCCTTAGTTCAGGCTTCTGAAGAGTCTCAAGAGTCTGAAGCTGAAGGTAATGACGAGGCTCGTAAGGTGTAGAAGGGCATGTAGTTGATAGCAAAATAAGCGACAAGCTTTAGATCCTTGCCTGCGTTGTTAAAATGGATAGTAGAGGTGTTATTTTTCGGAGGATAGAGAAATGGTTACCGATCCCAGATCGCTTATTCCTATGGTAATAGAGACAACCAATAGAGGTGAGAGGGCTTTTGATATTTACTCTCGCCTTCTAAAAGATAGAATAATTATCCTTGGAACTCCCATTGATGATCAGATAGCAAATCTCATTATCGCTCAACTACTATTTCTGGACGCCGAAGATCCTGAGAGGGATATACAGTTTTACATAAACAGTCCTGGCGGTTCTATCACAGCTGGTCTTGCGATATACGACACTATGCAATTTGTCAGGCCTGATATCGTGACAATTTGTATGGGCTTGGCGGCCAGCATGGCTACACCGCTGCTTGCTGCGGGTACTAAGGGTAAGAGGTATGCCCTGCCCAACGCTACTATACATATGCATCCTGCGAGTGGTGGGGCACAAGGTGCTGCTGCTGATGTAGAGCAGCAAGCCAGGTTTCTAATCAGGATGCAGCGTAGGGTGCGTGAGCTACTGGCAATGCATACTGGCCAACCTTTGGAGAGAATAGAGATCGACTTTGACAGGGAGAAGTTCATGACTCCCGAAGAGGCCAAAGAATACGGTATCATTGACGAAATAATGGCGAGTACAAAGCAGCTACCTGCAGGTAATGTGCAGAGTACTACTTAGTTACGGGAGAGGAAATGTCCAATTCTAGAAGTTCCAGATCAAGCTATAAATGCTCCTTCTGCGGCAAGCGCCAGGAAGACGTTCGAAGATTGATAGCTGGTCCAGGAGCAGTTTATATCTGCAATGAGTGTGTGGACCTGTGCCGAGAGATTATAGATGAGGAGGAGTCAGCTGGTCTCCGTCGAGAGCCGGCACCGTCTAGAATTCCACCTCCTAAGAAGATTTATGAGCTCCTGGATAATTATGTGGTGGGGCAGGACAGGGCTAAGAAAACCCTTTCGGTGGCCGTTTACAACCACTACAAGCGCGTTGCCGCAGATATGCAGATCGATGATGTGGAACTTCAGAAGAGCAATATACTTATGATAGGTCCTACCGGCTCCGGTAAGACGCTCCTTGCTCAAACTTTGGCTAAGATTTTGGACGTGCCGTTCTCAATAGCTGATGCTACTGCTCTTACCGAGGCCGGTTACGTTGGAGAAGACGTCGAGAACATACTCCTGCGGTTGATACAAGCTGCAGATCTGGATATCCAGAGGGCCGAGCGAGGAATCATATACATAGACGAGATAGATAAGATTGCCCGTAAAGGTGACAATCCCTCGATAACCAGGGATGTATCAGGTGAGGGCGTACAACAGGCACTCCTGAAGATCATAGAGGGAACCGTCGCTAATGTACCTCCACAAAGCGGACGGAAACATCCTCATCAGGAATTTATACAGATCGATACGACTAACATACTGTTCATTTGTGGTGGTGCTTTTGAGGGCCTGGAAGACATAGTAGCCAAGAGAATAGGCGCAAAGAGATCTCTAGGTTTCGCGCGGCAAGAATATGACTCTGGTCAGTCTGAGGGTTCGGTGCTTCAGCATGTTATTCCAGAGGATCTGTTGAAGTTTGGGCTGATCCCAGAGTTCATTGGTAGATTACCTGTTGTGGTTACGTTGGATCCTCTAACTAAGGAGGATTTGATCCATATACTGACCAAGCCCAAGAACGCGATTATAAAGCAATATCAGAAACTTATGGCTCTCGATAACGTAGAGCTACAGTTCACAAACGATGCTCTGGAAGCTGCGGCTGAGGAGGCTATAGCTCGCAAGACGGGTGCTAGAGGGCTAAGGTCCACGATAGAGGAAGTCTTGCTAGAGACCATGTACGAGATACCCTCCCTGACCGGTGTACGTAAGTGTATTGTCGATGGGGATACTATACGGAATAGATCTAAGCCTAAGCTTGTGACATGGGAAGATAGCAAGCAACTTGAGGAGAGCGCCTAAGTTGATTGCTATCTGCGGAGGTAGTAGGTGAGTGTACTCAGGCGCCTGGAGAGCGGGTTAGAGGCCTTATTTGAGGGGGCCTTTACCCGTATCTTTAGGCCCAGAGTACAGCCAGCTGAAATAGCTCATCGCCTAGAAAGGGAACTTGAGACCAACCAGGTTGTAGGCCTAGGTCAGATACTCGCTCCTAATTACTACCAAGTATCCTTGCATCCTAGAGATTATGAGCCATTTGAGCGTTTCAAGACAGCTCTAGAGCGTGATTTTTCCGCTTATATTCAGGACAGGGCAAGGGCTCATAATTTAACACTCGTTACTAAACCTAAAGTCCAGATAATTTCTGATCCAAATGTCAAGCCTGGATCAGTTCATGTAGAGTCTTATCTGCAAGATCTGGGACCTGGTGAGATCGATCCACAGCTTGAATTTACTCAACCTATAGAGGTTACTAGAGCACGACCAAAGATCCCAGCATCTGCTTTCTTGACGGTAATAAGTGGTCCCCAAAATGGTCAAAGATTTCACTTATCTCCTTCTGGCCGTGCATCCATAGGCAGGGGACTGGATAATCAGATAATTCTGGAAGACCCAATGGTATCTAGGCATCATGCCGAGATATACCTTCGTGGTAGCGAGTGGTACATAAAAGATCTGAACAGTACTAATGGTACATACGTCAATGGCCATGCGATTAGGGAGAAGGCCTTGGAACATGGTGACAGGATAACCCTGGGTAGCGTAGACATTAGGTTCAGTCTAAGATAGAGGTTTGGGAAGGACCGCAGTGAGGATAAACTACGATCTACTTGTGTTCCTTCTCAATGTGGGATTCGTAGCCCTGCTATATATCTTCCTCTTTGAGGTGGTGAGAATAGCTCTAAGGGAGCTTAGAGCAGTTACTGCTACTACATCTCAAAACAGCCGGTTTGGTCAACTTGTGGTCGTAGACCCAGGGCGTACTGGCCTAAGGCCAGGAACAGTTTTCCCTCTTGAGCCGACTACTGCTATTGGCAGGAAGATATCGAATGCTATAGTCTTGGATGACCCTACCGTTTCTGGAGAGCATGCTATTTTGTATCTTTGGGACGGCACTTGGTACATTCGAGATGCTGGTAGTACCAACGGTACATTAGTTAACGGCCAAGATGTCATTGAACCCTCTCCTGTGAATGTAGGTGACATACTAACTCTAGGAGCTGTAAAGCTTAGGCTGGCAAGATAGAATAAAGCATGCGTGATTACAAAGACTGGCGATTCCCAACTAATCCTCATAGTCATCATCCCTCAGCTCGTGAGACCCGCAGGGCTCAAATGGAAAAGATCGTCGCCAGGGAAATCGAGTCTTGGCGAGAAGAGGCATCTGAGCTCAGAAACTACCCCTACGGTAGATCATTTCTACTTAGGCTTATTCGGGCCGCTTTGCCAGTACTGGCGGTCTTTGTGGTGGTTTTGTTAGGCTCTGCTTTTCTCATCACAAGAGCTTACTCAGATAGGATATACCCTCAGGTTGTGGTTGGGAATATAGCTGTAGGCTCCCTTACTCAGGATGATGCTAAGGAAAAGCTGGAGTCCTCGCTAGAGGATTACCTGAATAACCCTGTCGTACTGACTTTTGGCCAACTTCAATGGCATCCCGCTGCTGAGGACATAGGACTTACGATAGACGTAGAAGCTACCGTCAACAGGGCTATGAGAGCTGGTAGAGAAGATCCAGTTATCTTAGTCATTGCTCGCACACTAGTTGGCCAGCAAAGTCCAGAGGTCGTGCCTATTGTCATGCGTATAGATGAAAGTAGGTTGTCAAGCTATTTGTCGGACATAGGCAGGCAAATCAATCGGGATCCTCTAAATCCTTCCATCCAAGTCTCTGACGGCAACATTCAGATAGAGGGTGGTGGAGCCGGTTATACTTTCCTTCAGCCTGAGACAGAATCCAAGGTTTTGACCTCTCTAAGGAAGATGTCTAAGGGGCCTGTTAGCATCGCTGTGTACACTACTGCTGGTACTATCAGCAGTCAAGAAGTCAGTAAGGCAGAGTCACTGGCTAAGAGCATGATTTCATCGCCTATAACGTTAGTTGGTGACAATCAACAGAAATGGCAGATAACCACTGATAAGCTCCAAGATTGGCTTAGAAGTAAACCCGTAAAGGTAAAAGGTAACACTGAGCTAGATGTCTACTTAGATCCTGTTGAACTGGAGAACTACCTTGATTCAGTTGCTAAGGATATAAATTCAGAACCAGTAAATGCTCGATTAAGATGGGATAATGGGCATCTGTCGGTTCTTGCTCCAGGAAAACTGGGCAGGAGACTAGATATTGATCGAGCTATTGGCCTAATACAGGAAGCTGCTAAATCGAATTCTCGGCAGGTGCAACTCCCTATTTCTCGTATCAGCCCATCTGTATCAGAGAACAACATAGCTTCGCTTGGTATCAAGGAGCTTATAGCCTCAGGTGTATCGGGATTTAGAGGGTCGAGACCGGAACGTATAGATAACATCAAGAAGGCGGCCCAGGCTATCAATGGTTATGTAATACCCGCGGGCAGCGATTTCTCGTTCGCTGATGCTATTGGTAAGATCTCAGAATCTGCAGGTTATAAGCCTGAACTTGTTGGGGATAATAGGCTTGAGCTACAAGGGTGGCCAGGCGGTATTAATCAGGTCGCCACAACTGTTTTCAGAGCCGCGCTCTATGCAGGATTGCCAATTCTAGAAAGGCATTCCATGCCTTACCGATTGGATTTCTATCAACAGGAGAACCAGCAACCTGGGACCGACGCTATGGTTCTCGTTCCGGGTACCGACCTGAGATTTACGAACAGCACGCCTGCTGCTATCCTGATTCAGGTCAGCGTGTCAGACCAGGACCAGACCGTACAGGTGAATCTTTATGGTACAGATCCGGGTTGGTCGGTTGATGTAAAGCCACCCATCATAGAAAATGTCGTTCAGCCTATAGGCGATATCTATTGGACTGACCCTACATTAGAATCTGGCAAGACTGAGACTTATCTATACGCTTCTGCAGGTGCTGATGTGGTAATAGAGCGTACTGTACGTAAGGGAACGGAAGTCATCCTGGATGATAATATTACGAGCAGTTATGATCCGTTACCTACAGTATTCGCTGTAGGTAGTGCTAACTCAGACAATGGTTAGAAGATTTAAGGTTATTTGGTGAGACCTTGGCAGATTACTTACTAGTTTATTCTGTTAGTATGTAACAGGCATCAGCAATTCTTTTTTCGATCTTTTCCCTAGTAGGTATACCGGTAGGTCCTACAGCTTCGATCGCAAAGGAAGCTGCTGCATTTGCAAAAGTGGCAGCGTGTTCTATACTGCCTGTACGGTATAGCTCTATAAGGAATGAAGCGGCAAACACGTCGCCGGCTCCAGTAGCATCCACTACATTGCAACGAAATGCAGGGAATGACCTCTCCTGTCCTTGGTGAAATACTGTTGCTCCTCTATCGCTTCTTGTAACTACGACTGTGGGAACAGTATTGAGGTACATGTCTAAATCGGACTCATCCACTAGATCGTCCTCGCTGAGAATAGCGACCTGCACGTGCTTTAGAAGCTTATCAGCTTCCTTCCAGTGGATTGGGAATACCTTATGGTCTTCTCCCCATCCGCGCATCATTCCCTGAGGGGTTATACCTACCAGAGCGTGAGGAAAAGCATCGAATAAGTCGTTTTCCAGCTCTCTGGCGACAGGTCCAAGTAGTATCACTGGGGCTTGTCTCCAATTGGACGGAACATCATCAATCGATATTGGAAGTGCCCTGGCTAGTAGCCTCTGTTGTCTCTTATTTCCTACGTAAATATTTTCGAATGTAGTGGAGTATTGGCTGGGTATAACCTTGACCTCAGCTCCAGAGAGAGCTCCATTTACGTCAATATCATTGTCGCAGCTAGTTACCACAGCGGTACGAACACCTAACTTTATACCAACGATTCCCGCATAGGTAGCTGTACCGCCTATAACATAGCCCTCTTCTAGTATGTCCTTGGTTACGTGTCCAAGTATTAGGAAATCAGGACTTTCTTCTGTTGCCGGCATTAGGTCTCCTAGGATTGGGATAAACAACTACGTGCCTCGCGTCCCCTTCTCCGGAGCTTTCAGATCTCACTCTATTATCTCGGGAAAGGGTTAGGTGAATAATTCTTCTCTCTCTAGGGGGCATAGGTTCGAAGCTGTAAGGTTGCCTTGTTCTGACGACGCGTGCAGCTGCCCTCTTGGCCATTTCTCTGAGGACTGCTTCTCTTCTCTTTCTGTATCCTGCTACATCAAGTAGTAAGTTTGGCCAGTAACCTACCTTCTTCTGGACTATATGATTCAGCACAAACTGGACATCATCTAGGTTATCTCCCTTTCTCCCAATGAGTATCCCTAGGTCCTCTCCCTCTACTTCGAGAACTACTGGAGACTCGGCTTGGTCTGGCCTTAAACTCCTTTGGTTGATTTTGCAACTTGCAATCAGATTTAGGTGATGCAGAATGTCGCTCATGACTTCCTGCCCGAGATTGGCAACGGTCTCTCTTTCATCAGGTGTAAGCAGGTGTTTAATCTTCTCAGCTTCTTGATCTTCTGGCAGCTCGGAAGTGCTGCTCTTGACGCTAACTGATACGAGAGCTTCGTCCGTTATAAAGCCGTGCTCGTCAGGTTCGTTTGGATATCTTAGGACTTTTATATCTACTTCATCTCTTGACTTGCCTAGCTGTTCCAAGGCAAGCTGTATTGCATCCTCCACAGAAGTAGCCGAGATCTCGACTTTCTCAGGCCTCTCCAATTTTCCAGATTACCTCCACACCCTTATTTATCTTCTCTTTTTTTTCTTTGATTCAAGCTTTTTGGCTTTATTTGACTGTTGTGGCTTAGAAGGTGCGTCTAATGCAGCCAGAGCACTACTGCCTGAAGTACCAGGTGCCCCAGGCAGCCCCCAAGCATCATCAGTGAATCTTATCCCACTGTGAAATTCGGCTTCCTGAATGATCTCTTCGTTGGCGCTACGATTAGTGCTACGATTGGCGCTACCGCTAGAGGCATTTGAAGCCGCTGCTGTTTGAGCCTGTAACTTTTGCTGCTGTTGCTGCATCTCGAGAGCTTTTTCCTGCATTCTTTGCATGAAACTTTTTCTAGCTGGTTGCCCCTCCTTAGGCTTGATAGGTTCCAGAGGAGGGAACTTCTTTCTTGGCAGGAAGGGGAACATATCCACGAGTGAGCCCCAGCCGGTTACGAAGTACTGTTGCACAGCACTGAACAAGCTTGATACGAACCAGTAGAGTACAGCACCTGCTGCTATGTTCCAACCTATGAATATAACCATTAGAGGCATGATCTGCATTATAGTGTTCATGCTGCGCTGTTGAGGATCTATTATTTGATCTTTGGGCTGTATGGCCATCCTAGTTTGCAGCCACTGTGCTAGTGCAGCAAGGAAAGGTAAGATGTGATCAGGCCTCGCAAGGTTATCTATCCAAAGCAATCCCCCAACATTGTTACCAGTACTTAGATGCATTATTGCCTGCCATAGAGCAAGGAATATTGGGAATTGGATTAACAGTGGCAAGCAACCACTCATAGGGTTGATGCCATACTGTTGATACAATGCCATAGTCTCTGCACTTATAGCGGCCCTGTCCTTGCCATGCTTCTTGTAAATTTGCTTGATTAGTGGAGCAATCTGCTGTTGTTTTCTAGAGTTTCTGAGTGCTGGAAGAGATAGTGGTAGGACTATAAGCTTGATTATGATAGTGAACAGAATTATGGCTAGAGCAGTACTTCCGGTAAGTCCTTGGAAGAATAATAGTCCGTCAGTTATTAACTGTACTAATGAGTTCCAACCAGGTATATGCAAAACTAACTACTCCTTCTAAATAGCTGTTCTAAGGAGAAATTCCTCTTATAAATTATAGTCACAGGTGTAAATCACGATCATGGAACGGGATCGAACCCACCTTTTGACCAAGGGTGACATCTCAAGACCCTTCTGATGGTCAACCATCCTCCCTTGAAGATACCATATTTTTCGATAGCTTCATACCCATATTGTGAGCAGCTGGGGTAGAAACGGCATGAAGGGGGGAGAGCTTTCGATATAGTAAGTTGATAGAACCTTATAGCACCTAACGCGGTGAACTTAAGAATTTCTCCTACGATATAGGCAGCCCTAGATCCGAAAGCTGCTGGGCTAATTTGCTTTTTAGTTCTTGGAAATCCATAGTTAGACATTCTGGTCCCGCTATAGCTATAACTAGACAGGGCTTGCTACCAAATTTATATGTCTGCCTGAACGCTTCCCTGAGCCTGCGTTTCGCTCTATTCCTTTTTGCTACCGACCCTATAGATTTGGCAGCTGCAAACCCAAACTTCTCTGACTCGCCTTCAAATAGCACGCAAATAGTAGCAAAACTAGTACGGCTGCATCGACCTCTAGTTCTAACCTCTTTCCAGTCTTTTGATGAGGTAAGCCGATGCAGCCTATCCAAGGTGGATCTTATTTCCAGGTCTTGCTATCGCTTGCTGTAAGGCGCCAGCGACCCTTCCTGCGGCGAGCAGCTATCACTGCCCGCCCCCCGAGAGTCTTCATCCTGGCCCTGAATCCATGCTCTCTTAAGCGAACTCTCTTCTTAGGCTGATAGGTTCTTTTGGGCACAGTCAAATACCCCTTCAATCAATAGTGATCTTACTAGGACGGGGAATTATACACTATAGGAGGTTTTTTGTTCAATTGTTGTCTGTAGATGGTCTCTAAAGCATTGACATTCGTCTTTAGATATGGGCATAATTATGCCCGCAAAAACTAAATAAAGGCAGTGAGGTGACAGGGGAAGTCCGGTTAGAGACCGGCGCTGTGCCGCAACGGTAAGCAGTCTGCTGCTGAGCCCGAATACCTGCCCTCACGGTGTCAGCAGGCAACCCTTCGAGCAAAGGGCGCCGCTGGGAGATTTGTAATCTAACAGATTGTGCGCCTTGCTGCCAAATGGGGAGCAAGGCTTTTTTGTTAGTTTTACGCCAGCTAGGCGCCCAAACTTTGAATAAATAAAAATTTTCTGGAGGTAGAAGTGGTTAGGCGTCTAGCATTTCTGATTACGATCCTTACTTCTCTAGCCTTGCTGGTAGTCTCTTGTGGACAACAGAACGTTTCCTCAACTCCAACCCCTTTGATTTCTGCTGCACCAACCTCTCCTGTGTCTTCTGTTACTGAAACTCCACAGGAGACTCAGGGGGATACTCCGGTTACATCTCCTTCTCCCACAGTTACACCTCAAAATACGGTCACGGCTTCTACCACACCAGCAGCGACGGAAGTACCTACCAGTGGTTCCTCGGAGAATGGGTATCCTTTTACCTATACGGATGCTACTGGTCATAAAGTAACTCTGAGATCTCAGCCTCGTAGGATAGTTTCGCTATTTCCCTCAAATAATGAGACGGTATTCGCTATCGGTGCGGGTGATCAGGTTATAGCTGTGGATCAGTTTACTAGTTATCCTAAAGAGGCTGCCGAGAAACCTAAGATAAAAGGCACGTACCAGAAATTCAATATAGAACAGATAGTTTCTCTAAAACCGGATCTAGTACTAAGTAGTCTAGGGGCTGAGCAGATAGTAGATAAGCCCCTAAGGGATGCTGGTATAACGGTGATCAATACGGGGTATCCAGGCACCATAGACCAGGTGGTAAGGCATATCCGAGATCTAGGTAGGATTACAGGCCACACCGAGGAGGCGGATAAACTTGCCTCTCAGCTGGAGGATACTGTCGAGCAGGTGAAATCTAAGACCAGCAAACTGCCAAAAGTTAGGGTCTATTTCGAATCAGACATTAGTACTCCAGGCAAGCCTTATACCTATGGTGCTGGATCTTTGGTTGACCAAATGATAACCATCGCGGGAGGGCGAAATATATTTGGTAGTGTCAAGAATCCTTTTCCACAGGTGAGTTATGAGTCTATAGTGAGACGTAACCCTCAGGTAATAATCCTAGGGGATGTCAAGGGCTTTGTGGGTCCTGATTTCCTCAACCCGACTACAGTTGAGGATGTGAAGAGCAGGGAAGGTTTCAGTACTATCGAAGCTGTAAAGAAAAATAGGGTAGTACCTGTCAACCCTGATCTTTATACAACGCCGGGCCCGAGGTTGACTCAAGCTATCAAGCAGCTTGCCGCTATTATTCATCCAGAGGTATTTGGCGAAAGATAGGTTTAATCATGAGCAGTCAAGTCCAAGCCACTAGCTCTGAGATTAAAAAGAGTTCCCACTGGCTCAGAGCTGGTGGTGTCATATTTTTTCTTATGATCTTAGCCTTTATATCTATCATCTTGGCATCCTCTATTGGTTCGGCCTATATTTCACCACTCCAGGAAATCAGGATGATAGCCCATGCCCTAGGATTACCTATTGCGGTCACTTGGTCTGAGAGCGATAGCGCTATTTTATTCCAACTTAGATTGCCTCGGGTGGTAGCAGCTTTCCTTGTAGGGTGTGGGTTGTCATCAGCAGGACTTATTATGCAAGGGGTATTCCGAAATCCCCTGGCTGATCCTTATATCTTGGGATCATCCTCAGGGGCTGGACTAGGAGCCGTACTTGCAATGGCACTTGCGCTAAAGTGGGATTTTCTTGGATTTGCCCCAGTTCCACTTCTGGCGTTTGTGGGGGCTATGCTATCTGTCGTGTTAGTGTACCTAATAGCTGGAGCCTTCGGATCCGTTGATCCGACTCGGCTGATACTAGCTGGCGTAGCTGTAGGATCTTTTCTGGGAGCGATAATGAGC
Organism: Thermobaculum sp. T2p; assembly: GCF_059335935.1. Taxonomy (NCBI): domain Bacteria; kingdom Bacillati; phylum Chloroflexota; class Chloroflexia; order Thermobaculales (SeqCode); family Thermobaculaceae (SeqCode); genus Thermobaculum (SeqCode); species Thermobaculum sp. T2p. Next base: position 90,610 of record NZ_JANZYQ010000009.1, read on the forward strand.
TTTATCATGGCATTTACTCCCCTAGTACAATCTCAGTTGAAAGCAGTATTTGTATGGCTGCTAGGAGGTGTTGGAGTATCAGGGTGGAATGAGCTAAGAGTCTTATTGCCTTTGTTCTTCGTTACTATCTTAGTACTGTTTTTCATGGCTTCTGATCTTGATGCACTCACCCTTGGTGATGAGGGTGCCTCTTACCTGGGTGTTAATGTAACCTATACACGCATTGTTCTTATAGGTTTATCTGCTTTGCTCACCGCAAGTGCCGTATCTGTTAGTGGGCTCATAGGTTTTGTTGGATTGGTTGTGCCGCATGTTATGAGAATGGCTTTCGGACCCAAACACACTACAATGATTCCAGTAACTGCTTTGGTCGGTGGATCCTTCATGGTAATCATTGATTTGCTAGCCCGTGTAGTTCTCTCTCCAAACGAAGTGCCTGTAGGGATATTGACTGCTATGATTGGAGCTCCATTCTTCCTGTTTATGCTACGGAAGTTAGGAAAGGGATATTCATTATGAGAACTGATGGGGCAGCGATAGTGCTAAACAATCTGCACTTTTCGTATGGGCACGTGCCTGTGCTACGAGGTGTCAACTTGGACGTAAAATACGGCGAGATGTTTGCTGTGCTAGGTCCCAATGGAAGTGGCAAAACAACCCTGCTTAGGGTTATCAGCGGTTTCTTGAAACCTTCTATGGGCGACGTGATCATTGAATCTAGAAGTATAAGGGCTTATTCTAGGAAGAATCTTGCTAGAGTTCTAGGTATATTACCACAAGAGCAGAATGTGCTGCCCACGTGGAGAGTAAGGGAATTCGTATCTCTAGGACGTATACCCTATAAGTCACGGCTTGAGCTTGGATTCAAAGACGAGGATGTTCAAGCCGTCGATCGTGCTCTGGAGATGATGCAACTTGAGGGTATACAACATAGGCGTATAAGCAGTCTTAGTGAGGGACAGAAACAGCGGGTTATGATCGCCATGCTATTAGCTCAGAAAGTTAAGATCATGCTTCTGGATGAGCCTACTGCCCATTTAGATATGAAATATAAAAACTTGGTGTTCGATGCATTATGCGACATAAGAAAGAGTTTAGATATAACCATAGTAGCCTGCTTACACGATCCTATCATTGCTGCACTGTATTTCGACCGTGTGGCTTTGCTAAAAGATGGTAAGGTTTACGCTTTGGGAAGCCCAGATGATACTTTGAATACTAGTACTCTGTCAGGACTGTATGACACTCGGATCAAGGTAGTTCAAGATGAAGAAATAGGAGTACCTCTTGCCTATGCTGTACCGATTAGTCGGTCTGCACAGGATAACTTGAATGAGGGAGCTTAGAAAGGCTGATCACTGATCATATAAATAAAGCTGGTAACCTAGCTAGGCCTACCAGCTGGCTGGGGGACGTGGATTCGAACCACGATTAACTGATCCAGAGTCAGTCGTCCTACCGTTAGACGATCCCCCATCGACGCCAAATAGTTTACCAAAATGATGACTTCTTTGGCAAACCCTTCATTAAGAAGCCTTATCTGTTGCTAGATAGTCTTCCATTCTGACACTTAATACAGTACTTACACCCTGTTTATCTTGGGTTACTCCAAATATCCTACTAGCTCTCTCAACAGTGAACCTGTTGTGGGTTATGACTATAAACTGGGTGTCGCTTGCTAACTCTTCTAAGAGGTCACAGAACCTTGTAACGTTACGTTCATCAAGTGCTGCATCCACCTCATCCATAACACAGAATGGAGCTTTACTATCCTTTATTAGAGCTAATAACAATGCGCAAGAGCATAAAGCTCTTTCTCCACCTGACAATGCCGATAAAGTTGAGATTCTTTTACCTGGCAGTTGGACTTCTATTTCAACTCCTAACTTATCCTTATCATCTTTGGCTAGCTTTAGACCTGCCTTGCCACCTCCAAAGAGTCGATCAAAGTACTGGGCAAAGGTTTGTGATACTTCCTGGAATGTCTCCTGAAATGCCTGTTGCATCTCATGCTCTAGCCTATTGATGAGATCTTCTAGGTTATGCTTAGCTTTGTTGATGTCCCTTAGTTGAGACTCGAGAAAATCTACCCTATTACGTACTTGGTTATATTCTTCGATTGCCAGTGGATTTACTGGTCCTATTCTGGATATTTTCTGTCTTGATTGTTCAATCTTTTTATTCAAATCTCCTAGATCGTCACTGCTTTGAATATCGGCGGAGGGAGCTTTACCTGTTTCTCTTTGGCATGCATGTATGATGTCGCTTTTTTGTCTTTCAAGATGTTCTAACAATGTACATGCGTCTTGTAGGGAGTCATGTATAGAGCTCAGCTCATTACTTGATGAGGCTATTTGATTCTCGATTGCTATGAGGGATTCTCTTAATGAATCCATTTGATTAGAATCTTCATCTATCTGCTCTTGCAAGCTGCTGATCTCTTTAGATACAACATCTAGCTGTCCCATTAAATGGGATACCTGAGGTGACAATTGTTCTACTCGTCCATGAATGTCATCTAGCTCCGACTGCCTGCTAGCTATCTCAGAATCTATTTTGACGATCCTGGCCTTGTTTTCATGTAAGCTGTGAGTTGTTTTTGCAAGCTCTCTATTGAGCGTTTCTAGAGAGGAGGATACCCTTAGAAGGTTAGTCTCCATCTCAGATATGCTACTCTCATACCCTCTAAGGACTTCCCTTTCTTGATTAATTCTGGCTTCGATATTCTTTTCTTTTTCGATAAGCTTATGCAGCTGTTCTTCTTCTCGAGGCAGCTTTTTATTTGCTTCGTTTAATCTTCTTTGGAGTCGTGCTATTTGTTGTTCTACCCAATCTAATCTTTCGGTAAGCAGTCTATATTGGTCTTCTAAAGACTTCTCAGAGCCTTTTTCCCTGAGCAAGCGCTGCTCCAATTGCAACAGGTCTTTAGTGAAACTGTCCTCTTGTTGTCTGAGTGTTTGTAGGATATTCTCCAGCTTATATACTTGATCTTTTACCTCCTCAAGCTTCTTGCTGATCTCTCTGGCCCTTTCACGTGATTCTTTTAGCTCACGTCTTTTGGCTAGAATCCCTCCTTGCGTCTTAGATAAATTACCTCCAGTAACCGCTCCTCCTTGTCTAACCACCTCGCCTTCTAAAGTTACTATTGAGCTAATACCTCTGGCACTAGACAATACTCGTCTTGCTGTGCCAAGATCACGTACGATCAATATTCTTCCTAGCATGTAAGATATTGCTTTATCTATCTGTTCCGGATAGTCTACTAATTCGCTTGCGATTCCAACTACACCGCCGATATTTGGTATGTAAGAAGCCTTTAGAGGCGTTACTGTATCTATAGGAAGGAAGGTTACTCTCCCAATTTTCTTCATCTTTAGCCATTCGATAGCTCGCTCTGCATCCTGCCAGGTTAGGGTTATGATGTTCTGTAAGCCTGATCCAATTGCTGCTTCTATAGCTATTTCCAGCTCTGCTGGGACAGCTATGAGATTGCCAACAGGTCCCAATATCCCGTGCAATACTCCGGAGGTACTTGCGCGCATAACCTCTCTTACACTAGGCTGCATATCAGCTGCGCTCTTGCTGATATCATCAAGTATCTTCTCTCTAGACTGTACTTCACGTAGCTGTAAGGATAGATCGCTGTACCTTTGCTGAAGTTCTTGATGTTCACGTTTAGTTGCATCTATTTTTTGCTTTATATCTTTGATTTTTTCTGATAACCTTAGTCTTTCCCGTTCAGCGACTTGTATCCTATCTCTTAGGTCTTGTCTTTGGGTTTGTATCTCTTCGCTGCGAGCTTGAATGTTAAGCCTCTCGCTGGTATGGATCTCTATTTCATTTCCTAAGTTACTTATCTCCTTAGTTAGGATTTCCACTAGTCTCTTCTTAGAAGCTATCTCCCTTTGCAATTCTGATAGTTCTTGCTCGGAGCCTGCGATAGAATTTTCTATTTGTTGCTTTTTATCTAGACCATCCCTTGAGCATCGCTCTAGATTTAGTAATTCAGTTTCTACCCGTTGCTTTTGTTGACACAGAAGTTCTATTTCAGCTTCAAGTTTATGTATCTCGGTTAAGACTTGCAGCTTCTGAGCTTGTAGGTGCTCTATCTTGGATTCTATTATTCTTGCTTGGGTTTCATTTTCTGTTAATTCTTTCTGAAGATCTGTGATCTGCCTCTGTAGGGAAGCTATTATAGCCTTGTTCTCTCTTAGGGAGGTGTTTGCTTGCTCGATGTGGTTTTGCCTTTTTTCGATATCATGCTCTATAAGCTGCTTTTGCGATTCGAGTTTGGGTAAATGATCCAGTATCTGCTCGCGCCTATTCTGAAGATGAACTTTTCTGTGTCTAGCTGATCCTATTTGGCTCTCTAAGTCCTGAATTAGCCGGGAGTAGTAGGCCGTTAATAGCTGCCTTAGCCTGTCCTCTTCGAATTCTTTTGATCGCAGGCTGTTTACTTGCTTGATAAGGCTTTTGAGACGCGGTCTGGTTTCGTTCAATAAATCTTCTACTCGCCTGAGGTTATCTTCTACCTCTGCAAGCCTTTTCAGAGTTTCGTCCCGTCTTTTGAAGTGGTGTGTTATATCTGCTGCCTGTTCGAGGAGCAATGTACGATTTTCAGGGCTAATCAGTAACACTTCATCAACTGATCCCTGATTTATGAAGGTGAAAGATTCACCTATGATTGCCCCTATCTCCTGGACGTCACGTAGCCTTGCCTTTCTGCTGTTTATCAGGTATTCGTTCTCACCACTTCTGTAGGCTCGCCTTGTTATGCTGATTTCTTCGTACGGGAGGGGGATAGATTTGTCGTGGTTATCAATCGATATCTCTACTTCAGCCATGCCGGCCCTTGGTTTGCCAGGGCTGCCCGCCCAAATTACATCTTCTGCTCTCTTACCTCTAAGTAGGGAATAGCTCTGTTCACCCAGAACCCATCTTATAGCTTCTAGTATATTGCTCTTGCCTGAGCCGTTGGGGCCAACTATAGCCGTTATGCCATGATCAAACTCTAGTAATGTGTGATTACTAAAGCTCTTGAATCCTTGTATTTTCAGGGAATTGATCTTCAATTTTCCGCCTGAATATCCCTATACTCCGTATACTTGGGGAACATATGGGTTACTTCCCGGGTTATAAGTCCTCCGTGTCCTAAGTTTGCGATTAGGGCGTTATCCAGTTGCTCTCCCGTAAAGAACCTAGTCATTATAAGATCTAAGGCTGTTCGTTGTGAAAACATACCACACGAAGCCACACCAATGATAGGGGTATTCGCTAAATACGCTAACCAGTAGGTACTTCCCGGGTGTGCAGGTATCCCTCTTCTGATTACTTTCCCTCCAAGATGCTCAATAGCTTTTATAGCAGGGTCCAATGGATCTAAGGAGCTTGTGCCACCAATCATAACCAAATCACATCCAGACGCTATTATATGCTCCAGATCCTCTTTTATCTTTTCGCTAGCAGAATAGACTAGAATGGTTTCTTGAGATCCAAACCAGGCTATTTTGTCTTTGAGCACCATTTCAAACTTCTCTCTAGCCTTCAAACCCATGGATTCTTGTACGATTACTCCAATCTGTTTGCTCTGATAGGGAGCAACATGAATTACTCCATTGTACATCTGAGATTCGGCTTCGCGGATGCTTGCCTCAGATATAGCTAGAGGTGCTATCTTAGCAGACGCTACGTGTTGCCCAATCTCTACGGGTGTTCTATCATGCAGAGTCCATAATAGTACACCGTCTATCTCGTTGACTCTTTGTAGACGGTCTATATCAACTCTAAGCAACCCACGAACCGTTGCTTCAATGCGTAGGCTACCTTCGCTTATGGGGCCTAGCTGTAGCCCCGTCCCTGCTGCTGCTCTTGCGATCCTCTCAGCAGCTGTAGCTTCGTCTATGTCGCCTTTCTCGAGTATGACTAGGTGTATTTTAAGATCTCCCAGATAGCTCATTACCTGTTGCTCAGAGCCATCTATTATGTGACCTTTTCTTATTAGGATCTTTTTAGGATTAGCAGGATCAAAGATGTTATGACATATAATACTTCCCTGATAGCTGGTTACTTGACTAGCTGGTAGCTCTATAGCCCGCATTTGCTATTCTTGTTCCTTTACTAGTTTCGTGAGCCAGTTATTTATTATAAACTTGTCGTGTTCAAAGGCCATATCAGGGAGGGCACGAGCATCAAACCAACCAATGGCTGCAATTTCGTCTTGATTGGGTAAAATCTTACCTTGTACGTTTTGGACTTCATATACGGCCAGAATTACTGGGTTACTCCTTTCCGACCAAAGTTCAATCAGTTTTGGATTAGATATTCGTAACCCTGTTTCCTCGTAGACTTCCCGTTCCAGCGCATCTTCTAGCTTTTCACCTCGGTCGACGTAGCCTGCGGGAAAGCTCCACTTGTCTTTGCCGGGGTCGTAAGTCCTCTTACATAGCAAAATGTTGAAGTCGGAGTGTATTAGGGCAGCAACTACTACTTTCGGATCGTTCCATAGTACCCATCCACATGAAGGACAAACGGGCCTTATCTTATCTTCCAAATTTCGTCTGGTAAGCTCGTGACCGCACTGTAGACAGTACATGCTATTGTTCCATAAATCTTGCAATGATGTTTTTATAGTCTTCAGGTGTATCAATATCCTCCATGGAACCCAGATCACCAACTTCCACTTTTATTACCATGTCTATGTGATTGTAGATGATATTTTTTGCCCCTTTATCTCCACTTATCGTCTTTAAATCATCGAGGGATTCTGTAGGGAAAATAACTGGGTTGCCATCTTTACCGTTATAAGTAGGAACTATTATCTTCTTTGAATGAAGATCAAATGCGTCGATTAATTTATCTATGACCTTAGCGCTCACTAAGGGTTGATCTCCAAGCAGGATCATTACTCCCATGGTGTCTTCGCTCACTTCCTCTAAGCCTAACTTGATAGATGAGCTTATCCCTCTTCCTGGGTCTGTATTGACCACTATAAGCACATTTTTGTCTAGTGATTCTAGTATTTGGATGGCTTGCTGCTCTATTTGGGGTGATACTACTACGATCACTCGGTCCAATTTTGACCTTATAGTGTTAAGCATGACTTGTGATAGGAGTGTTTGAGACCCTAATCTTAAGAGCTGTTTAGGTTGTCCCATCCTCTGGGAGAGTCCAGCTGCTAAGATTATGCCTGTAACCTTTGTTGGATTTATCTTATCGTCTATCATCGGCTCTCAATAGTCATATTTGCAGTTATGCTCTTGCGTATTTACCATAGTTATGGGAGAAGAAGCTAGATTTTTGCTTCCTAGTTTAGATACAGGAGTATTCCTTGCAACCATCCGTGAATATAATACCTTTGTTTCCATTACACACTGTGCTATTTCCAGGCATGCTTTTACCCCTCCACATCTTTGAGGAGAGGTATAAGATAATGATCTCGCGCTGTCTTGCTCACGATGGAATGTTCGGGGTGGTTAAGATTCGCAGGGGTAAAGAGGTTGGAGGTCCGGCTGAGCCAGAAGAAGTTGGTACTATAGCAAGAATAGTTTCAGCTGGGAAGTATCCAGATGGTCGTATGGATCTACTTACGGTAGGTAAGGAGAGATTTCGGATCCTTCGACTTATAGATGATGAGCCTTACTTGCAGGCTGAGATAGAATTTTTACAAGATGAAGAAGAGGATGAGCATGAGGTGTATATATTTGCTGAAGAGGTAAGGGATTTGATATCTGCTTATCGACAAAAGGCAGGTATAAAAGGGGCTTCAGATGAGATCAGCCATGATATTCAGTCCCTGTCTTTTGTAGCAGGAGCACTTCATATTCCTTTATCTGAGAAACAGAAAATCTTAGAGTGCACCTCTGCCAGGCAAAGACTAAGCTGGATAGCTAAGCATCTACGTGCAGAGGTAAGCCTCTTGGATAAAATAGGACCTACTAGACCTATTATTGAGCCCGATAGTGATATTTAGAGTTTGACCTAAATCTTTCTTCTAAATTACAAGGGAAGTACCTACTAGTAGGTACTTCCCTTGTAGTGGCTCTTCCGATTTTATTTACTTATAACACTATCTGCAGCTTCTGGCTGTAGCGGCGTTATTGCCAGTATCAAAAGAGTGGCCGCAAGCGCAAGTGCTTACTGCGTTAGGGTTGTTGATCGTGAATCCTGATCCAAAGAGACCATCAATGTAGTCTATCTCAGAGCCTTTGACATAAGGATAACTATAGCTGTCTATAAGAATCTTGACCCCGTTTTGCTCGAACACATGGTCTTCAGGATCAACCTCTTCTTCAAAGGCCATGCCATAGTTGAGACCGGAGCATCCGCCGCCTGCAACGTATAGCCTTAGGGCAGCACCCTGTTGTCCTTCCTTCTCCATTAGGTCCTTGATCTTGGCGGCTGCACTCTCCGTAATTGTTACCATCTTTTCAGAAACCTCCCAACTGGATATCCTACTCTCTGGAGCAGTATATAACAAGACGACGTTACTAGTCAATCTGATTCACTAGTAAAAATGACTAGCCAGCCCGCTTTGCCTGAGGGTTAGCGGTTGACCTTGGGAGGGTGTTAAATGCCTGTTTGATCTCAATATTATAAGCAAGCTATCTCCTTGCTCTATGATCTCTGTTACGCTACATTCCAGGGCCAATACTGATTTTGAAAGCGCGGTATTGTTATCCTGGTGCACTTCTACATCATCAGGGAGTTTGGGGCTACTCTCTAGCAAGCTTTCCACAGTTGTTCGCTCTCCTGCCATGAGAACATTTATCCACACTGTTTGATCCTTGCTTATCGATGCAGCTAGATGGTCTGTTTTCTTTATCCCTGCTACTAACAACAGCGGATTCCAAGAAACAGGCATCAAGCATGGTGTTACCGTCTGGGCGATATCGTTATTAATTTCGAGAGTAAGCACATACACTCCTAGGGTAAATAGCTCTCTTATGTTGCTGTCGGTAGATTTAGATCTTGGCATCTTATTTTCCTAGGCTCAGGCTAATTACAGCTATTGCAGCCAGGGACAATGGAGCTCCAAAAGCAAAGTAACTTTTTCTACTTGCCCTCCCTGTTATCAGAAGTACTACAGCGTAGATCCCAGCAAGGACTATCCCAAATATCAGGGCTGCTAGCACTAATCTCGCTCCTACCATGCTACCTATCATGGCAGCTAATAGAATATCTCCTACCCCAAGTGCCAATGCTCGGAACATCACTATTCCTATTGCAAATATCAGCATAAACACAATAAGCCCTTCTAATAGCCCTAATAAAGTATTAGCCAGGTTTGTATTGCACAATAATGGATTAAGCAGCAGGGATGCCAGTATCCCTGTTACCACAACTGATGGATATACAAGTCTCCTTTGCAGGTCTATAGCCCCGCATGCAGCCAGCAGAGCAATATATACGCCAGCGGCTAAGTTGCATTCAATGCCTACTTGCAGTCCATGAACTACAACTGCCAGGAAGCAAATAGTAGCGAGTAGGAGTGATTGCTTACTGTCAACTCCGGGTTTTATTCCACCTATCTTTGATGCAATTATATTTGCCGCGGTGGCTGATAGTAGACCTGTCACTACAGATATAAGAGCTTCGATCATCTTCCAAGATATCTTTGTATGTTTTGTTCGTGTTCCTGCAAGGTTTTTGCAAAAGCATGTGACCCGTCGCCCTTAGCAACAAAATAAAGATAATCTGTGTGAGCGGGATACGCCACGGCTTTTATTGATGGTAATCCAGGACTACAGATAGGTCCTGGTGGAAGCCCCTTATGTACGTATGTATTGTAAGGGGAGTCGGATTTTAGATCTTGCCTTGTCAAAGAGGATTTCCACCACTCTCCCCTTCTTCCAACTGCATATTGGACTGTTGGATCAGCTTGCAGGGGCATGCCCTTTCTTAGTCGATTGAGATAAACCGAGGCGATTATTGGTCTTTCAGATGGAATTTGAGCCTCTCTTTCCACAATGCTGGCCAGGGTTAGTCCTTCGTTTATAGTCAGCCCTTGGCGTTTGAAGCCTTGAATTATATCCCTAGAGAGGTGCTTTTGCATGTTAGCTATTCCCTCTCTTACGAGCTGCTGTGCAGCATTCTCCTCTGTGAAGATATACGTATCTGGAAAGATATAGCCCTCGATACTAACTCTCTCAGGCTTAGAAGCTAACAACGGAAACTTTGGTGGGTTATTTATCGCTTCCTGCCATTGTTGTGGGGTAGTGAGTCCTAATTGAATCATCCTGTCCTCGATTTGTCCTAGTCTGAAACCTTCGGGAATAGTGATCTTAGATTGATTGCTTGCATCTGTAAAAATGGCTATGAGATCCCTAGCACTCGTTCCCTTCTTTACCAAATATCTACCCGGTAGGAGATGTCCCCTTTCACCTGAGAGTACGACTAGAGCCTTGAATATTAGAGGCCTTCTTACGATTCCAAGTCTGTGTAGCCTGTCTGTAAGGTCGTTCCAGCCTTCTCCAGGCCTCACTACAATCGTCACCGGTTTAGAAGATGCATCCGCTCTAGGTGTTGGGTCCAAATACCACCATATTGCTGGAATAGTTAAGACAAGAATCACCAACGCCCAAAACAGGGGCCAACGTGCTGGTTGATCATCTGGAGATTGCCTGTTGATATCCTGGTTCATCTTGCGATTCTAGCAAGCAGAGATGCACATTACAATTTCGGCGGCACCTGATACTATATCATGTGTCCGCACAAAAGCTACCGGTGATAGTAATCCTTGGTCCTACTGCTGTGGGTAAAACTGCCCTATCCATAGACCTTTGCCTTGAATATAACGGAGAGGTGGTCAATCAGGATAGTAGGCAGGTTTATAGGTACATGGATATCGGAACTGCGAAACCTACCCGTGAGCAACGGGCCAGGGTTCATCATCACTGTATAGATCTAGTAAATCCGGATGAGACATGGACACTAGCACAGCAGCAGGAATTGTCTTATAGAACAATTGATGATTTACTCAGCCGGCATAAAGTCCCTTTTGTGGTGGGAGGTACTGGTCAATATCTGAAAGCAATCATTGAGGGCTGGAATATACCAAGGGTAGCTCCTAATCCTGAGATTAGAGATTCTTTGCGTGCTATCGCTGAGGAAAAAGGTACAAAATTTCTCCATGACAAGTTGAGAAATGTAGATCCTGTGGCTGCTGAGAGGATCCTTCCAGGCGACTTGCGAAGAATAATTAGGGCTTTAGAGGTGTTTAAGTCAACAGGGAGACCAATATCTGAGCTTCAGTCCTCAGAACCTCCTAAATATGATTTTTTGATACTTGGCCTGACAATGAATAGGGCCAAGTTATACGAACGTATTGAGAACAGAACTAAAGATATGTTACGTAGAGGGCTATTGGAAGAGATACAAAGCCTGCTAGATATGGGTTACGGATGGAATCTGCCTTCCATGCAGAGTATAGGCTATGGGGAATTTCAACCATATTTTGAGGGTCGATCGTCTCTTGAAGAATGTTTGAGACAACTTTCCTATCATAATCACAAGTTAGTCAGACACCAGTACGTATGGTTCAGAAAGTTTAGAGACGTGAATTGGTTTGATCCAACTATAGATATGGATTTGGTAAGCATGAAATCTCTAATAGATAGACATCTGTCTTAATCTGTTATTGCAACTTGGTTGTAGTAGTATAACTATGAAGAATAAAGACGTATTTAGAGGAGATCAATTGCAGGACACAATTGATAGAGTGGGACCTATAAAACCAGTTTCGACTGCACAGCCTGAAGAGCTAGCGATCTTAGTAGGGGTTCAGACTCCCAATAGCAAATGGGATGTTAATTCATCTCTAGATGAATTAGAGAGGCTAGCTGATACAGCCGATGTCAAGGTTGTAGGACGGATAACACAGCGTCTTGCGACCCCTGATCCCAGGACGTTTATTGGTAAGGGTAAGTTACGTGAGCTAGCTGATATGAAGAATGCAACTGGTGCTACAGTTGTTTTATTTGACGACGAACTCTCCCCAAGTCAGGAGCGTAATCTAGAGGATGAGCTCAAGTGCAAGATAATAGATAGATCTGCCCTGATACTAGACATATTTGCTCGACGTGCTAGGACTAAAGAGGGAAGATTACAGGTAGAACTTGCTCAGCTTGAGTATCGCCTTCCGAGACTTACAAGAATGTGGACACACCTCTCCAGACAAGGGGTAGGAGGGGTTGGTCTTAGAGGCCCAGGAGAAACTCAGCTAGAAGTTGACCGAAGACAGTCTAGGGAGCGTATAACTCATATAAAAAGAGAGATCGAGCAGGTAAGAAAGCATCGTAAGATACTGCGCGAACACAGGAAGGCCGAGGGGCTACCTGTAGTCTCGCTTGTAGGCTACACGAATGCTGGTAAGAGTACGCTTCTTAATAAGCTTGCTGGTGCTGATGTCTTGGCAGAGGATAAGCTATTCGCAACTCTTGATCCTACTACCAGGCAAGTGCGGCTTCCTGCTGGCATGCTTAGCCTGTGGACCGACACGGTAGGGTTTATCCAGAAGTTGCCTACAGATCTAGTTGCTGCCTTCCGTGCTACTCTTGAGGAGATACTTGAAGCGGATGTGCTAGTCCACGTTGTAGACATAACTCACGAGAGTGCAGAGGAACAAGCAGCAACTGTGAATGAGACCCTAAGATCCCTAGGGGCGGCTGATAAACCTACAGTAGTGGCACTTAACAAGATCGATAAGCTAGCTCCTAATCTTGATAGTGGCCTACCGTCCTTAGAGGATATCCCAGATAATTACGTCCTTATTTCTGCTGAGTTGGGGTGGGGCATAGATACACTTTTATCAAAAGTTGAGCAAGTGCTAGAGGGCAATCTAAAGGAACTTGATGTATTGCTTCCTTATTCGGAGGGAGCTCTTGTGGACCTGTTCCATAAATATGGTCAGGTTAGAACTGAAGAGTTTACTCACGCCGGCACACACATCAGAGGCAAGTTACCTGAAAAATACGTAAGTCTTATGAGACGATATGAAACTGCTGAAGCTAGGTCCGGCGACTAGT
>NZ_JANZYQ010000010.1:0-215204 GCF_059335935.1 Thermobaculum sp. T2p
ATGCCGCCCTCACACCGCCCGCAGACCCCCCACCGCTTCACCACCAACAGGCCTCCCATAAGTCGGAAGTGAGGTCAGAGGCAGCCGCCTACCTCTTGTGCCACAGAGGAAGTGGCAGTCTTGCAGGAGCCAAAGGCTGCCCACAGGGAGGAACAACCCCTACCTTAGAGCTTACCTCCAAGACCTTTTTCCCGATTTCCCGATTACTTAAGAGACCGGGAAATCGGGAAAAACTCCAGCTCCGTCACTTCCCCTCAGAGTGTACCTTGCGCGCTCACAGCAAGACTCCACAGGGAGCACATCTCATGGACCATTACCCCGCTCCTGCCCACAGCCAGAGCCTCCGCTCAGCCCATCCCAAACGCACTCCTGACGGGGGAGCATCTGTCGCAATGAGGTCAGTCCCCTGTCCACTCCCCGCATCCTCTCCCTGCCCACATCACCCTCCGATAACCCCTTCAAGCCTGCGGTGGCACCAGGGAGTCAGGTGCGCCCTCGTGAGCCGGCAGCCACCACTCTCCCCAGGTGTACCTGTGAGGACAGTGCTTATGTGAAATTCCCGATTTCCCGATTCTTAAGAGACCGGGAAATCGGGAATTCAGGAATTTGGGCATCCTGGGAGCTTGGAGCGCAAAGGTTCCCGTTCCCGGGGGTGCTGAGAGTGGGACTATTCCTCTTGAAATCTGCGACCTATATAATGTTGCCTGGGAGATTTGCTTGATGCCTCAATCAGATCAGACAGACGATAAGCAGAATAAGCTCGGGAAGGCCAGGAGGTTCCAGGGTGCAAGCCTGAGGGATGTGGCCAAGCTTGCTGGAGTGTCGGTCAAGACCGTCTCCAACGTGGTCAATAACTACCCTCATGTGACCGAGGAGACCAGGATGCGTGTGCAGCGCGCACTCGAGGAGCTGAACTACAGGCCCAACCTATCTGCCAGGAACCTGCGTAATGGCAAGTCGGGGCTTATCGCTCTTGCCGTACCGGAGATCGACTTCCCCTACTTTTCAGAGCTAGCCCGCCTGGTCATCAGGGTTGCCGAGGAGCGAGGATACACAGTACTTATCGATCAAACAGGTGGCGTAAGGGACAGAGAAAAGCTCGTACTGGCAGGCATACGCCCTCAGATGGTGGACGGCATTATCTTTAGCCCCATAGAGACAGGGAAGGGAGACCTGCTGGAGCGGAAGGATGATACCCCTCTCGTCCTGCTCGGCGAGGGGGCCACCGACGGTATATTGGACCACGTAGGCATAGACAACGTCAAGGCCGCGCACGTGGCCGTACGGCACCTGTTGGATCTCGGCCGAAGGCGTATCGCAGCGATCGGAGCGCAGCCCGGGGTCGTCGTACAGACCGGGCACCTACGCCTCAGAGGATACTGTGAAGCCCTGCAAGAGGCAGGAATAGGGATCGACCAGGATCTTATAGCCAGAGCACCAGCCTATCACAGGCACGAGGGCGCCGAGGCCATGAGGAAGCTGCTGGAACTCAAGGACCCGCCGGACGCAGTGTTCTGCTTCAACGATCTGCTTGCACTGGGGGCCATAAGGACCCTTATAAACTTTGGGCTGAGGGTACCAGAGGACGTCGCAGTAGTGGGCTTCGACGACATAGAGGAGGCCAGCTACAGCAACCCTACACTCACCAGCATATCTCCCAACAAGGCACAGATCGCACGCATCGCGATCTCCATGCTGATATCTCGCATGGAAGAAGGCAATACAACTCCTCCCAGAGAAGAACAGGTGGACTTTAGGCTGATCGCTCGCGAAAGCACCCTCGGCGTAAGATGCCAGGAGCGGGTGATCTATGACTCTCTACAAGAGGGCAAGACAAGGAGCAATAGCGCCTCCGATGAAGGGTTAGCGCATGACTGATAGCAGCGGATATGCATCATGTGTGTCTACCTGGGTGCCAATTTCCTCACACTCTCTGCATGCCCCCCAAAGGTTTACGCTCTTGGTATGGTATCCTGCTTCTGAGAAAATGCCTGTAGATATTGGACTCATAGGAGCTGAGGATGAAGAGAGGAAGAGTTGAGTCGATCACCGTACAGAGCAAGGTGCTGAAGACCAATCCCCTGGGTGATCCTTGGGAGCGTGAGCTGCTGGTGTACTTGCCACCTGACTACAGCGAGTCCTCTCAAGGCTACCCTGTGGTATATATGCTCGCGGGATTCTCAGGCACCGGCAGGTCCTTCCTGAACTTTCAGCCCTGGCAGCCTAACATCGCCGAGCGTATGGACAAGCTTATATCCCAGGGAGTACCCCCCGCCATACTTGTTATGCCCGACTGCTTCACGTCCTTCGGGGGTAGTCAGTACATAAACTCCACCGCAACCGGCATGTACGAGGACCACATCACAACCGAGATCGTGCCTTTGGTAGATAACAGCTACAATACCCTGCCAGGTCGCGACCATAGGGGTATCATGGGTAAGAGTAGCGGAGGCTACGGAGCATTGGTGCTGGGCATGAGGCATCCGGATGTCTTCTCAGCGGTCGCCTGCCACAGCGGGGACATGTACTTCGAGCTGTGTTACAAGCCGGATTTCCCGAAGTTCGTGAGCGCTATCGAGCGGGCAGGAGGACTCGAGGCCTGGTGGCAACAATTCAACGACAAGCCCAAGAAGTCCAGCAGCGACTTCGAGGCCGTGAACATACTGGCCATGGCTGCCGCCTACTCGCCTGATCCCAACAAACCTCTGGGGATAGATTTCCCCTTTGACCTGAGAACCTGCCAGATAAGAGATGACGTCTGGCAGAGATGGCTGGAGAACGACCCTGTCCACATGGTAGACCGCTACGCTGACTCGCTCAGATCGCTCAAGCTGCTCTTCCTGGACTGCGGCTTCAGAGATCAGTACAACCTCCACTTCGGGGCCAGGATCCTCACCTCCAAGCTGGAAGAGCTTGGAGTGCCCTATGAGTACGAAGAGTTCGACGACAACCACTCCAACACCAGCTACAGGTACGATGTATCCCTGCCCAAGATCATACAGGCATTGGTGGAGCAGGACCCCGGAGGCAGCTAATGGAGACTCTACGAATCCTTTGGGCCCCAAATGAAGAGTTCCCACGACTGCTGAAAGCTGGCGGCACACGATGGGCAATTGGTACCGTGTCGCTGCTGGCCTTCCTGAACCTCATCACCACCCTGATCAATCTCAACAGCGGCGTCCTGCAGCTGGAGCAACAATACTTCCCCGACGTGCCACGTGACGTTCTCCAGGCCACCCAGCAAGCAATGAAAGTGCTAACGCCTATAGCAGCCGCCACTTACCCATTCATCATCTGGCTGGTGCTCGGTGTCCTCATGTACCTTATTGGCAGAGCGTTCGGTGGCACGGGCAGGTTGTCATCCATGCTAGTGGTCTCGGGCGTATCCCAGCTTCCTCTCATCGTGGGGTTGGTGGCAGGCTCAGTTCTGGCGGCAGCCGCCTCCACCACATCCCCAGATAGCCCAGCAGCGGCCTTCCTGGGTTCACTGTCCTTCAGTCTGCTGATAGGGCAATTCATGTGGATGGCCTGGCTGGCAGTAACGGGCATCAGACACGTACACCAGCTGGATCCCAGGAAGAGCGTGGCATCCTGCGGACTATCTTGCCTTGGGTGTCTAGGCGTGTTTTTTATACTCATGTTCGTAGCAGCTATAATACTAAGTCTGGTTATAACTACAAGAGTAAGCTCATAAGAGGAGACCCTATTGGAGACACCCGCACAACCACAACCGCAACCTCAAACCAAGAAGAGATCATGGATACCTATAGTTGTGTTCCTGTCTGCACTGGCGGTAGCATGTGTAGCGTGTGTGGCCCTGGTGGCTCTGATGGGCCGATCGGTAGAAAGCACCGCCCAGTCCATACGTGAGGAGGCAGTGCAGGGCAACGGCGAGTGGAAGGTCGCCATCATCCCCGTGACAGGGACGATACAAGAAAGCGCAGGAGGGTTTACCACCTCCGCCGCTACGCCCGAAGCCCTGAAGGCCATGCTCGACCAGGCCGAAAACGACTCCAAGGTCAAGGCCGTCATCCTCGAAGTGGACTCTCCCGGTGGAGAGGTCGTGGCCAGCGATGAGATGTACAGGGAGATCCTGGACTTCAAGCAGAGAACACACAAGCCTGTGGTGGTGCGTATGGTCAGCACAGCCGCCTCGGGAGGATACTACATCTCGATGGCTGCGGATAAGATAGTTGCCAACCCCATGACCCTCACCGGCTCTCTGGGTGTGATCATGGAGTACATGAACCTCTCCAAGGCTGCGGACAAAGTAGGCATAAGCCAGGTGGTTATCCGCAGCGGAGAGTTCAAAGACATGGGTAACCCCTTCCGGGAGCCGACCAAGGAGGAGAGGCAGATCCTGCAGCAGTTGGTCGACGAGGCCTACAACCAGTTCGTCAGCGTGATCTCCAAAGGTCGCAAGATGTCAGCCTCCAGAGTCAGGCAGCTGGCCGACGGCCGAGTATACTCCGGACAACAGGCCAAACAGCTAGGGTTGGTGGATGAGTTGGGCAACCTGGATAAGGCTGTACAGGTAGCGGAACAGCTCGCAGGTATAAAGAACGCTCAGGTGGTCAGGTATCGTCACTCTGTGTCTCTGTTCTCGCTGCTCAGCAGCAGGCTACAGATGTCGACCGAGCCCGACGCTATGAAGATCCTCAGATCCGCCGGTTACGACATCACCCCAAGACTAATGTATATCTACCGGCCGTAATGGCAGGGGTCCAGCTCCACCTCGCCACTAGCCACCGGCTGGACCTATGTTCCTTCCAGGCTCGGTCATGACCTCCGGGTTGAGTATCCGATCTAGCTCTTCGTCTGAAAGCTGCGTCCTCTCCCGAGCCACCTCACGTATAGTCCTGCCTGTCCGGTGCGCCTCCTGTGCTATCTTAGCAGCAGCATCGTAACCTATCTCAGGAGCAAGGGCTGTGCATATCGCCAAACCCTGCTCCACCAGCTGAGGGCCTCTCTCCGTCGCTCTCAGCCCCCTGACACACTTTGCCGCAAAGTTGCCGGAGGCAGATGCCATTATCTCTACAGATTGCAGCAGGTTGTAGGCCACCACAGGCATCATGGTGTTCAGCTCGAAGTTCCCCCACTGGCCGCCTGTGGTTACGACAGTATCGTTGCCGATCACCTGCGCGCACACCATCAGCAGGCTCTCGGCTATCACCGGATTCACCTTCCCCGGCATTATAGAGCTGCCAGGCTGAACTTCGGGTAGCTCCAGCTCTCCGATCCCGGCCCTAGGGCCCGACCCCAACCACCTGATGTCGTTGGCGATCTTCATGAGGCTCACGGCTATCGTCTTGAGTACGCCGCTGGTGAGCACACAGGCATCCAGCGAGCTCTGCGCCTGAAAGTGGTTCGTCGTCTCCCTGATCTCAAAGCCGTTCAGCTGCGAGAGCTTCTCACACACCCTGTGGGCGAACTCCGGATGCGTGTTTATCCCGGTGCCCACGGCCGTGCCCCCGAGCGCCACCTCCGAGAGCTCGGCCTTAGCATAGGACAGGCGCTGCAACGCCCTCTCCACCTGACCAACGTATCCCTCAAATTCCTGGCCTAGACGGATGGGGGTAGCATCCTGCAGGTGGGTCCTGCCGGTCTTGATAATAGGCATGAACTCTACAGATTTCTCGCGTAGAGCTGCTAACAACTCGCTCAGCGCAGGTTCCAGGGCCTCCTGTATGGCCGACAACGTAGAAACATGAATGGCTGTAGGGATAACATCATTGGAGCTCTGCCCCAGATTCACGTGGTCGTTAGGGTGGACTGGGGACTTGGACCCGATCTCGCCACCCAATATCTCGATGGCCCTGTTGGCTATCACCTCGTTGGCGTTCATGTTGGTCGAGGTGCCGGATCCAGTCTGGAAGATATCGATAACGAACTGGGAGTCCATCTTCCCATCGATAACCTCCCGGGCCGCCCTCACTATCGCGTCTGCTATACGGGGATCAAGCAGCCCCAGCTCAGCGTTCACCTCGGCAGCAGCCATCTTGATCTGTCCAAGGGCTTTGATGAATCTCCTCGGGAATCGCAAGTCGCTGATCGGGAAGTTCTCCACAGCTCTTTGGGTCTGCGCACCATAGTAAGCATCAGCTGGAACCCTGACCTCGCCCATGGAGTCTTTTTCTATCCTGAACCGACCATCCGTCATATTTGTCCTCCTGTTCCTACAGTTTCATACTCCTGGTAAACCTTGGGTCTCTAACCAGCATAGACGTGACCAGGAGCGCCAGCAGCGCTGCCATGACCGCAATCATGAAGATGCTCACGTAGCCATAACCCGCTATAACACCGCCTAGAATCGGCACTAAGCTCCTTAGGGGGGCCGTGATGGCCATGTTGATCGAGCTGTAGGTCGGCACCTGCCCCGGAGGTGCAAACTCCAGTGGCATGTTGGAGCTGCCCATATTGGACCCTACTATCATCAGGCCGTTGAGAGCGAACACTAAGTAGAACCACTCTATAGATGGCGCTATAGCAGCAAGCAGCGGTGCGAGCACTCCGGAAGCCATAGCTATCTGGAGGACTATCTTGTTGCCGCGCCTGTCGGCCAGTGTGCCATAGAGCAGGTTGGCAACCGTGTTCGATACCATGAGTATGGTCGTAAAAAGTGCCACCTGCTGAGGAGAAGCTCTAAACCGATCTATGGCATAGGCGGTGTAGAACGCCGGAGCCATGAACGCTAGCGTGTAGATGGCCTGGGCTCCCACAAACACACCAAATTCCCTGTCCTCCACCAACACCTTAGGAGCTCTCCTCAGATACTCCAGGACGGATCTATGGCTGGTGAGCGTCTCCGAAGGCAGCTCCCTAGTAAACGGAAAGCCCAGGATGCCCACAAAGAGTATCACGAACGCTAGGAAGAATATCATAGCAAAAGCATCCGGAAAACCGTACCTCTCCAGGAGAACCCCCGACAGAGAGCTGCCCAGTATCGCCAGCAGCCCACCTATGGTACCTCCAAGCCCCCAGGTAATGCCCCTCCTATTAGGTGGTATGACCTTCGAGAAGAGGTTGAAGTACGAGGGCATGTTCAAGCCCATTGCTAGGTTGTGCATGGTCCATGCCCCAAAGAACACCCACAGAAGAAGGTCAGGGTTGCTCCGGCCCAGCAGCGGAGTGAGTATGGACAGCACCAGTATGGGGAACCTCTCCACCAGGGCAACGATAAACAGGTACCACTTCTGAATCGCCTTCTGCTCGATGTAGCCAGCAACAAATATCGCGGGCAGCAGCGTGCCCAGGCTCGCTATAGCAGTTATCAGGCCCACTGCCAAGGTGGAATCAGTTATCTCCCGCACGAACAGAGGTAATATCGTGACCTGAGACATCAAGCTTGTAGCCAGCTGAAAGGATATGGAATCGGCGAGCATTATCAGGAAGTTGTGCCTGAAGTTAAGCTTCGTGAACCTCTCACGTTCCAGCTCGCCCACCTTATAGGACGTACCAGCCACTACCCCCTCCGACACCCCATCCCCTCCGAAAGTGAGATTAAGAGAGCATATGGTCAGAGACCCTGACTCACAAGATGCAGCCGAGGGCCTTCTGAACCCTCGGCTGCGCTTATATCTATGATAAAGCCTGCAAGGCTTGTATGGCTAACTACTTGCCCATGTAGGGGTCAAGGGCATCCCTCAGACCATCACCCAAGAAGGTAAAGGCAAGCATTATGAGCGCTATCAGGATAGCCGGCATCAGCACGAACTCGGGAGCATAGGTCACCTGCGGGAAGCTATCGTACACCATGCTACCCCAGGTAGGTGTCTGCGGCTTGACGCCCAATCCCAAGTAGCTAAGGGAAGACTCTGCAAGGATGTACGAAGGCACTCCAAAGGCGATCGAAACAATGATCGGCGCCAAGCTATTGGGCAGTATATGTCTTATGAGTATCCTTCGCGTGGGTACCCCCAGCGCTTTGGCTGCCTCCACAAACTCCCTGTTCTTCAACCTCAGGACTTCTCCTCTGACCAGCCTTGCCATGCTCACCCAGTCCGTAATGGCAAAGGCTATGAACAGGAGCAGCAACCCACCAAATATATCTCCGATCTTGGAATCCCTGAAGGCAGACTGCACTACTATGTAGAATAGGAGCGCAGGGAATGCGTACACAACGTCCACTATTCTCATGATAATGTTATCCGCGCGACCACCCAGCCACCCGGAGGTCATACCTACAGTGATCCCAATAGCTGCCACTATAAACACAGGCACGAACCCTACTATCAGGCTGACTCGAGCGCCGTAGATCAGCCTACTAAGCTCATCTCTGGCCAGAGAGTCAGTACCCAAAATATACTGAGGATTGTGCCCCGACACCCAAAACGGTGGGGTGTTAGGTACCGCATTAGGATCTATAGCATTAGGATTGTGAGGAGCTAATACATCAGCAAATATGGCTATCAGAGCCATGATAATTATATAGACAGCACCTGCTATTGCCATCTTGTTGCGCTTGAGCCTTCTCCAGGCATCCACCCAGAGACCTCTAGGGCGTACAGCGCTGGCCTCTCTCAGTGCTGTAAGTTGATCTGCTGCTTCTGCCATTGGATTACTCTTGCCTCCTTCTTAGCTAGTCTTGATGCGCGGATCCACTAGGCCATAGGTCAGGTCTACCAGCAGGTTGCCTATCACTATGAAGAAGGTGTAGAACAGCGTGGTGCCCATGATCACTGGATAATCCCGCGCAGAGATGCTTTGGATAAAGAGATATCCCATTCCAGGGACATTGAAGACATTTTCTATGATGATGGTGCCCGTTATAAGAGAAGCTAGAGCAGGACCAGAGATAGTAACTACTGGAATGAGGGCATTACGGACTATATGCCTGAGGTTGATTATACGTGGCGGCAGTCCTTTGGCTCTGGCTGTACGAATATAGTCCTGCCGAATTATCTCCAATACACTAGCACGTGTTAGTCTAGCTATAAAAGCTGCTGTACTTAGCCCCAAAGCTACACTTGGAAGTATATAGCTCTTCCAGCCTGCAAACAGTACTGGCACCCACCCCAGCTTCACAGCAAAGATAATTAGCAGAAATATACCTAATACAAAGCTGGGAATAGTGTAGCCCACCGTAGCGAAGAACAGGCTCACGTAATCGATCCAAGTGTTTTGTTTGAGGGCAGCTATGATGCCTAGTGATATCCCCAACACCAGCGCCATGGCCCATGCGTAGAGTCCTATCCTTGCGGAGTAGGGAAACCCGGCCATTATGCGCTGTACCACAGTCTGTGACTCGTTGGAATAAGACTGCCCAAAGTCGAGCTTGAGCACGTTGCGCCAATAGATCAGGTACTGTACTACTAAGGGCTTGTCAAGACCGTACTTCCTGTTGAAGGACTTCTCGAGCTCGGGGCTGATGTTCTTTCCCCCAACCCTGGCATCCCAAGGACTACCAGGAGCAGCATGCATCAGGAAGAA
Organism: Thermobaculum sp. T2p; assembly: GCF_059335935.1. Classification (NCBI taxonomy): domain Bacteria; kingdom Bacillati; phylum Chloroflexota; class Chloroflexia; order Thermobaculales (SeqCode); family Thermobaculaceae (SeqCode); genus Thermobaculum (SeqCode); species Thermobaculum sp. T2p. The sequence continues at coordinate 9,430 of NZ_JANZYQ010000010.1, forward strand.
GGTTACAGTCCCAACAAGCCACAGTACTGGAATCATCCACAAAAGTCTGTTGACTATGAACCTAAGCACCTTATCCCCTCTACTATAAGAACTTTATCTGCTTGAAGGTTTTACATCATTTTACCGCTTATGTCCAGGAGCAAAACAAATAAAATTGGGGTTACCACCAAAGTGGTAACCCCTTTATAGACCTCACAGCGATTACTTGGTCTTATATATCTTGTCAGACTCGTAGATCAGACCAAGCGGATCACTTATGTGGTGGGACACGCCCTTGACATTAGGCTTGATCAGTACCAGCGACTCAGAGTGGAACTGGAAGGCCACCGGAGCCTTCTCGACCAGGATCTTCTCCGCCTGCTGGTAAAGCGGCAAGGCCTGATCCAGAGGTAGCTTGTCAGCCTTGTTCACCAATGCGTTGAACTCAGGATCGTTCCAGCCGTTGGGCGATAGTGGGCTGTTGTTGCCGAACACCAGCGAATCCCAGTCCTGCGGATGCGGATAGTCCTGAATCCAACCCAACCTGTAGATTGGTGGGTTCTTGGACCTATCGTTCAGCATGGACTGCAGGGTTGTGGACTCCAGCGGCGTAGCTACGATGTCTATGTTGAGAACCTGCTTCAGGTTCTGCTGGATGAAGATAGCCCTCTTCTTGGCAGCGCTATCCTCAGCATCGTAGTACAGCTTCTGCGGCGGGAAGCCCTTGCCGTTGGGATAACCAGCCTCAGCAAGCAGCTGCCTGGCCTTCTGCGGATCATATGTCTGCTGCACTTCATCTTGATGACCGGGCACTCCAGGCGGGATGAAAGTACCAGCAGGCTTACCAACCCCTTGGTTGATCTGCCTAATGTACTGCTCGCGGTTGAGAGCGTAAGCTATAGCCTGGCGAACCTTCTGGTTATCAAACGGCTTCTTCTCGAGGTTGAAACCAATGTAGAAGGTAGCAGCATCAACTTGCCTCACCAGCTGATTCTGCAGATCGCCCTTGATCTGAGGTAGCTGGTCAGCAGATATACCTACAGCATCAAGCTCACCCCTCTGGTAGGCCAGGAAGCCAACCTGAGGATCGTTGATGACCTTGAAGACAAGCTTGGCAACGCCCGGCTTGCCACGGAAGTAGTTATCGTTGCGCTCGAATACTACACCCTGCTGCGGGTTGTAGCTGACCATCTTGAAGGGGCCATTACCGATGAAGTACTTGGGGTCCTTCCACCAGTTAGTACCACCGGCCTCCACCAGGTCCTGGCGAGACGGATAAGTAACCCATGTATCCATAACATATGGGAAGTAACCGGCGGGCTGTGTCAGCTTGATGACTAGTGTCTGGTCATCTGGAGCAGTTATGGCCTGATCAACAACAGCCTTCAACTGTGGAAGCTTGGCCTTGTCCTTCTCTAGATCGGCTTCGCGCCAAGCCTGGCAGCCCTGGATGGCGTAAAGTATCGAAGAGTACTTACCGTTCACGTTGGGATCGCAGGCTCTCTTGATGGCGTAAGCGTAATCCTTAGCGGTGGTAGGCTTGCCATCAGAGTAGGTCATGCCCGAACGAATCTTGAACGTGTAGGTCTTGCCATCAGGAGAAACGGTCATGCTCTCCGCGGCATTCGCGACCAGGTTGTTATCCTTGTCGAGAGCCAGAAGTGGTGCGAACACCTGAGAGCTTACCTGGATCTCGTTGACAAAGGACTCAACCTGCGGGTCGAAGGTCTGAGCCCCCTTGGCGTAGTCTATAGTTAGAGTGGCGTTGGGATCTGCATCCGGATTCTCAGCCCCACCTCCCATAAGAGCAGGACCGAGTTTGTAAGCCTGTCCGCCACCGGTCTGCCCACCAGTAGTAGGGGTCTCCGAGACCGTCGGAGTTTGAGATACTGCAGGTGTAGCTGAAGCAGCTGGTGTCGGACTGCCCATCGGTGAGGCCGCAGGCGTTGGACTAGCTGCTGGTGAGGGCGACGGACTGGCAGCACTCGGAGTAGGAGTCTGGCCACCTCCTCCGCCACCACACGCAGCCAGAAACAGGCTCATAACACCTGTGGCAAGCAGCATCTTGAAAGAGCGCTTGTGGCTGTCCATTGTACCTCCTTTGTAATCTTAAGAGATTTGATTTGCCCTACATAAAGAAAAACGCAATTGACTTACCTGACATATAGCTTAAGGACTAGCTTCGGTATCATCACCCCCTTACCTTGCTTACAGATCCCTTCTTACCCCTCGTCTTGTACTTCCGCACTAACAGGGCTCTACATGATGGTTATTATAACCCCGGGACCGGAAAAATATAACAACTAATTTGACCTAAGTATGGTCGCCAATATATGGTACTTTGTATATCTGGCTATCTTCCCACGACAAGGATAATGCATTACTGTCACACATTTTGTCAAGTCATCATTTTCTAAGGTATCTTCTGGCCATCTCAGGATAGCTGAGCCTCACCTCCTCTATAGACTCCAGCCCCAGTAGCCGTCTTACTTTCTTTATTGACAACTCCTCTCCCTCTATCTCGACGTAGGTCCCAAAAGGCAGCCTGTCCAGGCTCACCACACAACCCCCTAGCTCCCAGTAGTTGCGCACCTTGGAAAACTCAAGGTCGACTTCGAAGCCCAAACGCCTTAATATCTCGATCATGGCCTCTGCTGATTCTACGCCTGTCTGTTCTTCATCTCTCTCTTTCACTCCTCCCTTAAATTTAGGCACACCCTTCCATGTGAGGGTGTTTTTACCTGCAGAGGTGCGCAGGCGTAAAAGCTGCCCCTCAAGACGATCGCCGTTAACATCTCTGAATATCCGGTCAACCTCTTCTACATGCGCTTCCCTGAGCGTAGCTCCTGCCCCCCTGAGTCTATCCTCAACTTCTTCCAGGTTCTCAACCCTAAGCTTTACCTCGATTTCTCTCATTATTCCAATACCCCTTACACACCTTGCCCTAGAGTTCAAGTTATGCGAAGATTCTAGAAAATACACTACCAGAGTTTCCCATGTCCCATAAACTGTCAAAGCCCTGTGTTCTGAGTATAGATGTAGGCACATCGTCTATACGTTCCTGCATGATAGACGCCACCGGATCTATAGTTGGTGGAACCCTATATGCCATCGAGCACTCACCGACAACCACCCCAGATGGTGGATCTGAGCTAGATCCCGAAGAGGCTTTCACTAAAGTCTGTGCTGTCATAGATAAATCGCTATCAGCTGCTCGGGAGTATGGCATTATGCCAGCTGCAATAGCTATGACGTCTTTCTGGCATAGCCTCATGGGTATCGATTCCAGAGGAAAGGCTATCACTCCTGTTTACCTGTGGGCAGACACACGCTCAGCTCCATACGTAGAGCAACTAAGGCATAAAGCAAGCGTGGACGAGATATACAAAAAGAATGGCTGTCCGCTTCATTCCTCCTACTGGCCATCAAAACTGGTCTGGCTAAGAGACTCACAACCTCAGCTGTACTCTCAAGTAAACAAATGGCTATCGTTTGCCGAATATGTACAGCTGAGGCTCACGGGAGAGTTAGGATGTGCTCATGGCATGGCATCAGGTACGGGCATCTACCTGCAGCGTGAGATGTCGTGGGATCCCTTCTGGATCGATCTCCTCGATCTGAGAGAAAATTCTCTCCCGAGGCTCACTTCTCTAAGAGAGCCCTTGGGGTACCTGCGCGTCTCAGATTTTCCATGGAAGGACCTCGCTAGTATCCCGTGGTACCCTGCAGTAGGGGATGGGGCCTGCTCCAATATAGGTAGTGGAGCCTCCGATAGCAGTAAAGTTGCAATAAATTTTGGCACCAGCGGAGCCATTCGAATCGTGGTTGATCAGTATTTAGAGCCACCCCACGGTCTGTGGCTGTACAGGATAGATGAGGACAGATTACTATTTGGAGGCGCCCTAAGCAACGCCGGTAATATGTATGAATGGCTCACCGAGACACTACGCATCTCGCACGAGCAAGCCGAGTGGTGCCTACTGACCATTCAGGATGTCAAACCCGGCTTGGTATTCGAACCCTATCTGGCAGGAGAAAGAAGCCCTAGGTGGCGCCCTGATGCTACTGGCACTATCAAAGGACTGAGGTTGGACACAAAACCCGAGGACATATTCAAAGCCGGCATGCTGGGAGTGCTGTATGAGTTCGCCAAGGTACACGATATGCTGGATAACTCATTAGGTAGTGATGATAGAGTCACGATCTTGAGCGGTGGTGCTATCACAAAATCTCAGGCTTTGAGAAAGGCTCTCAGCGATGTCTTGAGACGCCCAACAATGATTTGTCTGGAAGAAGAACCTTCAGCGAGAGGAGCTGCTCTACTAGTTCTGGAAGCTATAGGGGCGATTAGCGATTTAAAGGACTCCCCCGCAAGGCTAGAAGCTCCGTAGGTTTCGCCTAGGATAGCACCTAGGTATATAATCTATATTCAGGGGAATGTGGAATTTGGAACCATGGCGGCACGAATCTTGATCTGTCGCTTATATTAGTAAGGAGGCTAAGTTAAATGGCTGTAACAACCGACCAGAAGACCCAGATCGAGCAGTGGCACGAACTAGCTCAACAGTTGAGAGTAGATAGCCTCAGGTGCAGCACTGAGGCAGGATCCGGTCATCCCACCTCTTCTATGTCTGCTGCGGACCTCATGGCAGTCCTAATGAGCAAATATCTGCGATACGATTTCAACAATCCAGAGAATCCCGCAAACGATCACCTTGTATTCTCAAAGGGGCATGCCTCTCCTCTGCTATACTCCATGTTCAAGGCAGCAGGAGCCATCACCGATGAGGAATTGATGACCTTTAGAAAGTTTGGTAGCCGGCTCCAGGGACACCCCACACCCGCTATACCATGGGTGGATGTTGCCACTGGTTCCCTTGGGCAGGGGCTACCAATAGCTGTAGGCATAGCGCTATCTGGCAAGTATCTTGAGAAACTTCCCTACAGAGTCTGGGTGCTCTGTGGCGATAGCGAGATGGCTGAAGGCTCGATGTGGGAGGCCTTCCAACATGCTGGCTATTACAAGCTCGACAACCTGATAGCGATAGTAGACGTCAACAGGCTTGGCCAACGTGGCGAGACGATGCTTGGATGGAATCTGGACGGTTACGCAGAGCGCGCTAAGGCCTTCGGCTGGCACGTCATAGAGATAGATGGTCATAACCTTGAGGAGATAGATCGAGCATACGAGGAGGCCATACAGGTCACAGGCCAACCTACCGTTATCCTCGCACGCACCCATAAGGGTAGAGGGGTGAGCTTCCTTGAGGATAAGGAGGGATGGCATGGTAAGCCCATAGATAAGGATAGCCTCCCCAAGGCGATTGAGGAACTGGGCGGTGAGAGGAACATAACCATAGAGGTTCCCAAGCCAGATCCGGTAGAGGCTCCAAGCAGAGGAGAGAACAAGCCCGTGGAGCTTCCCAAGTACGAGGTAGGTGATTCCGTGGCCACTAGAGGAGCCTACGGGGATGCCCTCAAGGCGCTTGGCGCAGCCAGAGGAGATGTAGTAGCCCTTGATGGAGAGGTAAGCAATTCTACTTATTCTGAAAAATTCGCCAAGGCCTATCCAGACAGGTTCTTTGAGATGTACATAGCAGAGCAACAGATGGTTGCCGCAGCTATAGGCCTTGGAGTGCGCAAGTGGGTACCCTTCGCGTCCACGTTCGCTGCGTTCCTAACAAGGGCTTATGACTTTATACGCATGGGCGCCATATCTCGCGCTAACATCAGGCTCTGCGGTTCTCATGCAGGCGTATCCATCGGAGAGGATGGCCCTTCGCAGATGGGTCTGGAAGACATAGCGATGATGCGCGCGGTACATGGCAGCACGGTGCTGTACCCTTGCGATGCCAATCAGACCGCCCAGCTGGTAGCCGCCATGGCAGACCAGAGCGGCATCAGCTTCCTGCGGACTACTAGAGAGAAGACACCTGTCATTTATTCCTCTGACGAGGAATTCAAGATAGGCGGCAGCAAGGTCGTCAAGCAGTCAGACAACGATGTGGCCACGGTCGTTGCCGCCGGCATAACGGTACACGAGGCGATTAAGGCCTACGAGGAGCTGCAAAAAGAGGGGGTATCTATTAGGGTAGTAGATGCCTACTCTGTCAAGCCGATCGATGTATCTACCCTGATCGAATCCCTGCGGGCTACAGGTGGCAAACTGGTGATTGCAGAGGATCACTGGGCAGAGGGTGGTCTGGGCGAGGCAGTACTCTCTGCTCTGGCCGATTCAGGGCAAGTATCGCTTTCTGATATCAAGGTCAAGCACCTGGCGGTCCGCGATATGCCTGGCTCTGGTAAACCGCAGGAGCTGTTGGATGCAGCAGGCATCAGCGCCAAGCATATAGCCAACGCAGTACGTGAGCTATCCAAATAGCGCTATCGGGAGGTAAACAAAAATGCGCACTAGACTACACGAGCTTATCGAACAAGGGCAGAGCCCATGGATAGACTACATCACCAGAGATATAATCAAGTCCGGGGAGCTCCAATCCCTGATAGATAAAGGCATAAGGGGTCTGACATCTAACCCAACCATATTCGAAAAGGCTATCTCCAGCTCAAAGGAGTACGATGAAGCCTTCAGGCAGCTGGTACAGAAGGGAGCTTCCCAGTCTGAGATCTACGAAGGACTGATTGTGGAGGACATACGCATGGCTGCTGATGTCCTCCGGCCTGTGTATGATGAAACAGGGGGGCTTGATGGCTACGTCAGTATAGAGGTCAACCCCAAGCTGGCCTACGATACTGAGGGCACAATCGCTGAGGCCCGAAAGTTCTTCCAGACCATCGATCGTCCGAACATCTTCATAAAGGTGCCCGCTACCGACCAGGGCATCCCTGCCATTAGGCAGTTAATCAGTGAGGGCATAAACGTCAATATTACCCTCATATTCTCCATCGATTACTACGAGCGCGTTATGGATGCCTACTTCGAAGGGCTGGAGCAGAGAGTGTCTGAGGGCAAGCCCATAGATAAGATCGCTTCCGTAGCCAGCTTCTTCGTAAGCCGAGTCGACACAGAGGTGGACAAGAGACTGCAGAAGCTCATCGAATCTGAGCAGGACAGCCAGAAGAAGAGTGAGCTCGAGAGCCTTCTTGGAAAAGCAGCAATAGCCAATGCACGCATAGCCTATCAACACTTCCTCAAGAAGTTCCAAGGCGAGAGGTGGGAGAGCCTGAAATCCAAGGGCGCACGGGTACAAAGGCCTCTGTGGGCCAGCACGAGCACCAAGAACCCCGCATACAGAGACGTCATGTATGTGGAAGAGCTCATCGGACCCGATACGGTCAACACTATGCCTCCACAGACCATAGAGGCGTTCCTGGACCATGGCAAAGTGGCCAGGACCATTGACAAGGACCTCGACCAGGCATATGCCGTGATCGAGAAACTCGAGAGCCTTGGAATAAGCATGAAAGATGTAACTGACAAGCTCCAGGCAGATGGAGTCAAGCTCTTTGCGGATTCCTTCGACAGCCTGGACAAGGTGATCAACGAGAAGAGGGAGACTCTGATGGCGGAACTCAAAGACAGGCAGTTCGCTAATTTGGGCTCCTACGAGGGAAAATAACTGACCGCCTCCACCGATTCCAGCAGGAGTCGGTCGGCAGGCGGTTATGGCAACACGATGCCAGCATCTGGAAGGATGACCCAGCCGTCCAGCAGAAGATTCGCAACAGGCTAGGTTGGCTGGACGTCATCCAAGAGATGATCAAAGAAGTCCCCAATCTGCAAACTTTTGCAGATGAGCTTAGGGCCGAAGGTTTTACACACGCAGTGCTTCTTGGCATGGGAGGTAGCAGCCTTGCTCCCGATGTGCTGCGCCATACCTTTGGCTCAGCACAGGGATATCCAGAACTCCACGTGCTTGATACCACAGATAGTACAACTATCAAGTCTGTAGAGGACAAGATAGATCTGTCAAAGACCTTGTTCATAGTTGCCAGCAAGTCCGGCACAACTATCGAAACGGTCTCGCAGTTCAAGTACTTCTGGGATAAGGTTAGCTCTCTGGGTGCAAGCAACCCTGGCAAGCACTTCATAGCGATCACAGATCCAGGGACAAAGCTTGCCGAGGAGGGCAGATCCAAAGGTTTCAGGGCCGTGTTCGAGAACAGAGAGGACATAGGTGGAAGATACTCCGCATTGTCCTACTTTGGACTAGTGCCTGGGGCTATAATTGGCGCCCCAATAGATAAGCTTTTGGACAGAGCTCAGGACATGTCAAAGGAATGCGGTCCTGATGTAGATCCTCAGGACAACCCCGGCGTGTGGCTCGGCACTATCATGGGTGAGATGGCGCTAGCTGGCAGAGACAAGCTTACTCTGGTGATCTCGCCTGGGATAGGCACCTTTGGCTATTGGGTAGAGCAACTTATAGCCGAAAGCACGGGTAAAGAAGGCAAAGGCATACTACCCGTCGAGGGCGAGACCTTAGGTGAGCCCAGCTCCTACGGAGACGATAGGCTCTTCGTCCACTTAGACATGGGCTCCCCTGAGGACAAAGAGATGGGGCAGAAGCTTGAGAGATTGGCACAGTCCGGGCACCCAGTCGTTACACTTCAATTAGCAGGCCCAACAGATATGGGTGGAGAGTTCCTGAGATGGGAGATTGCTACAGCCATAGCTGGGGCTATACTCGGGATCAATCCATTTGATGAGCCCAACGTACAGGAGAGCAAAGATAATACCAATCGCCTCCTGCGAGAGTATGAAAACACAGGCAAGCTACCAGAGCCTGAGCCTGATATAACCGAAGGATCGATCTCTCTGTATGGATATCAAGGACATACTCTTGCAGGAGCGTTAGAAGCTTTCCTATCCAGCGCAAAGGCGGGGGACTACCTGGCTCTTATGGCTTATGTGCCTTATGATCCAGAGGTCAAAAAGCCCTTACAGGAAGCTAGAATCCAGCTAAGAGATGCGCTAAGGATAGCTACTACCTTTGGCTATGGACCGCGATTCCTGCATTCCACAGGGCAATTACATAAGGGCGGAGCGGATAACGGCATATTCTTGCAGGTAACTTACGATGAGCCTCAAGACATACCAATACCAGGAGTTCCTTACAGCTTCAACGTTCTCAAGAGGGCTCAAGCTCTGGGAGATTTTGAAGCCTTGAAGGGAAGAGGGAGAAGAGTGCTCAGGGTGCACTTGCAAGGAGAGTTATACCAAGCCCTCACACAGCTACAATCCGTTGTACAGGATGCTATAAAGGTTAGAAGCTAGGGTGGTATCATAGAGGGTGGAACGATAAAATCTAACGTTCCACCCTCTTAGTTTTCATGAAGGTAAACGTAATAAATAGCTGTGAGGCGTATATGACGACTGTAATCGAGAACCCACTTAGGGCAGGTACACACATAGAGCGTACTCCACAGCCCTGTGCGATAGTGGTGTTTGGCGCTACTGGCGATCTAACACATCGCAAGCTGATTCCTGCCTTATACAACCTTGCAGTTGATAAGCTTTTACCACCTAACTTCGCAATAATAGGTTTTGCTCGTCGCCCCTGGAGCGATGATTATTTCAGGGAAGAGATGCTCAAAGGGGTACAGGAGTTCTCTCGTAGGAAGCCTGATCCAAAGATTTGGGAAAGTTTCGCACAAAATCTATACTACGTACAATCAGAGTTCGACAACACAGAAGGCTATCAAAAGCTAAAGGATTTTTTGGATAGGCTCGACAGCGAAAAAGGAATCGGTGGGAACAGACTATACTACCTGTCAGCCTCTCCATCATATTATGAAACTATAGTCGAAAGACTAGGCGATGTAGGGCTAAGCGGAAGATCTCGCAAAGCTGAGCAAGGATACACCCGTATCATCATAGAGAAGCCTTTCGGACACGATTTGCAGTCAGCAAGAGAGCTCAATGACCTGCTGCATCAGTTCTTCTCTGAGGACCAGATATTCCGTATAGACCACTACTTAGGCAAGGAAACCGTACAAAACATACTGGTATTCAGATTCGCAAACTCCATATTTGAGCCCATATGGAATCGCAACTACATAGACCACGTACAAATAACAGCAGCTGAATCTATAGGTATCGAAGGGCGCGGGAAATACTATGAGGAATCAGGCGCCCTAAGAGACATGATGCAGAGTCACCTATTGCAGCTCCTCAACCTAGTAGCAATGGAGCCGCCCGTGGCGTTCGATGCCAACTCAGTGCGCGATGAAAAGGTCAAGGTTCTCAGAGCCATCCGCCCGATTCGAGGTAACGCTGTGGCAGATCAAGTGGTCAGAGGCCAGTATGGACCCGGCGTTATAGATGGGAAAGAAGTGCCTGGTTACAGACAGGAGCCAAACGTAGATCCTGAATCAATCACCGAGACCTACGTAGCGATCAAGCTGTTTATAGACAACTGGCGCTGGCAAGGCGTACCCATCTACATGCGTACTGGTAAACGGCTGAAGAAGAGAGTCACCGAGATCGCAATCCAGTTCAAGCAGCCCCCATTGCTCCTCTTTGGACAGCAGACGGACGGCATTATCGAGCCTAATGTACTGGCGCTACGGATACAGCCAGACGAAGGTATATCATTGACTGTATCTGTCAAGACCCCGGGCACCAGGCTCAATATACGGCCGGTAAAAATGGAGTTCCTGTACGGAACAGGCTTTGGCATCGAGCCTCCCGAGGCCTATGAGAGATTGCTGCTCGACGCCATGATAGGTGACTCAACCCTATTCACCCGCCACGACGAGGTGGAAGCCTCCTGGGCATTCATAACCGACATACTGGATGCCTGGAAACAGCTGCCTCCACCTCAGTTCCCTAACTACGAAAGCGGGAGCTGGGGCCCGAGGGACGCTGACCGCCTGCTCTACCGAGACGGTAGGGAGTGGCGCTGGCTATAGTGATCAATTATCTGGACAGAGGTTGTTAGTAGATGGCAGGAAAGTTGTCGATTGTAGAGAATTCTTCTGAGGTAGCTCGAGCTGGAGCTGAGCAGTTCATATCCAAAGCTAAAGAATCAATAGATGACCACGGCTCATTCTTCGTGGCGCTATCAGGGGGCTCAACGCCTGTGGCAATGTACAAGCTGCTAGCTTCGGATGAGTACAGAGGCAAAGTCGACTGGAGCAAAGTTCTCTTCTTCTGGAGCGACGAGAGATGTGTGCCTCCGGATCACCCGGACAGCAATTACGGATCGGCACACCAATATCTCCTGCAGCCACTCGGCATATCCGAAGACAGGATCTTCAGAATGAAGGGTGAGCTGCCACCCGAAGAAGCTGCCAGAGAATACGAAGAGATTGTAAAGAAGACTGTGCCTGGAGATCCCCCAAGATTCGACCTTATATTTCTCGGATTGGGAGATGATGCACATACAGCCTCATTGTTCCCTGAAACCGATGCCCTGCATGTCACTGACAGATTGGTGGTACATAACTACGTACCCAAGCTGAACACCTACAGGATCACTTTTACTTCTAACCTTATCAACGCGGCAGCCAATGTAGTCTTTTTGGTATCTGGAGAGGGTAAGGCCAAAGCTCTCAAATCGGTTCTGGAGGGCGAACACGATCCAGTCAAGTACCCTGCTCAGCTGGTAAACCCAGCTAGCGGCGTGCTGATGTGGGTCGTAGACCGAGCAGCAGCTAGTCTACTCTCAGGCACACAGTAGTTAGGCTGGAATTGGCAATTTCCCCCAGTTCGTATACACTATTTCTGCCTTCTTAGGAAACTATAGAATTACGGGGAGCAACTATGCCTGTAGTAATAGGTATCGATGTAGGTACTACCGGTGTCAGGGTTCTAGCTGTAGATCAATCAGGAAAGTTAGTGGCTGAATCAACCTCGGAATATCCGCTCTACACCCCAAGGCCAGGATGGACCGAGCAGAACCCAGAGGACTGGTGGACAGCGACCCAGGAATCCCTACATAAAGTTGTCCAACAGGTTAAGGATGAGATCCTGGGACTAGGACTTACCGGCCAGATGCATGGATCCGTCTTTCTGGACGAGAGAGGCGAAGTAATCCGTCCTGCACTGCTGTGGAACGATCAAAGAACTGCCAAGCAGTGCGAAGAGATGACCGAGATCGTTGGTTACGATAGGCTGATAGCTATAGCTGGCAACCCAGCACTAACAGGCTTCCAGGCGCCGAAGATCCTATGGCTTAGAGAAAACGAACCAGAGAACTACTCCAAAGTTAGGCACGTCCTTCTTCCGAAAGACTACGTTCGTTACAAACTGACGGGTGAATTCGCAACCGACGCATCGGATGCTGCCGGAACTCTCCTCTTGGATGTAAAAGCGAGAGACTGGTCCACGGAGATTCTGGAAGCACTTGAAATCCCACTAGAATGGCTCCCAAAGGTATTCGAAGGTCCTGAAGTAACAGGCTATATATCCCAGGACCTGACCGAGAGCCTAGGCTTGGGTTCCAAGATACCGGTGGCCGCAGGCGGTGGCGATAATGCAGCAGCCGCCGTGGGTACAGGCATCATCAAAGAAGGGCTTATGAGCTCCTCTATAGGTACCAGTGGGGTTCTCTTCGTACATTCCGAAGAGTTTCGTCCCGACCCCTCTGGTAGGATACACGCTTTCTGTCATGCCGTCCCTGGTAAATATCACCTGATGGGTGTGACGCTCTCGGCTGGAGGCTCACTCCGATGGTGGAGAGACCTCCTTGGGGGTCTGAACTATGATCAGCTCTCTGAGCTTGCCAGCACAGCCCCACCAGGATCTGAAGGATTACTTTTCCTACCATACCTAACCGGCGAGCGTACGCCTCACTTGGACCCTCACGCACGGGGATCGTTCTTCGGGTTAACAGCCAGACACGATAAGTCTCACATGACTCGTGCAGTCATGGAAGGCGTCGTGTTCAGCATGCTGGATTCTCTCCAGATCATCAGAGAATTAGACGTGGAGGTAAATGAGGTCAGAGCCATAGGTGGTGGTGCACGCAGTCCGCTCTGGAGGCAGATCCAGGCTGATATATATCGTCTACCTATAAAACGCACAGTAGCTGAAGAAGGGCCAGCCTACGGCGCGGCGCTATTGGCTGGGGTTGCTTCCGGTATATACAAAGACGTCGAAGACGCATGTTCTCTTATAGCTCTCAGGGACGAAATAACATACCCAGACCAATCAAGATCCACCCTCTATGCGCGCTACTACGAAGTCTATAAGAGCCTTTACCCGAACACTAAAGACGCTATGCATCAACTATCAGAGCTAGCTTCAATATAGAAGTGTAGAAGCGCGATGGGCTGGAGGAACATCTCCAGCCCATCGCTATGTATTATGCCCATCCCCCAACACCATAGCATCGAATGGGAGCCCCACATCTTGCCCTATGCCCCGCAGGGTCTCGACGACTTTGTAATAGAGGGGAACTCCTTCACGAGAATATTCCTCTTGAAGCTCCCACTCTTTCTCACCTGCTACCCATATCCTATCCTCCCCCTCAGCCTTCGGGGACTCCTTGAGCATTCTGATGTAATCATCCATATCTTGCTTGAACTCGTCGATGGATCTGAAGGCATCTACCCTCAACGCCCAGAAAAAGTGTCCCACCCTGGATGGTACTAACTGGCCATCCACGGGCTCATCTACCTTAGGCCCCCAATTTGAACCAGGCAGTACTCCACATAACAGATCCACCATCACAGATAGGTTATAGCCTTTATAACCACTAAATAGAGCCGTACCTCCGAGAGGTAATATGCCTCCACCTATACGTGCAGTCAGCGCATCCAGGACCCTCTGTGCATCTGTTGTGGGCTGACCAGTCTCGTCTACTGCCCAACCTAGAGGCATAGGCTTGTTCTTCCTTGCGTACACCTCAAGCTTACCTCTAGGAACCACACTTGTCGCCATGTCAAGCACCCATGGCCTCTCTTTACCCGCTGGGATGGCCACAGCAATCGGATTAGTACCTATCACAGCTTTTCTACCCCCAGTAGGTACCACCAGCGGGCTTGAGTTAGTCAGGCTCATCCCTATCATGTCATGCTCGAGTGCCATCATCGCGTAGTAGCCAGCTATGCCATAGTGATTACTGTTTCTTACAGCAACTATGCCGCTTCCAACTTCTCTTGCTTTATCTATAGCCAACTGCATGGCCCACTTGGCTACAGGCTGACCCAGCCCATTGTTTCCGTCCACAAGAGCAGTAGAAGGTGTTTCCCTCACTATTACAGGATTCGCCATAGGAGAGATAAGCCCCTTCATCAATCTACCCGTATAGCGACCAAGACGAGCCACCCCATGACTCTCTATGCCTCTAAGATCGGCCGCAACCAGTACATCCGCAGTAACATCAGCATCCTCCCTGGGTACGCCTAGCCTACAGAAGACTTCTGTCACCCAGGATTTGAGCGCCAAATGATCCACGCTTATATAATCCTGATCCTGAAACTCTTCCAAATTAGCCATAGCTTACTCCTCTCAACTCCAGATTAAGTCCTACCCACTTCAAAAGGCACCTGCAAGTACGATTCCTCATCGGGAAATATCTTGCCAGGATTGAGTATATTGTTTGGGTCGAGCGCTCGCTTAATGATCCGCATTACTCCTATAGTGGTATTGTCAAGAGCCAAACCAAGAAAACCCTTCTTGAGCAGTCCAATTCCATGCTCCCCTGTGAGCGTACCACCCAACTCCACAGCTGACTGAAAGATCTCAGCAGCAGCCTTCTGCACCCTACTCAGCTCATCAAGATCCCTCTTATCAAAGAGTATGTTAGGATGAATATTGCCATCGCCGGCATGTCCATAGATAACCAACTTCAAGTCGTATTTTTCGGCTATCTCCTGGCACCTGCGTATCATCTCTGGAACAGCACTACGAGGGACACATACATCCTCGCCAAGCTTGTTCGGTTTTATCTTAGCTACAGCAGGGCTAACAGATCTTCTAGCTCGCCACAGCTCCTCAGCTTGGAACTCATCCTCGGCCAAAGTCACTTCAGTAGCTAGTTCCGATAATATGCCGTTTATAAGTCTTATCTCAGCTTCCACCGCAGACTCATAGTATCCATCCGACTCTACAAGCAGCATGGCATCTGCTTCGATCGGCAAACCTACGTGCAGGTAATCCTCTACCACCTGGATGCATGACTTGTCCATCAACTCCATAGCAGCTGGTATTATCCCTGCACGAGTGATCTCCGACACCGCCCTACCAGCATCCTCCAGTCTGCCAAATACCGCCATCAGGGTGCGTCTATATTTTGGATAAGGAATCAATCTAAGCGTTATTTCGGTAATGATAGCTAGCGTTCCTTCACTACCAACGAGCAACTGCTCAAGCTGATACCCCGTCACGTTCTTGATTACTCTTCCGCCAGCCCTACCTATCTCGCCTGTAGGAGTGACATACTCCATGCCCAATACGTACTTGCTGGTTACACCATACTTCAGGCATCTTAATCCACCAGCGTTCTCGGCTACATTGCCCCCTATAGTGCTATGTTGCACGCTGGAAGGATCAGGTGGATAATAAAGGCCATATTTACGGACTTCACTCTGTAGATCATAAGTTATTACTCCTGGTTGCACTACAGCGATTAGGTTGTCCGGATCTATCTCGAGTATCTTATTCATTCTGGTGAGGCTCATAACTATGCCCCCATTAATGGGGATAGTACCGCCGGAGAGGTTGGAAGAGCCTCCGCGAGGCACTACGGGAATGAGCTCTCTATTAGCTATGGACATTACCTGGGCAACCTGTTGTGTGGTTGTGGGCAAAACCACACAGTCTGGCATGGCTTCCAACCAGGTGCCATCTATAGAGTAGGCTAACAAATCCCCCTGATCTACAAGCAGTCCTGAAGGACCAAGTATAGACCTTAATTCCTCGAGCACGCTCTCCTTAATCAAAGTCATTACTCCTAAGATTACCTACAGGCTGAGTATAGCAGAGTAATCAATTACAATTAGACAGAGCCCTAGAAACCACTTCGAGGATCGATTTGCTTGAGACCATAGTCATTATCTTCAGAACTATACACATAGTATCTGCCGCTGCTTGGCTAGGCGGTAGCATATTCTACGCTTTTGTACTGATCCCCAGCCTCAAAGGGGTAACTATTGACGATAAGCTGAGGATAAATATAGCCAGGAAGTTTCAAAACATAGTATCCATAGCCATGTGGTTGCTGCTTGCCAGTGGAGGTATCCTCACTTTCGATAGACTTTCCAACACGCGTCTGGGAACCGCCTATGCATCCGTTCTCGTACTTAAAGTAGCGCTGGCTATATGGATGTTCTTCCTAGCTGGCTCGCTAAGACGTAATAGACGCAAGGCACAGTACAACCCTTACCAAGAAGGCGTGCTTGCCAGATGGAGGGGCACTATTCCTGTACCTTGGTTGATCCTTGTAACTGGTATAGTAGTCTTCTTGCTAGGTGCAATATTGACCACAATGTATCAAAGCACAAGCTAGATTTATAAAGGAGCTGGATATTTGCAAGATAGAGTTGATAGAGACCTCACAAGAGAGGAGCAACCTCTAGCTGTAGGTGATGAGCATCTGTCCGAGCTGGAGGAAAGGATCGGGACATCCCCTGCCAGGATCTCAATACTCCTCTTAGGATTCGTGGGATCCTTGATGCTCATTCTCTTAATGGCTATAATCGCCCGCGATGTATTCCTGGAACAATCGATTAGCATAGACCGAACTATATACTTATATCTCAGGAACCATGCATCAAGTTTCCCTGGACCAATGTTCGCTTTAGGAACATACCTTGGATCATTTATAGTAATTGGCCCGTTAACAGCCGCTACCTGTGCTCTGCTTTTTGCAAAGGGTTATAGAAGTATTCCAACATTCCTTGTGGTGTCTGTAGTTGGAGGCATATTAGTAAACAAGGTCTTTAAGGACTACGTAACACGTCCTCGTCCCAGCTGGCCAGGCGTCCACCAGATAGGCGATTACAGCTTTCCCAGTGGACATGCTATGAACTCCATAGTATTCTACATAGCCCTCGCCAGTATTATCTGGGTGTTATTCGGCAAGTTGTACGGTACAGTAAGCTTTATAATAGCTATCTTCCTAGCATTGTTCATAGGAGCTAGCAGGATATATTTCGGCTACCATTACTTCACAGACGTAATTGGCGGTTATATAGCCGGCCTATTGTGGGTGGTGATCGCGGCTACCGCCACTCAGGGCGGTAGCTACATAATAAGGCAAAGAAGGGCGAACAAAGCTAAAACCTAGGGAGCTCAACCTCACAACGGCTCTTGGCTGATGCATAAGCTCCCGTAATTATCTGTAGTGCCGCCCTAGCTTCCTCGCCTGTGGAGAACGGCTCAGCCTCATCCAATACCCAGCGCACGAAGTAATCAAACGGATTTTTCCTGCGGCTACTCTGAGGAACTTCCAACTCTACCAGCTTGCCATCTGGAGAATCATCAGACATAAGATTCGCGACAAGCGGTTTTCCAGGATATGCCCAAGCATACAACGTACCCTTATCACCATAGACGACTAGGTTAGCCTCATTCTTCGGCCTGTAATTCCATGAAGCCTGTATGAAACCGAGCACGTCATTGCTGAACCGGATCGTAGCCATGCCCATATCTTCAACTTCACCAAAACGGCCGCTATTAACCAACATGGCCGAAACTGAGGACGCAGGAGCACCCACAACCCATTGGACCAGATCGGCAACATGAATACCTAGGTCCAATAAGGCCCCTCCACCTGATTTCGTGAGTTCGAAGAACCAGGTATCAGTAGCTCCCCAGTACTCTATAGGGCCAGCATGATTGAGAAGAGCTCTTACTGCCTTCACCTCTCCTATAAACCCTTCGCTGACCAATCTTTGAGCCTCCTCGGCTGGCGGAGCAAACCTCAAGCTGTGGGCCACCATCAGCTTGACCCCGTTCTTGTTAGCAGCCTCGATCATAGTATCAGCTTCAGCAATAGTCCTAGCTATGGGTTTCTCAACTATGATGTGCTTGCCTGCCTCAGCAGCTGCTATCGCGGCTGGGGCGTGTAGGTAGTTAGGCAAGCAAATATCTACCACATCTACATCGTCCCTTAGAATCGCTTCTTTCCAATCATCAGTGGCCGCGTTGGCCCCATACTCATTCTTTAATCTCTCAGCCTTAGATAAGTCTCTGCTAGCGAATACTGTTATCTGCGCATCCTCGGACCTTACGTATGCAGGTATATGCTCTCTTTGAGCTATAAGACCGCATCCTAATATAGCTACTCTTACAGGCATACTACTCCCCTAAGACTTAGTTAGATCTGTTTACCTAGCACCCAGAATACTCTATTTATCTGGGCATCCGCTACCTTCGCATAAAACGGTATAGGCCCCACCCATATTACCTCACACTTCTCGTGACCCAGCATCCTGAGATCACGCATGCATCTATAGAAAAGAATCCGACCAATTCCCTTACCCCTTAGCTGCTCTTCAGTACCAGTGGGGCCAAACCCATTCTCAAAAGCCGTGCCTCCATAAGAGGCAAAGGCACATATCCTACCATCACGCAGAGCTATATGTGTCGATATTGGTTCATTTTGGTATGTAGCCAGGGCTTCACATTGCCACGTAGGTCCCCAAACATCTAGAAGCCATTTACTAAACTCCTCTCTATCATCCACCGATAACCTTCGAAACACAAGGCCCTCCCTAGCAAGCCTGTCTTCGTCGCCAGATGTATCCCAGTCTCGAGAGAGCAAATCTACTTCCATGTTGAAACACCTAACGTCCGCAATCTGAAAACCATGATTGATCAAGAAGCAGATGGCCGGGGTATACCTTACGTCCACTCCCGGCCAGAAGTAGATGGGGGCGCTTCCCCCAACCCTCAGGGTTTTCATACCGTCAGTTTGAATCCTGTTTATCAGCTCTTTCAGCAACTGAGTAGCATAACCTCTCCTCTGATAAGCAGGATCAGTAGCAAATAGCCTTATGGCGGGGGCAGGACCTTCTTCTGACGTACGGACACCTCCTAGCATAACACTCACTAGCTTATCTCCATCCCATAAGGACAGTTGGTATTCCGGTCTATGTTCTGGCTCCTGAAATATACGATGCTTTAGCAAGTTTATAGAGAACTTATCCAGAGGCAGCGTCCTGCTACATAGGTCCAAGAGATCAAGCAGATCACTCTCTCTAAGCTCACGAAGTTCCATCTAGCTCCTCCCAAACACTATTTTTGAACACCCACTCGATGTTCAAAGACAAACATTAAGTAGAGTATAAAGCAGATCGAATAAGAGCCTCCGTACATATTCGTGTCCCGGCCACAAGACTCAATACCAAAGCTTTTCCAATCAACCAACATGGAAATTCATAAGGGTCTGGGGAGCTGCTTACTGGTACACTATTGTTAGAGATTATCTTAGCCTAGAATCCGCCAGGAGTTTGCAATGAGTGTTGCCGAAAGAGAAAGACCACTGGGAAGAAGAACCACATACTTGCTCGTGGCTGGCGATGTACTAGCTATCATACTTTTCGTAGTACTTGGCTTTAGAAGCCATCACATACAGGTTCACTATTTGGCAAACCTGATAAGGGTGGCAACACCCTTGGTTACAGGCTGGTTTATCGTCTCAGTGTTCACGGGCGCATATAGGCCTACTGCCGTTCTTGGAGAGTTCATGAAGAGATCGGCGCTAACTTGGATAGGGGGAATATTGCTAGGTCTCCTGATAAGAGGTCTAGTTCTCAGGGAAGGTTTCATCGTTACGTTCATGTTGGTCACTCTTGCTGTAACAGGCGTGCTGCTGCTTGGATGGCGATTGATATATTTCCTGATTACCACTGGGCGTTCACCATCCAGATAATGATATAATCTTAGTGGAAATAAATAAGGCCTTCGGGGCAGGGTGCAATTCCCGACCGGCGGTAGAGCCCGCGACCCCCTGCAACAGGGGTGGACCTGGTGAGATTCCAGGGCCGACGGTAAGAGTCCGGATGGGAGAAGGCCGCTATAACTAGGAGCATCGCCCAAGCCGATACTCCTGATAGGTAGCGGATTGGAGCCTCGAAGGTTCACGTGAACCTTCGAGGCTCTTGATTTGTACATTACCCTCCTGGGTCCACCTCCCCAAGGCCTCTAAGGATTATTTGGGAGCAAATTATTATGCACCAGGAGAGCTATGGTCTACCAGCATACAAAATCTCTACAGGAGAGCTAAAGGGCAAGCTTTCGCTATGGGGCTGGGTAATAGCCTCGCTTATACTTGCCGTTCTGCTATGGGAAGCAGTAGTGCTTGTAGGCAAGTATCCTACTTACATACTGCCTACCCCACTGGAGGTCTGGCAAAGGTTTCTACAGAGCCTTGCAGACGGCACTTGGTGGACCCACACGAGGGTTACTCTTTTGGAGAGCGTATTGGGTTTTGCTCTAGGATTCGGCGTGGCAGCTGTGTTCGGATACATACTAGCTCGTTGGCGAGCTGTGGAACGGCTCCTCAGCCCTCACATAGCAGCTAGCCAAGCCCTCCCTGTGGTAGCTATAGCTCCCCTGATAACCCTGTGGTTTGGATATGGCCTCCTAGGAAAAGTAATAGTATGCGCGCTGGTAGTGTTCTTTCCCATCCTGGTCAACACCATCGTGGGAATCAGGAACGTGCCAAGGGACCTGATAGAGGTAGCACAGGTGTATGGCGCGAATTGGTGGCAAACATTTCGGATGGTGGAGCTGCCATTATCTCTCCCAGTACTGCTTGGAGGTGTACGCCTTGGACTGACATTATCCATAACAGGAGCTGTTGTAGGCGAGTTCGTGGGGGCAGATGTGGGGCTGGGAGTACTTCTAAATATCTCAAAGGGCATGTTTGATACACCTCTCATGTTCGTAGCCCTCATAACGCTAGCGCTGATGGCGGCAGCCTTTTACTGCATGGCCCTATTACTAGAAAAAATTCTACTAGCTTGGCATTATGAGTAAATTTGTTCATGGAGGGTATTGATGTTTATAAAATCATCTAAAGTATGGGTTCTTATACTGTTGTTGCAACTTGTAGCTGTCGGTTGTGGGGCTAGTAACAGCACACCAACAATTGGTAGTATGTCGGATAATGTCACACCTACTACTTCCTCGACGAGCAACCAGAATTCCCAAAATATGAGCAGCAACCTAAAGCAGGTCACTCTAGCTTTGGGGTACATACCAACTGTTCAGTTCGCCCCCTACTATGTAGCACAGGAGAAGGGTTTCTACAAAGAGGAAGGGCTGAACGTAAAATTCAACCATGGCATAGTAAGCGACCTTATAAAGATGGTTGGCACCGGGAAGATCCCCTATGGCGTCGCAAGCGGCGATGAGGTACTCGTCGCTAGATCTCAGGGGGTACCCGTGGTATATCTTGGTGCCTATTTCCAAAAGTATCCCGTAGTCCTTATAACCCGGAGCGAAGATCATATCACGGATATAAAGCAGCTCAAGGGGAAGGTAATCGGAGTGCCCGGACAGTTCGGCGCTACCTACACAGGGCTACTTGCACTGCTTCACTCGGCCAACATGAACGAAAAAGATGTCAAAATAAGATCCATAGGCTTTACCCAAGTACAAGCCCTGGAGCGCAAACAGGTAGATGCAGTGATGGGTTATGCCAACAACGAACCTATACAGCTAAGACATCTTGGAGTAAAGGTAAACACCATACCAGTCTGGGAGCATTTGAATCTAGTTTCGAATGGCCTGATAACGAACCAGGAAAGGCTTGACTCAGACCCTCAGGAGGCAGCAGCAGTCGTAAGAGCAACGATGAAAGGACTTCAATACACTATCGATCATCCAGAAGAAGCCTTCCAGATAAGCCTTAAATATGTGCCAGAAGCAGCTCAGGATAGAGAGATCCAGATGGAAGTGCTCAAATCCTCAATAGAGCTTTGGCAAAGCCAGGCCACAAAAGAGCACGGTCTCGGTTACACAGACCCCAACATGTGGAAAACTACACTGGATTTCCTCAAGAGTATAGGGCTTATCAAGCATGATGTAGACCTCTCCAAAGTTTACACTAACCAGTTTGTGGAAAAATCCAGGTAGTTATCCACAAAAAACACGCTTTCCTGTGGATAACATGTTGATAAAGTGACACTCTTTGCTCATAGTAAAAGGTTGGCCATTTTGGCCAACCTTTTACTATGAATAAGTTATATATTGACCAAAAGTATCGGAATTAGGAACTGGGGAGAATTCAAACCCACCTATCCGTGGCGTTGGTACAGACTTGCCCAGCTCCTCGCCCGCATCCAGCCGTAATATAAGATCCACCGTCTCCTTCATATCCACAGCAGGCTCAAGCGGATATTTGGCCACATCCCGCAGGTCCTGCAGTGTCACGCCATCCAGAAGTCTTCTGCCGTCGTTATCTAATGCTACCCTGGGGATGAGTATCAGATCTGTCCCTTCGATAGATTCTATTATCGGCACCAAATCTTCACCCACCAGCAGTCCTGAGACGTTAGTGCTGGGACCGTAAAACCTGTTTTCGACTGGAATCACATCCACACTCAGTCCCGAGCAAGCGCCTTGCATCTTGTCGGCCACCTGCTTTAGCACCTTGGCGGGAAGCGTTCCACAAAGTATGGTCACTTTTCTGGTTGACTTCAGGCGTTCGGGAAGCTTTTTCCTAGATTCCTTGAAGCCCTCGAGCATGTACCTTACCATCCCTATGCCGTTCTCGAGCTGCGGAAAGCCCTCATAATGCCTAGCAGCAGGAACCCTCCTACCTGCCATTAGGTAGAACTCATCCGAGGCAAAGACTAGGTTTGTGCCGAGCTCCTTGCGAAACTGTGCTCTGCGCCTATCAACCTGCTTTACTACCTGCCTCGCTTCCTCCGGCGTATAACTTCTGACTGGAGTGCTCGCCTGCGATGCTATGATCCTGTTGTGCCTTCCACCAGCTCGCACGCTTCCTCCTCTGAACTGGGTAAGCCCTACAGGGACAACAGCTATAGAGAGTACCGTAGGATAGAGCGCTGCGAGGTCATCTATGGTCCTCTCAAGCTGTGGGCCATCATTGAGCCCAGGACATAGAACTAGCTGTGTATGGACCTGAATACCAATCTCACGCAACCGCGCAAGCTGCTCCAGAATATCCGGAGCTTTAGGATAGCCCAACAACCTGCGACGAAGATCTGGATCTGTCGCATGCACGGAGACATAGAGAGGGCTAAGCCTTTGCTCCTCTAATCTCCGCCAATCAGATGGGGTCAAATTAGTAAGTGTAACGAAGTTACCAAACAGGAAACTATACCTATAATCGTCGTCTCTTATGTAGAGACTATCCCTCATACCTTCACGATTTTGATCCACAAAGCAGAAAGGACATGCGTTGGCACACTGCCTTATGGGATTAAAAGTTGGTCTTGCGAATTCAACGCCTAAAGACTCATCGGGATCCTTCTCAATCTCGAAGATGATATACTCTTGTCCCCGCTTGACCAGCAGTTCCACATAGTCAGCTGCACCGTAGAACCTATAATCGATGATATCTCGCAGAGGTCGGCCATTGATCTGCAGCAACACATCCCCGGGCTGAAGTCCCAGATCGTCTGCTATACTGTTGGGCTGTACTCTCGCCACTTCTCCACCGTGAATCACAGCCTCTTCACCTTCCTGGCTATCTTCGCCCACGTACTAGCTAGATGAACAGGCCAAGGACTTAGCCTAGCCTCAGTAAGCACAGCCAGTCTTACAGACATAAGGAACTCATCTGCGTTCGAGAAATGACTCAATAAAGTGATACCCGTCCCCACCTCAGGATAAGTATGCGCATCCGATCCAGCTACGATCGGAATACCTTGGGAGGCGGCATAGATCTCTGCCCTGGTATTATCCTCAGGCTTAGTAGTCCTGGAATTGAAAGCTTCTATGACATCCACCAGATTTTTTCTTATTAGCCTTTCCAAAGCCTCTGTTTTGAGTCTGCTATTGCGCAGGCTATCAAAGGGGTGCGGAACACTTACTATCCCCCCTTGCGATTTGATCTCTATTGCGGTCTCTTCGGCTGACAATCCCTTGGGTATATGGCGTTTTAGGAAATAGCCTATTAACTCTCCCTCATGAGTCTTGATCTCCTCTCCTACAATAACCATAAAAGGAGCTATAGAGGCTACTTCAAAGGCACCGCCTATCTCGTTATGGTCAGTTATCGCCAGGACTTCTATTCCCTTTTCAATGCACACCTGAACCAGCCTGTCAGGTCGCATCAAGCAATCACGAGACCAACTGGTGTGGCAGTGTAGCTCAGCTCTAACAAGTTTATCTGTTGACATACCTAACTATGTTATGGCAGAGACACACCAGGCGTCAAACTAACCCTTGATCGAACCAGCTGTTAGCCCCGCTATGATTCTCCTCTGGAAGATAAGAGTGAGTACTATCAGCGGCAGGGTGACTACCAGTGTTGCTGCCATTATCTGTCCCCAGGGGACTGCGAAGTTACTTGTAGCAGCATTCTCGGGAGTGAAAGCCTGTAGAGCGAAGGTTATGGTTCTCTTTTGCGGGGTCTGTATGAAAGAGAGAGCGTATAGGAATTCATTCCAGGCTGCGATAAAGGCTAACAATCCAGAAGTTACTATGCCGGGCGCAGCTAGAGGTAACAGCACTAGTCTAAAGGTCTGGAAAGGCGTAGCGCCATCCACGTAGGCTGCCTGCTCTAATTCCTGAGGCATGCTCCTAAAGAAAGTAATTAGCACCCACACTGTAAACGGCAAGGTGAATATTAGGTAGGTAAGTATCAAAGCTCCCAAAGTATCGAATAGGTGCAAGAAGTTTACTAATTGGAACAGAGCACTAAGTACGGCTATCTGCGGGAACACCGTCATGGATAAAATTATGTACATTACCGGTGTGCGCCCCCTGAAATTAAACCTACCAAGGGCATAAGCTGCTAATGACCCTATAGCCAATGAGATGATAGTGACCGAACCTGCAACGATCGTAGAGTTGAGAATAGCGCGCAGGAACAAGTCATTGCTGAATATAGCCCTGAAGTGCTCCAGCGTAGGCCTGCTTGGCCAGTAGCTTACTGGCGTTGAGAAAAGCTCGCCGGTGGGAGTAACGGCAGAGCGCAGAGCCCAGTAAAAAGGGAACACCGTGTAGACTATGATCACTGCCACGAGCAAATAGAATAACAGCTTAGTTATTACCTTCCAAGATCTCGAACGGCTCATTGCTCAACCTCCACACCAAGCGTAGTAACATACGCCACGACAAATATGCCAATGATTATAAATATGAACATGCTTATAGCTGAGCTGTACCCCACATCCTGAAACTGCACTAGGTAATTCTGCACATACACCGCCATAGGCATCCTGCTCTGGTCATTACCGAACATCACGTAGAAAACATCAAATACCCTCAATGCGTCAAGCGTACGGAATATCAAAGTAACCGCTATTGCAGGTCTAAGTAGAGGCAAAGTTATCTGGAAGAAGCGTTGCCAAGCAGTAGCACCATCCACAGTGGCAGCCTCGTAGATATCGTTGGGGATAACCTGTAGCCCAGCTAGTAACAGCAAAGCCACGAAAGGCGTAGTCTTCCAGATGTCTATAGCGGCTACAGAGGGGATAGCTAAGCTAGGTACGGCCAAGAAGGCCACGTTATGATCCAGGATGTGCAGCTTGTTAACCAGAAGGTCATTGATAAAGCCGTATATATCGTTGTACATCCATTTCCACATCATGGCCGATACCACGGTAGGTATGGCCCAGGGCACAAGCATAGCAGCCCTCATGAAACCTCTAGCCTTGAACTGGGAATTGACTACAAGGGCTATTATCATGCCCAAAACGAACTCGAAAGTAACGGTGATAACTGTAAAGAGCACTGTGTTCCAGACCGTGTGCCACCATATGCTGTCATGTATGAGCCTTACGTAGTTATCCAGGCCTATAAACTTTGGAGGCGTTGGGCTGAGCAGCTGTGCATTGGTCAAGCTCAGCCAAATAACCTGAATCATTGGCCAGGCAGCCACTATAGCTACCACTAAAAGGGTAGGTATGAGAAAGAGCCAAGCTACTCTGGCTTGTCGACGCGCCAGTGCGCTGTTTTCCTGGCTGCTTTTCTCCTGTCTTGCCCTGGCCAACCTTATTTGTTGTGCCATTATGTAACCTCCGTGAGGGCAGCCAAAGGGCTGCCCTCGTGTTTGGAAACCGTTAGCAAGTTTATTTCTAGCTGCTACCTACCAAGCTCTGTAGCTGCTGAGCCACCGTAGGCAGTACAGTCTTGGCATCAGCTCCATTTTCTATGTTATGTACGCCTTGATAGATAGCGTTGGACCCTTGGTTATACTTTGTTCCAAGCTGCGCGGAAGGTCTCGCAACTCTGGTAGCTTGCACCTTTAGGAAAGGTCTCTGCTCCACTATCTCAGGGATCTCTGACACCCCTGGCATAGGAGGAGCATAGCTACCTGCTATCGCCCGCCAAGCCAATACTTCGGGGCTGGTCAAGTACCTGACGAATTCGATGGCTGCTTCCTGATGCTGAGAGAATTTAGATATACCCAAGGATTGCCCACCTATCGTGGCCGCATGGGGTTGGCCCGAACGTGCTGGGAGAGCAGTAACATCGAACTTACCACGCACCTTGGAATCTTCAGCGGAAGCTAGTGCATACACATACGGC
The DNA here is from genome assembly GCF_059335935.1 of Thermobaculum sp. T2p. Classification (NCBI taxonomy): domain Bacteria; kingdom Bacillati; phylum Chloroflexota; class Chloroflexia; order Thermobaculales (SeqCode); family Thermobaculaceae (SeqCode); genus Thermobaculum (SeqCode); species Thermobaculum sp. T2p. The sequence goes on from NZ_JANZYQ010000010.1 coordinate 35,996, forward strand.
CACTGCCTGCAGAAAAGCGCAGAGCCTGACACAAAGGCGTTAGCAGAGTCATCCTCTTGATATGTAGTAACGCCTCTAGGAGCTATACTCCCCACCCATCCCCTTACTCTGTTCAGCATATCAACGGCATTAGGATTGTTTATCGTTACCTTACCATTCTGGTCTATGAATGTCCCTCCACCAGTAGATACTAGCCATTCCAATGCGTTACAAGTCAAACCCTCGTAAGCTTGGCCCTGCCACACGAAGCCATAGAAGTTTCTGTTGCCAGCCTGCCTTTCGGCGTCCATCACCTGCTTGGCATACTGCTCAAGCTCATCCCAAGTAGCAGGTGGGTTATTTATTCCATACTTCTGCAGCAGGTCTTTACGATAGTACAGCAGTCCGAAGTCAGTGAACCAAGGCATGGCAACCAAAACATTATTAACTGTACTTGCTTGTATAGTGCCCGGATACATCATCTGCGCCCTATCTCCCAGACTATCGCTCAAGTTCAGGAGGAACGGCGCAAACTGCGGTGGCCATATCACATCCAGCAAAAGCACATCACCATTAGGTGACTTGGCCTGGAATAGACGGCTATAAGTCTGGAACTGCTGGTCCGCTGCCTTGGGTCTAGGAATGACCTTCACATTTATACCGGTCTGTTCTTTGAACTTGTTGGCAGCGGCCACGTCAAAGTCATGACCTGTGCCTACAGAGTCTCCGTAATAAGTGATTGTCTGTCCAGAGTACCTCTTAGCGTCTTCAGCATTAGGTACATCCGGTGCCTCTTTGGGAGAAGTTGGAATACTACTTATATCGATGGATAAGCCTCGACCGGCGGTACCTGTAGGACTTACTGGAGGGGTCGCCTCCCCTGATATAACGGTCTCAGTAGGTCCTACCACTGGGGTTGGGCTTGCACCCACCGCAGGTGTAGAAGTTACCCCCATAGATGCCGAGGGTTGGGATGGGCTGGGACTAGGTCCAACACCTGTGGTCGGAGTCTCAGAACCACCTCCACCACAAGCTGCCAATAGATCTGCACCTACAACAGATGCGCTTCCGATAGCAAGTAATCGCATGAACTCACGACGATTAAGCCTTTGACCATTTTTCTCGGAACGTTTCATAATCCAACTCCTTTCTAGATCCGTCCGATTTTTCACAGTCGGGTTAACAACTACGGCCCGACTTACAGATAGCCTTAGATCACCTCCTTTTGGCCTCAACAAAAGCCCATGCTCTTTTTACTCAGCAGATACCGTACCATGAGTACTCAAATATGTGAAAGATATAATTTTATAGGCAGATGTCGCTATCCTATCCTTTTCCCAAGAAAAGCTCCTAAGTTTTTGTGATTATTCAGATGGGGAGGTAGTTTCTAGCAGAGTAATCATCGCTAGCCGTTTTTACTGTGTCGAACCTTTTCGCTTGTTCGAATCGCCGGATCGAAATGCCCTGCACAAAACTTCTAGGTTAGAAGACACAATCAGTGCAAATCTTTACCTGGTAAGCGCTTAGAGCTCACAGAGATCATGCTAATTGATATCAAACCAGACCTCTCACGATCTGGACTCTCATTACCAGAACTTCTAAAGCATCTGGCTTTTGGATAAACGGCAGGGAGGTAAAACTCTAAGGAAAGCTTACCATCAGCTATCATGGCTTAAGAGCATGTCATAGGCTAGCGAAACTAGAATCCTACAACTTCCTTGAAATGACGTATGGCATTTATATGGTCCTGTGGTGAGGATAAGCCTGCCCTCATGGTGTTTACAGATATGTGAGTAGCTCCTAGCTTCTCCCAACCCCTGAACTGTGCTACCCAATCATCTTCAGATAGGCCAGCAATAGTGATGCGAGCCTCTATACCAAAATCACTTGGGTTCCTGCCCTCATCTTGTAGGTAACTTCGAAGCTTAGAAAGGGCTTCTTCAGCAATCTGGTTAGGAGGCATCTGAGGAAACCAGCCATCGGCCATCCTGGCAGCCCTTCGCAGGAGCACGTCCGCAGACCCGCCCATCCATAGTGGAATAGGTCTCTGTATAGGAAGCGGATTTATACCAGCTTCTGTTATATGGTGATATTTACCATGGAATGTCACAACCTTCTGGGTCCAGAGCAGGCGCAGTACCTCAACCTGCTCTTCTATACGCCTACCCCTGTTATGAAAATTCATTCCAAGAGCTTCATATTCTACGTAATTCCAGCCAACACCAACACCTAGCCTCAGACGTCCGCCGCTGAGAACATCGACTTCAGCAGCTTGCTTGGCAACAAGGGCGGTCTGCCTCTGAGGGAGGATTATGACTCCAGTTACCAACTCCAGCTTTTGCGTGACGGCAGCAAGGTACCCAAATAGCACAAACGGTTCATGAAACGGATCATCTATAGAATAGCTTCCCCTCCAATCAGGTCTGTTGGTAGGATCTGCTCCCAAGACATGGTCGAACACAAGAAGGTGATTATACCCCAGATCTTCCGCTGCCTGCGCATAGTCCTTTATCAACTGGGGATCATTACCAATCTCTATCTGAGGGAAAGTAACACCAACCTTCATCCTACAAGGTCTCCCTTTCAAAATAAGCAGTTAGCCTATGCTACATCCAGGTACATCTGTAGGAGATCTGCCGCAGCCTGTCTGTTTGCATTCAATGCCATGTCGAGAGGAGTTTGTCCTTGTTTGTCCCTTACATCGATCCTAGCACCATACCGAACCAGGATATCTATAATACGCGTATCCCCATTCTGAGCAGCTATGTGCATCGCAGTATGGCCCATACCATCCTGGGCATCTACGTATGCCCCCTTTCTTATAAGCATAGCTACTACCGCAGCATTCCTCCCATGCGCAGCTGCATGTACAGGCATGTACCCCTTTTCGTTCAGGGATTCCAGGTTGAGATTTGCACCCCTCTGTATCAGAAGTTCAACTACGTGGACATGGCCTGAGAAAGATGCCAAGTGCAGCGGGGTCCACCCATCATGGTCAAAGCTGTCTATCTTGGAAGGAAATAAATCTAATAGGTTTTGAACTATTTCTATCTGCCCAAAGTTAGCTGCTTTATGAAGCGCCCAAATGTCCAGGAAGCTAAGAGTAGCTACACCCTTAGGTGAACCCACATAAGAGGCTGCATCCAACCTTTCGGCTACACGCATTCAAAATATCCTCCAGTTTTGACTATGCACAAAGTACACTTATAGTAGTCAATTTGCAACTAAAGGAGTTGAGGGAGTTGAAGCTGCTTCAACTCCCTCAACTCTGAGATCTATATCTTCTCAGCTGTATCTACAGTAGTTTTGAAGGGCAAGCAGGTATCATCCTTACCCTCTATGAAATCCTCGGTCATTCGACGTGCTACATCATCATGGTACTGTACTGGCGGGCTCTTCATGAAGTACGCGGATGGACCAGCTATCGTGCCAGCCAATCCTCTATCAAGCGCCAACTTTGCACACCTCACAGCATCTATTACGACGCCAGCGCTGTTAGGGCTGTCCCAAACCTCCAGCTTGAGCTCCAGGCTGATGGGTGCCCCACCAAAGATGGTGCCTTCCATGCGAATGTGGCACCACTTGCGGTCCTCAAGCCAGGGAACGTAATCGCTTGGACCAACATGTACATTCTTCTCATCCAGCTTGCTGTGTTCGAGCTGGCTAGTTACAGCGTTAGTCTTGGATATCTTCTTGCTCTCCAAGCGATCCCGCTCCAGCATGTTGTAGAAGTCTGTATTACCACCGAAGTTCAACTGATAGGTGCGCTCTAGCTTAACGCCCCTTTCCTCAAACAGCCTCGTAAGGACCCTATGAGTGATAGTAGCACCCACCTGGCTCTTGATATCATCCCCAATTATGGGGAGTCCCTTTTCCAAAAATCTGCGCTGCCAGTATTCTTCCCGTGCGATGAATACAGGTATGCAGTTCACAAAAGCACAACCTGCCTCCAATACCTGCTCAACATACCACTTAGTAGCCATCTCACTGCCTACGGGCAGGTAGTTTACCACTACATCAGTACCGGTATCCCTCAGTATCTGCACTATGTTGGAGGTAGGTCCTGGTGCCTTCTCTATCATGTTGCTTAGATACTTGCCCAAACCATCGTGGGTCATACCCCGGTACACTGGAACACCTAGGTAAGGTACATCGGCAAACTTTAGCGTATTGTTGGGTGCTGCCCATATAGCCTCGCTCAGGTCCTTACCCACCTTTGTGGATGCCACATCGAAGGCTGCGCTGAACTCTATGTCCCTTATGTGATAGCCCCCAAGATTGACATGCATAAGGCCGGGGACCCACTCATCCTCCGGAGCATCCTTATAGTAATGCACTCCCTGCACGAAAGCAGAAGCACAGTTACCTACACCTATGATCGCTACTCTAACTTTCTTATCGGCCACTTCATTCCCCCTTTACCTGTTTTTACACACATACAACGGAGTGTAAGCATGTGAACTCCGTATTGTCAAGGCATGCACTTATATAACGCATCGTATGTGTAACGGTTATGGTATGTTATCCATGGAACCTAAGAACAGACACGCAGTACAAGATTAGCAAGGAGCACGACAGACAGTCATGAGCAGCGAGAAAGTATTGATAACCGGCGGAGCAGGATTTTTAGGGATTAACCTTGTTCGTCACCTTCTGCGCAAAGGATTTACAGTAGCATCTCTTGACATCGCCGAATTCGATTATCCTGAGAGAAATCAGGTAGAGGTAATAAAGGGAGATATCCGCGACAAAGCTCTACTCGACCAAGTAATGGTAGGTGTGGACTACGTGGTACATACTGCGGCCGCTCTACCCTTATATTCTCCGAAAGATATCTATACTACAGATGTCATAGGCACAAGAAACGTGCTGGAAAGTGCTTATACCCATGGCATAAAGAGAGTCGTACATATATCATCGACTGCAGTCTATGGAATCCCCGATCATCACCCTATAAAAGAAGAGGACAGGCTGGAGGGTGTAGGTCCATATGGCCAGGCCAAGATACAGGCTGAGATGATATGCCTGGAGTACAGAGCAAAAGGCTTGATAGTGCCCATAATAAGACCCAAATCATTTGTAGGACCAGAGCGCCTGGGAGTCTTCGCGCTGCTCTATGACTGGGCATACACAGGCCATAACTTCCCTGTGCTTGGTAGCGGTCGTAATCGCTATCAGCTGTTGGATGTTGAAGATCTGTGCGATGCGATAGAGCTATGCTTGACACTTCCCGAAAATAAGGTCAACGACACATTCAATATAGGCGCTAAGATCTTCTCAACAGTAAGAGAGGATTACCAAGCGGTTCTCGATTATGCTGGCCATGGGAAGAAAGTCATCCCTATACCTGCAGCTCCCGCAATTCTCATCCTTAGGCTGCTGGAAAAGCTAGGCATATCTCCGCTCTACAAGTGGGTCTACGAGACAGCCCCCAAAGACTCATACGTCTCCATCGAAAAGGCCGAGAAACAGCTTGGATTCAAGCCAAAATACTCCAACAAGGAAGCACTTATAAGAAACTTCCAGTGGTATATCGACAACATAGACAAATTCCAAAACAAGAGTGGCGTCTCGCATAGGGTACCTTGGAAGCAAGGTGCGCTTAGCCTAGCCAAGCTCATCTTCTAATAATTTGGAAATAAATGATCTCTTGATCAACCAGATCAAGCACCTCCTACTCCTGGTAGGGGTTATGAGCTGGTACAGATATTGCTTTCACATCTGTACCTGGGAAAGAGCAGTATCATATTAGTCTATAAGGGGGTAGGAGAGATGAGCATGGAAGATGTTAATCAGAACGCACAGCAAATAACTGGAGTTTCTAACGTAGCTTATGACCTAATGTCCGTTCTACAGAACTTCCTAGAGGCTATGTCAGCTATAGAGGTCTATAAAGAAGATGCTGAGGAAGCGAACGACCAAGAGCTACTTGAGCTCTTCAACCGAATACAAAGTGATCTCGGCAGCTACGTGGAGAACCTCAAGCCATTGTTAGTAAGTAGGCTCCAATCCTAAATCCTGCTATTTTGAGATAATTACCTGGGGATATCACCTGCCCCAGGTAATTTTTGTTGCATATAATCATCAGTAGTGATTGAGAAGTTATTACTAGCTTATCTAGCAGCCCTAATCATCATAGGCTTACCAGGATATATATGGAGCAAGCTCCTCTTCCCATGTATAGACTGGGTCGAGAGGGTAGCAGCCTCAATAGCCATTTCGATTGGAATAGTTCCGGCTATTGCTCTGTTACTGGCCAGGCTGTTTGATACAGGAATAACCCCTGCTATTGCTTACACTTCGGTCATTCTTGCAATCGTAGCAGGTACCATGCTCTACCTGCTGCTAGGACCATCTCCCAAGCCCGAAATGCTCCCCTCACTGCAAATTAGACCCCCTAGCGTGCCCGCACTGGTCGGTATATCTACTCTTGCTATCGTGGCCTACGCAATGATCATAGGGAGACTGGACGTACAAAAATACTCTCCTCGAGTAGTGCCATTGGTCACAGCGATCGGGGTACTATGGTTCCTGGCTAAAGGTAGGCCTGCAAAGCTGTGGTGGGTTAAGTTTGAGCCTTCATATAAATCACGCGCTCTCAGCTACCTGCAGGGAATGTTAGTAATTCTCCTCTCTCTATTTAGAGGTTACTCTGGTCCGGTGCTTAGGGACTGGCCTTATATCCGGGGACATGATCAGTATGCTCATGCTATCATGACCAACCTTATGATTAGTCGGGGATACAGCAGAGATTATATGATCTATCCCCCAGGCTTTCATACCCTTACCGCCATCATCAGCCACGTTAGCCACCTTTCACCACTGGACATATATATCGTACTATCACCTGCGCTTATGGTCCTCCCAGCGCTTGGATGTTATGTACTTGCAAGCCGAATGATCGGCCCTCGATACGCCTTCCCAGCAGCCATATTTGCTTCCCTGGTGTTTGATAGCTCGTGGCTGTACTTGGTGGTAGGCATCTACGTTGATGTCATAACAGGCCAATTCCTGCTTGCCATGTTTCTGGCAACGGTTGCAACTATTGTCTGTAACAAGCTGCGGAAACTCAAAAGGCAAGCACTTTTGTTAGCGCTGCTTGGCTTTACCATAGTGCTTTACCATACAGTAAGCACTCTTTATCTGGCTATCGTAAGCCTAGCAGTAATAGTTCTACTGCTTCCGTATCTGCTGTGGAAAGATAGGCGGACTGCCGTCGCATTAGCGTCTTCCTTCCTGCTAATGGCAGTTCTATCTCTGCCTGTGCTATGGGAAACCTATGACCTTCCCCATGTAATAGCTTCTTTCTTAGGATCGACTGCCAAGAGAGGCGCAGCTCAACTGGCATCTAGCCTCCTGCATACCCAAATCCCACTGACCATAGCGAGATTACCTAACTATCTATCCCCAATAGGCTTTTGGATAGGGTGTACCGGGTTACTAATACTACTAGTATCACTTGTCTTTCTACCTCCCAGATATCGTCTTACTCTCGCTCTGTTGTTGGTATGGGGAATAGCATTTTTTGGAGCCGCCAGGACACCTACCAGTATTTCACCCTGGCGGTTTGACCGAGACACCGCAATTCCTCTATCTATTTTGTCAGCTGTAGCCTTGGTGGCGATGTTTGGGAAAGTACGTAGAGCTTGGGGCATACAGCTAGCAGCACTTACACTAATCATTTTTGCCCTCTTTACGGACATACAGCGAAACCTCTACTTTTCATCACTGCCATCTGGCTATCTAGTTATGAATCGTAGCATCGAAGCGGCAGCGGAATGGCTAAAGGAGCACAACGACGGCGGGAGGATAATAAGCACCCCATATATACACCACGCAGCTAATAACGCACTATTGGCCATAGCAGGTTACTCCGAACTGGAATCAGCCCCTGCAGATAACCTACGAGACCCCCGAACAGTTCTACCAGGGGAGCAGCAACAGGAGGTTAGCCTGTCTTTATGGGTGGTCACTCATCCGGATTCAGGTCGAACTATACAGATCCTGCAGCAATATGACGTCAGGTACATAGTGGTATTCGATGGTTTTGAAAAATATCTGGATGAGCCCTACAAAGAAACTATAAGCTCGGACATATTTCTGGACTATCCAAATCTTTACAGGCTAGAGTACCAAGGATATGGCGTGATGATATTCAAGGTTCTGGTTTAGCTAGACCTAGATACTAAACTAGTAACGGCCTCTCCTGCAATCGAAAGCCTTTTATCCCAAAAGATTCTTAGCCCATACTGTATGAGAGTGAATGAGACTGGCAGCAGGAATATCATCAGGACTCCCCAATAGAGCAGCTCGATGCCATCTTGTATCCATAAGTGCCTTACCCATATAAAAAGCCCATATACATAGAGCATACCTATGGACATAGATATAGCTCTGGCCCTGTGCCAGCTATTAATCAAAGCTGCTATAGCTACCAACCAGACGCCATACCAGTTCTGCACACTCCATGCAGCCAAAATAAGATACATGAAAAGACACTCGAACACAGCAAAAGGTAGGGATTCAGGGGACTTCCATACCACCCATAGAAGAATAAGCAGCACGATCAAGAAAACACCCCTACCGGTAAGCTTCACCCAAGAAGCAATATCTTGGTTCACCCTGTCTCCAGAGAGGAGGTTTATAAGTGCGCTAGCTGGAGATACCAGCATTATCTTATCCTGCTCGCGAATACTCTCGTAGATTGCCCATGGATTATAGAAAGGCCAAAAGGATATAAGCAAAACCACACAGCATAATACAACTCCAAACAAGATCCTCCGTAGATCTAATGACTTACGTAAGGACTGTGATCCCATGGCAACCAAGAAGATAGGCAGCAGAATAAAGGGGACGTATTTAACCATTGCCCCAGCCAACAACAAGGCAGGAGATACGAAACCAAAACCTCGCTGCCAGGCCAATATCGCCAGTAACACAAACACCAAAAATACTAGGTCATTGTGACCATTACCAGGTATCTCCCAAAGAACTAATGGGTTCCATAGAAACAGTAGCACCCCTAGAGAAGCACCTCGGGGAGAAGTCTCCCTAAGAACTAGGTAGATCAAGATGGCGCTAGCGATAGTGCTTAGAACAGCGAGTAGCTTGAACCCCGCTATGGCCCTCCCCATAGACTCACCGGATAATACAGTAATAGGTGCAGCTAACAGATTCCAAAGAGGGCCATAGACCGAGATGTTATCTCCATACTGCTGTGCAAACCTCACAAAGTGGTCAAAGAAGAACTTATTGGCAGGTGTGGTCATAGGATCCGCACCGTAGTGAGTAAAGACTCTAGATCTGGCAGCATACACAAAAACGTCTATTGCAGTGGTTGGATACATGAAGGCAAATGTAATCACCAATGCCACGCCGCAAATGAACACAGGATATCTAGCGCTATAGTTATCAACATGCGCGCAGGTAACTATTGCATAGGAGTAGACGAGGAACATACAGGTTATAGCCAACAGAAATTCCCAAAGACCTTGCTGGCTATGGCCTGACATCCATCCCATATCTGTAAGCTTGATATTCCCTATCAATGGATAGCGCAGGACGAAATATAAGGAAGGCAAGACCATGAGAAGCCCAGCGAACCAGAGTTTTCTAGTTCCGCTCAAAACTGACTCTCTCCTCTTGGGTTGCGGTTAGCAGGTATATCCAAATAATCAGAGCGGCGCTTCTCTTTCCTGTCAACTTCTGGGAGAATGTATCCTGGAAGCAACCTAGTCAATATACTCTTTAGCTCTCTGTGATAATAGGTATTGAGTACAACCTCATCGAACCCAGCATCTGCAGCACTGCTCAGGAGTTTCTGCTCATGCGCCGGAGCGAAAGCCAGAGTCTTAGATCCGTTTGACCTGGCGACTATATCGGATAATACAGAAACATCACATTGGGTCAGGTCCACCACAACAAGAGCTGGATTATACCTGGATAGTAAATCTAATAATTCCTCAGAAGAAGTCGGCTGCAACAGCTTGAACCCAGCTAGAGACAAAAAGTCCTCTAGATTAGCCCCGAAGTAGTAGCGCTTGATCAGCGCTACTACTAACCTCTCATTAGAGACTTGTCTGTTACGAAACCATCTAACCACTGTACTTGAAACCTGCCTCTGACAAAGTCAGAGGTCTCAAGTCCCTGCCGATTCCAGCGTTTACTACTTCACCCAACATCAAGGTATGATCACCTGCAGGAAGAGTTCCCACTAGCCTGCATTCTACCCATCCTGCCAACTCTTTCAAGATAGGGCTGCCAGTGACTTCACCAGGCCCCCACTCCACCTCTGATATCTTGTTGGGATTCTGCTTGGAAGATCTGCCCATTCTGCCTGCAAAATCCCGATAGCCTTCTGGAATAACATGTACCGCGAAAGCTCCAGATCTCTGTATCATGCCAATAGACCTGGAGTCGTTTTCCATCGAAAATACTACCATCGGAGGCTCAAAAGAAGCCTGGGATACCCAATTTGCAGTAAAGCAATTAGCTTCTTCACCATCCTTGACCGTGATTAGATAAAGACCGTACGTAAAGTTCCTCAACACCTGCTTCTTTACAGCTTGATCCATGAAGACAACTCCTCCTTCACATGGTACTCCAGCTAATGTTATCCTACCAGTTAGATAGGATTCTGTCTTGTCTTACTACCCACTACGAATTATCTCTTAGGAGTCCATTACCTACATGGCAAAGTTGTACCAGATAAACATCTCAAACGGTGGAGTACCTAAGCATAGAATAGAAGATGCTACCGTCGATTATCTTGGAATCATAGGTGACTATCACAACGATCGAGAACATCATGGAGGGCCTGACAAAGCGCTATGTATATTTTCGTTAGAGGTAATTGAGCAGCTGCGATCGGAAGGGCACAATATAGCTCCAGGGCATCTTGGAGAGAATCTGACTATAAGTGGTTTGAACTGGGATCAGATAATTCCCGGAGCTAAACTTCTAATCGGAGACACCCTATTGGTGGAGGTCACGGGTTATACAAATCCTTGCTATAAGATAGGTGCCTTTTTCAAAGACGGCAAGTTCTCTAGAGTTTCTCAGAAAACACATCCTGGAAACAGTAGGGTTTATGCAAGAGTTATAGTGCCCGGCCGCATCAAACAAGGCGATCAAGTAATTATCATACCTGATTCCGCAGCACCCTAGCTCTTCCAAGTTAATTTCAGCACCCGCAGCCAGTTTCTGAATGCTATCTTTTCTAACTCTTCCTGGCTGTAACCATGCTCCCTTAGAGCATTTAGTAGCTTTGGAAGCCCCGTTACGTCAGATATATGGGAGGATATCAAAGCTCCATCAAAATCTGAGCCTAGTCCAACCCTGTCGATTCCCACTCTTTCGACCAGATAGTCTATATGACGTATCATGATATCTATAGGTGTATCAGCTACCCTTTTGCCATCGGGCCTCAAAAAGGCAACTGCGAAGTTTAGCCCTACCATTCCATCCGAATCTCTTATCGCATCAAGTTGACGATCAGTGAGGTTGCGACTAACAGGACATATAGCATGGACATTGGAATGGGTTGCCACAACAGGGGCATTGGAGATCTTCACAACGTCCCAAAAACCGGCTTCATTAAGATGCGATACGTCCACTAGTATCCCTAGTTCGTTACAGGCCTTAACCAAACTCTTACCGGCCTCCGTTAATCCTGGACCTATATCAGGAGTTGAAGGAAAAACAAAAGGAACACCGTAGCCAAAGGCGTTTGGTCTGCTCCACACGATCCCTATTGATCTCAAACCAGCTTTATAGAAGACTTCCAGGGCATGCAGGTCTTCATCTATAGGCTCCGCACCCTCCATATGCATTATCGCCCCTATCCTACCCGACTTCACCTGATCCTCGAGTTCACCTACAGTGTGTACCACCTTTAGTTCTTCACCGGACTGCCTCTCAAGCTGAAACAGGCAGGATGATATAAGCATAGCTTGATCTAGAGCATAGTAACGGTCTAACGGAGCATGAGAATCCTCAGATACTGGCGGTATATATATGGCAAAGAAACCACCAGCGAACCCAGCTGCCTTGGCCCTTGGAAGGTCAAGATGACCATCATGGTTCTGCAAGAAGAAGGAGTAATCCTCAGCTTCTTGCCTGTAAGCTACCCTTAGCAAAACATCGTTGTGGCCATCCAGGACAGGTATCAACGTACAATCAACGCTCATCATAGCACCTCTCAATAAATAAAGAAGCTGATACTATGGTGCCACAGATATGCCAATAGGCAAAGTCTCATAAATCAAGCAGTAGAGGCATAATCTGATACCTGAGCCTCACAAGAATTAGCTCTCTGCTCTAGCTGAGAAAGATAGTCTTGCATCCAGCTAACGTATAACTCTCTATCTAGGGTACATACCTCTAAGCCTGATAGAACAAAATCCCGCAGCTTCTCAATAAAGAATTGGCAGGCAAACTCCAATCCCCCCATCGCCCCTCACAGCGCTACCTGCTGCATCTGATACTACAGCAAGCAGCACATCCTCTTTTTCAAGCCTGCATAGGCTAACCCTTATGGCATTCCTGACAAGGGAGTCCTCTGGACAGGTGATAGGTTCCAATAACGCTTGCAAATGCGTATTTCCAAGAACAGGGTCATTTACCAGCTATTCCCCTTAGTTAAGTGAGCTAGTCGTGAAAAGCCGCATATTGCTATAAGCACTAGGACTTTCAGCTATACGCATTATATACACGTTTGATAAAAGCATATGAAGATATAAACTGAAGATATAAACAGGTAGATAAGCATATAATTTCAGCAAATAAAAAAGGTGCCCAGCAGAGGCTCCGGGCACCTTCAGCATCAAACTAGCTGGTAGAGTACTTAGTCGATCTGCTAACTCCTGGGATGGTAGCAAGAACGAGCAAGATTAGTATTACCAATAAACCGGCTAATGCTACCCAACCGGGGAGAGAGATCTTCAACAGGTTGTCCAGTGAGTATCTACCGTAACCAGTCAAAAGAAGAGCAACAGCAATGGCGCCATAGACAATTGGCAACTCTGCACCACCTCTAGAGGACCATATAGGCTTACCCCAGTGAGCCTTCACGGTGGCCATAATCATCGCTCCAAGAATAGCAAGAGAGCCAACAGGATTAAGCAATCCTATAAGCACCAACAGACCCCCAACAAACTCGGACAAACCAGCCAACAGGGCCCAATACCTTCCAGGAGTAAGCCCTAGAGATTCCATAAAATACGCAGTTCCTTTCAGTCCTCCTCCGCCAAACCAACCAAACAGCTTCTGAGCACCATGACCAATAAACAATAGACCGACCACAACCCGTAGTACAAGGAGTGCAGCATCAAGCATGACACTTCACCTCCTTGCTACAAAATCTACTGGTAAGCTAGTAAGTAGCTTACCAGTAGATAAATTCTCTTGCACTGCAGGAATTAGTCTATTGCTGTACCTGCTCCTGACCGCTCTGCAGCTGCCCACCAACATTGATCTGTATCTGCTTAGGCTTAGCCTCTTCAGCCTTGGGCAGCGTAAGCACCAACTCGCCGTGCTCAAAAGTAGCCTTCGCGTTGTTGGCGTCTATCCTAGTCGGAAGAGTGAACGACCTCGAAACAGAGCCAAATCTGCGCTCTCTCACCAGGTAGTTAGCACCCTTACGCTCTTCCTCACCCTTCTGCTCAGCAGATATAGTCACCGTATCTCCAGTGACGGATACGTTAACGTCCTCGGGCTTGAACCCAGGAAGAGAAGCCTTGATCACATACTCACTGTCTCTTTCCTCTATATCTACAGGCATACCTACAGTGGTTCGAGTAACTATGCTGGTTGGACTTACCCAGCTTTCCTCAAACAGCCTGTTGATAGCATCTCTCAGGCTCAACACCTCTCTGAACGGATCCCATCTCTGCAGTGCCATGGATCATCACCTCCTCATTCTAAGCTGATTGCTTATTGGATTTATCCGGAGGGTTGGAGGTATGTTCCTTACGCATACGAAGTACTTCCCTTATACCTGGATAGTTGATGCCCTTACGTGCCAAGTCGGCTATCTGCATGATCATCTCGACATCTTCGTCCGAGTACCGGCGAGTTTTGCCAGTTGTTCGGGCTGGTCTTATCAGCCCCTGCTGCTCATATTGTCTAATCGTATGCACAGGAACACCGGTCATCTCGGACACAACGCTGATCGTATACTTTGGAAAGGACCTGTCCTTTCTATACTCCATAGTTAATACCCCCAACCTCCAGAATCAATATACAAAATATAACTATATTTGTCAAATCTTCTTACATAGATAATAATGCTTATTACAGCATAATTTGTATTATAGTTCATGATCAAAATGAGATTAGTCGCTGGAGCATAAAACAAGGGGCTCGGGCAGCTACCCGAGCCCCTGCGAAAAGCACCTATGATCTACGCGGCTTGACCTTCCAAGGCGGCCAAAAGCTCGTTTACAGAAGGCTCTACCAATACCTTCCCCGTAGGTAGGATTATTGTGGGGACTCTCCAAATACCCCCATTTACTTTTAGCATCTCCTCCTCGGCGTGAGGATGAAGCTCCAGATCTATAAGCTTATAATTAATCTTCATACTATCCAAAATCATCTTCGTCCTCTTGCAGTCACCACACCAAGAAGTACTGTACACAACTATTGTTGCAGAATGTTCCATATAGGTACACATCCTCCTAAATAATTCTAGTAGCTATGCTACCTAAAGCATTCGTAAGAGGGCAAAGCCGTTAATTAACCTCTCCTGATGCATCTGTATGCAGCTGGGGTAGTACAAACTGATGATAGATAGCTTTGCTTATATAATCTAGGTCTTCATTAGAAACGGGATGAGCACCCTCTTCTATAAGATGGGTACGCAAAAATACCTCCCCCTCAGGGGATTCAACCATTAGCACTTCCACCATTGCTCTACAGAAGACACAACGAACCCAAAGTCCCGGGATCTCCTCAGGAGCATCGATCACAACTTCCCATTCGTGACGAAATTCCACTTGTCTTTGCCTTTCGTGTAAACTTGGCTTACCCTATCTATGATACTAATTTTAGTAAGCTGGGCTTATCCCTTCTAAAAAGAGGAGATTTATGATTCGCAGAACCAGAACCCTGATCAATCTCATGAAAGAAGTTAGCTTAGATGAGGTACGGGAGAAAGCCAGCTTGCCTTTTGCGCTGGTGATAACCGGCCCATCTCGAGAGCTTCGCCAAAAGACTATAAACCTTCTATCAGGAGGCGCACACTACACTTCTGGAACCTTGACAGAGCATGATGCAGATACTGGATGGTCTCCAGTATTTGAGCGAGCATCATTAGTACTCTATGTACTTGACCACGGACAGGTTAGACAATCGGACCTAGAACTATTAGGGAGAATAGCTCGCATAGGATTACCTATCATAGTATTGCTCTTGAATGCTGCAGCGCTTGTTGGTGATCAAAACACTTTGGACAGATTCAACAGCATGCTCAGGGACTCTCGCGCCAAGATCAAGCTAGTACGCATCCAGGATTCTATCGAGACCCTATTGCGCGCGATATTGCAAGAGTTGGATGCATTTGATATAGCTATTGCAAGGCAACTTCCACCATTTAGACCAATAGTTGCCAACCAGCTTATATCCGAAGCTTCTAGAGCTAATGCTCAATTTGCGCTCATGTCCAATATCCCCTTGGTTATACCTATTATCGGCAATATAGCAGCAGCTAGTGCCGATCTGCTTGTGCTCACCAAGAACCAGATTATGCTAGTCTTTAAGCTGGCTGCCGTCAATGGCCAGGACATACATAGCGGCAGAAAGATTCTGACGGAGATAATACCAGTAGTCGGGGCTGGCTTCTTCTGGAGAACAGTAGCCAGGGAGCTGGCAGACTTAATGCCTTTTGGTGTGGGCGCCATACCCAAAACTATAATTGCCTATGCAGGCACATTTGTAGTAGGTAGAAGCGCTCAGTATTACTACTCCACAGGATTACAGCCCAGCAACGATCTGCTCAAGAAGTTCTACTCCGACGCACTGGAGAGAGCCCGAAAGCTATTTCCAAAGCAAGATACTGAGCATAAGGAGCAAACTGATTAATCCCGATCCGGAGGTAGGAAAAGAGAATGGCTGTCGATAAAATGCCCGCTCAGTGGCGGAGAGCCTTAGGTAGATGGGAGAGATGGAAGAGCAGGGGTAGATTGAAACCTGAGTTCGAGGAACTCACCTATATAATGCTGGAGAAGCTGCGAGAAGTAAACGATCCGCAGGAGCTGATCAAGAAATACTATCTAGGTAACTATTGGGCACTGCGTATCGCTAGAAAGATGTATCCTGACAGAGAGGATCTATGGGACATGGGCATGACAGCTGATGTCGCCTATGCTATGAGATACCAGGAGCTTACAGGTGAGAGCATAGCTGAGGACGAGCCAGAGGAAGACTAATTCTCCTCTGGCACCAGAGATTTTGCCCTTTTAGAAGCATAGACAAGTAAACCCTGCAATATATCTTCAAAGTACTACATGCCCTACAATATCTGTCCCCAATAAGTCAGCAAGAGCGGCATCAAGGTAATGGTATATACTGGGCCTATATATTACTGAAGAGTAACAAAAACTTAAGTTCCGATCTGCAGAATATGAACATTGAAGATAAGCTGCTAGATACAGGGTCTAGCCTGGTTAAGAAGGACTCTCCTTCCACCATACATATCGTATTTGCGCTCTTAGCAGTGTACCTCATATGGGGATCCACTTACTTAGGCATAAAATTTGCCCTAAACAGCTTCCCACCATTGCTTCTAGGGGGAATAAGATTCCTGATAGCGGGCTCTGTGCTCTATACATGGTTACGGTTTCAGGGCCATTCAACACCTACAAGAGAGCAATGGCTCTCGTGCACCGTGGTAGGTGCTCTCCTCCTGCTTATAGGAAATGGTGGAGTAGGCTTTGCTGAGCAGAACGTAGCCTCGAGCCTAGTCGCCTTAGTTATAGCGGCTACGCCTTTGTGGGCAGCGATATTCCTCAGCTTGATGGGAAGAAAACCGGGTAGGCTAGAGTGGATAGGTCTGACAATCGGCTTCCTGGGAGTAGCATTGCTCAATTTAGATGGTCAACTAAGATCAGAGCCTATATCGGCAGCTATAGTAATTGCTTCCTCTATCTGTTGGTCCTTTGGCTCGGTCATAAGCCAGAGGCTCTCTATTCCCTCAGGGCTTATGGCTAGTGCCTGTGAGATGCTTATGGGGGGAGCAATGATGTTGTTAATTGGCCTTGTTCTTGGAGAAAGAATAAGTCTTCCGATAACATTCGAGGCTTCCGTAGCGATAACTTATCTCACGGTGATAGGCTCCCTAGTTGGATTTACTGCCTACAGCTTTCTACTAGAAAACGTCAGACCTTCTTTGGCGACCAGCTACGCGTACGTCAATCCGATAGTAGCAGTGATATTAGGCGCGTTCATCGGAGACGAACATATAAGCCCCATGATAATCATATCTATGCCCCTTATAATCTTAGGGATAGCTATAGTAGTTATGACTAAGAGCCCTAATATGGAAAAAGAAGCCTAGAAGGGCTCTCAAGTTTGCATCTAATCATACGAGAACCCTTTCAAATAGTTACTGATAGTAAGGAGCTAACTTATAAAGCGTCTGTTATTGGCCATAGCACTTCTATTAGTAGTTGTCTGGTTCGGAAACGTACTAATAAAGATCCATAAGGTAGGGAACACCGACAATGCAGTGAAGTCGGACGCCATACTCGTACTTGGAGCTGCTCAGTACAATGGCAGACCCTCCCCTGTGTTCAGAGCAAGACTGGAACACGCGCTCGCTCTATATAAGAAGAGGCTTGCCCCAAGGGTTGTGGTTGTAGGGGGCAAAGCAAGAGGGGACACCTATACCGAGGCGGATTCTGGTGTGCGCTATCTTCTAAAGAGAGGCATACCTTCTAATTCACTCATGGCAGTACCCCATGGCCGAAGCACTTACAGCAGCTTGCGTGCAGCCAAAAACATATTACAACCCAAACATGTTCGATCTTTGATCATCGTAAGCGATAGATTCCATATGTATCGATCCCTGGAGATGGCCAAATCGGTTGGCTTCAATGTAACTGGATCCCCTACTCCCAACAGCCCTATAGATAAGGATCCCGCAGCGGAGACCAGGTATGTTATCAGGGAGGCACTAGCTTATACAGCCTATAAAATATCGGGGCATTGAGCCACCTACTCGAAGACAACCGTACGGTTACCATCGACCAATACCCGGTCCTCAAGATGCCATCTGACTGCGCGAGCGAGTACTCTTCGCTCAACTTCACGTCCTATCCTGATCATGTCTTGGACTGTGTCTCTGTGAGACACGTGAGCTATATCCTGATTGATTATAGGACCTGCATCTAGCTCCTCTGTCACATAGTGAGCAGTAGCTCCTATGATCTTGACCCCTCTCGCATGTGCTTGATGATAAGGATTAGCCCCCACAAAGGCCGGGAGGAAGGAATGATGTATGTTTATCATCCTCTGGCGATATACGTTTACCACCTTGGGTGTGAGTATCTGCATATACCTTGCAAGCACTACCAGGTCTATCGAGTACTTATCTAGGAGCTCCAGGATCTTGTCCTCCTGCTCTTCTCGAGTTTCCTTCGTCACTGGCAGGTGGTAGAAGGGGATCCCATAGGCTTCCACCCTACTCGCAGCATTTGTATGATTTGAGATCACCAAAGGTATCTCAGCTGGAAGTTCTCCGGCATCCCACCTCCACAGCAAGTCAACCAGACAATGATCCTGCTTGGATACAAGTATAGCCACTCGCTTGGGTTGATCAGTGTAATATATCTGCCAATTCATAGAGTACTGCCTAGCAAGCGGAGTAAAGGCGGCACCAAACTCCTCCTTCCGTAGGCCAAATCCTTCACCCTCTATTACAAGACGCATGAAAAACCTTCCTGAGTCGCTAACGTATTGGTCAGCGCTCAGGATATTGCCATTATGCATAGCTATAAACGAAGAAATAGCTGCTATAAGCCCCTTCCGATCTGGACAATCAATAAGCAACCTGATGTTATAGCTCATGGACACCTCAAAGTCTTCGAGGAAGTATGTAAGAATTGCCTCATTATTTTACTGGTTTAGTGCTGGTAGAGATTATCTCGCTAGCCTTTCACGCATATCTTAGGGCGCAATAGAGCAACTCTGTTGGCCAGGCCGGCATATTCTGTAGCCTCCGCTACAAGATCCACGTTTTTGTAAGCGTCAGGAGCTTCCTCTGCAACACCTCGAGATGAGTGTGCGCGTACTATTATGCCTCTCGCCGCCAGTTGCTGGATGATCTCCTTACCAGACCACTGCTTGAGGGCTTGCCTACGACTTAGCGCCCTTCCCGCTCCGTGGGATGCCGTGGAGAGAGCGCGTTGCTCGCTCGTATCCACTCCTACTAATATGTAGGAACCTGTCCCCATACTGCCGCCAATCAGTACTGGTTGTCCTATATTTCGGTATCTCTGAGGTATATCTGGGTGTCCGGGCCCATAGGCGCGTGTCGCCCCCTTCCGATGGATGTAGACGTGCCTCTCACGCCCATCTATGACATGCTTCTCACGCTTGCATGTATTATGCGAAACATCATAAAGGGTCTCAACCTTAGTGCCAGGTATGATCTTCCTGAACGCCTGACGGGTAAGATGAGTCAGTATCTGTCGATTTGCAAGGGCACAGTTTATACCTGCATTCATCGCCCCTATGTACTCATGTCCCTCTGGAGAGGTAATAGGAGCACATGCCAGCTCCCTATCTGGTAAGTCAATCTTGAGTCTTTGAGCAGCCTTGGCCAGTGACAACAAGTAATCAGTTCCTATCTGGTGTCCTAAACCTCTAGAGCCGCAGTGGATGGATACAACTATCTGCCCCTCCCATAGGCCGAACGCTTCCGCAGCTTTCTGATCGTATACTTTCTCTACAACCTG
This sequence comes from Thermobaculum sp. T2p, assembly GCF_059335935.1. Classification (NCBI taxonomy): domain Bacteria; kingdom Bacillati; phylum Chloroflexota; class Chloroflexia; order Thermobaculales (SeqCode); family Thermobaculaceae (SeqCode); genus Thermobaculum (SeqCode); species Thermobaculum sp. T2p. The sequence continues at coordinate 55,927 of NZ_JANZYQ010000010.1, forward strand.
TACTTCAAGATAGTGATTGCCTGACCCCAAGGTGCCCATTTCGCCTTTCTGGCGCTTCTTCGCTTCTTTTGAAACGAACTCAGGGACAGCGCCCTCCATCCGCCCATGCTCTTCTATATACTCCAAATCCTCTGGCACACCGTACCCTTCCCTAACTGCCCACTCAGCGCCGCCTTCAAGCACCCTGTCCAACTCTTTAGGGGAAAGTTTGATCTCCCCCTCTTCTCCTACACCAGCAGGAATAGTTTTATATAGCTCATCGGCCAGCCTCTCGGCATAAGGCTCGAGATCTCTTAGCGATAGGTCCGTGCGTAGGCAGCGTATACCACAAGAGATGTCAAAGCCAACGCCACCGGCAGATATTATGCCTCCCTCTTCCGGGTCAAATGCAGCTACCCCGCCAATAGGGAATCCATAACCCCAGTGTGCATCGGGCATAGTCATAGCCTTACCAACTATTCCAGGTAACTTGGCCACATTAGTTATCTGCTCAAGTACCTTGTCGTCCATAGACCTGAGCAGTTCCTCGGTTCCATAGAGAACTACAGGAGCTCTTTTCTCCCCAGGCTTAAGAGGCACTGTCCAAGTATACTTATCTATCTTTTCTAGCTTTGACAGGTCCATCTGCCTTCCCTCCCTGACCTATACATCTACTACACACCTAGCCTGCCACACACCATCCTCCTGCTCGACCGAAAGCATAGTGAAAGTAGCTCCTTTCACTTCGGTCCCACGTTCAAGGTCCGTGCTCCAGGGCTGTCCCCACGCCTTGCCTATCCACCTATTACCTTGCCTGACCAATTGAAACTTTCCTAGCGCCAGATCGTGCTCTCGAGCTAAGACTAGAAGCTTGTTAAGCCAGGTAAATAGGGCAAGTTCCGGATCTTCCTCCTCGAATTCAAAAACTACTTCTTTTTCTGGCTTAACTGCATCCACATCCAGCATGACCGCGAACATAGCCTTTGCGGCGGATTCGAAGGCCGCCTCTAGTGAGCTTCCCCTGCCTTCTATACCAACATCTGCATCATGATCAAAGTACTCGTAGTCCTGAATGTCGCGCATGTTCCTCATAAGGTTGAAAATAATATGCTGAGTAAGATATATTTTGTGCCCTGAAGATTGGTTCCGCAAGGGTGATGCCGCTAGCATCTTTCTTGCTGTACAAGTACAGCAAACACGGGAGGAGACAAAGGTGCAGGACAAAAAGCAGAACTTACCTATAAGGCTTTATCGAGGTGAAGGACATCTGGTGATAGCTGCTCCCATGCCCGGACTCGAACCCCAGGACATAAGAATAACTGTATCTATGGGCAAAGTAGTCTTGAGCGGGGCTGAGAGAGGACCAAAGCAGCACCTCAGGGATCTCATTATATCTGAGTGGTCGGTGGGACCATACTACCGAGAAGTGGAGTTGCCGGAGAGGGTGAACCCCACATTGGTCAACGCCACCTATGGAAACGGCATTGTTGTAGTTTCCATGCCACTACTAACCAAAGAAGAGCATATCGAACCTCAGGAGTTCACCCTCACTCCGCTAGAGTCCACCCGGGGTGAACACGTAGGGCATTCGGGCAAGGATATGACGCCAGTAGACATGTCACAGCGCACCAAGAAATAGACCAAGCCATGCAGGAGCTATCTGCTACTCCTGCATGGCCAGTACTTGTTCCTTACCTCCGAGCATCCAACCACCAATGAAAACTAGAGCTATAAATGGGATCATTATTATGGCCAAAGCCACGCCACCCTGTGTACCCTTGCCAAAGCCAGCAGCCGCCATTGCCTGATTATACAGCCCAAGAGCTATTATAAGTCCTACGATCACTCCGCCTATGGCGCCTATCCATACCAATAGCTGACCCAACCTAGGAGATACCGAAGGCGATACATCTTCAGGACGCATAATCTCGGTCCAAAGCAAGCCCCACTGCTTGATGCGAGGATAGATTATCAAGAGAATAAACGGTCCAAGCACTATCCCAGCAATGGCGTTATTGATAGTGATTATTACTGAGAGAGCAGCGAATGGGGCAAGCTTGATCAAATCTGCAAACCAGCTAATCACAAGAGCACACGCGGCAGAGCTTACTATTACCACTGCGATGTAGGCCGCAAGCTTCTTACCTGAGTTGATAGAAGGCTCCTTGTCCTTGGAATTGTAAAATATTGCCCCCCATAGCTTGTAGGGAATGTACCCTAGCAGGAAGTTACCAACAAATCCTCCGATGCTACCTAGGGTTAGAGTACCGAAGAAGTCTCCTATTAGGTTTCCAATCGCTGCCCCCCATGCACCGGCAGGACCAAATAGAAGCCCAAATACGAACGGGAACACGTTGGCAGGCCTAACCTCAGTAAGAGAAGGAATAATGACAAATCCCTTGAAAGGTATAAGAACTGCTGCGTAAATGGCCGCGCTCAACGCTGTGAGAACAATCATCTGAGTATACTTCCACATAGTAAAGACTTCCTTCATTGCATAAGCCCTCCCCGAATTATGTAATTACTTATAGATATCCCAAGATACGAGCTGATATGATGAATACCAATAAACCCAGAGCAATGAATATAACTACAAAGTCCCTTCCTACCATCTTCAACTGTAGATAGTAGGTACGACTCGGCATCGCCCCAAACCCCTTGGACTCTAGCGCCATACTGAATATATTGGTGGATCTTATTGTAGATATGAAAACAGGTATTAACAAAGGGATGTAGTTTTTTATTCTTTGGATTGGGCCTCCTGTATCAAGATCCAATCCTCTAGATCTTTGTGCCTGGGTAATAGTGGTAGTAGTGGAGGCTATCGTCGGGACTAGGCGCAAGGCTGTGGAGACCACAAAAGCAAACCTATATGGTACACCTATCCTTACCAGCGCCATGGCTATATCTTCGTTACGAGTTATAGACAAAAAGATCAGGCCAGCTATGACCATGGTGTCTATTCTGATAGCCACAGATACAGCGTAAACAACAGATTCGCGCTCTATGATCCAGAATAGCGGGGTAGTTCCCTGCTGGAACAAAGACCAAAGGACTATGGTCACCAGAGTTATCATGAACAACACAAACCTAATCCTCCGAAGGTTGACCAACACCCCAGCTACATAACCAGCTAGTAAAACCAACAATAATATGGCTAACAAATAAAGAGGGTTCAGAGAGATGAAAACTAACACAAAGGTTACCAGGAGCAGTAGCATCTTGGTACGAGGATCAAGCCTATGGAATATTGAATCCCGATCTATATACAGATAATAGGGATCCATCTATATATTCTCCTTAGTGACATGTACTAGCTCCTCAACCGAACGCACAGTATAGCCTAGTAGATTGCTCATTGACACTATTTGAGGTGGCTTTAGCGCGGCATCTCGCAGCTCCTCCTCCCTGGAGAACACCTCTCGCACAGTCCCAGACAGGTAAACTCTACCATCCTTCATAACTACAACTCGGTCCGCATATTCAGCAACCAACCACATGCTATGTGTGACCACGATGATGGTCGAGCCGGATTCGTTCAACCTCTTTACTAGCTCCATCATGCTACGCTGCTGGGAATAGTCCAAGCCAGTGGTGGGCTCATCTAGGATCAGAACCTCAGGATTGCCTGCAAGAACAGATGCCACAGCTACTCTCTGCCGCTCACCTTTGGTAAGGGAGAATGGATCAGCATCTTCATACCCTTCCAAGTCGACCGCCTTCAAGGCATCGGCAACTCTCTGCTTGATCTCGCCTTCAGGTGTATGGCGTAGCCTCAACCCAAAAGCGACCTCATCATAGACCTTATCAGAAAATATCTGGTGATCCGGGTTCTGAAAGACATAGCCTATATGCTGTCCCAACGTCCTGATACCTAGCTTACGTGTCTCCTCACCATTTACCCTGACACTACCGGAGGTCGGATATAACAGGCCGTTGAAATGCTTGACCAGAGTCGTCTTCCCAGAGCCGTTCTGACCAAGAATCGCCAAGAATTCTCCTTTACGAACATTTAGGCTTATATCCTCAAGTGCCAGCACTCTACCCGGATACATGTGGCTCAGGTTTCGAACCTCGATAATAACTTCATGGTTAGATTCCATCCTGGACTTTTCTTCTTCCACAAGCTTTGTATAGGAAACTTCGTCCACTTTATATCCCCGGCGTCGAAACTCCTGCACCCCCTCTTCAGGGGTAAGAGGCAACTCCATTTCTGGTACGCCCATCACACTGAAAAACTGAGGCACCTGCAGGGGCATAACCCCGCACTCCTCCATAAGAGCGACCTTGCGCAGCATGTCCTTAGCAGGATGATCAGCCACTACCTGCCCATCTCTCATGAGCACTATTCTGTCCGCATTGAGCGCTTCCTCGGTTTCGTGCTCAATAACTATGAGAGTCACGTCTTCTTCCTGCTCAAGGCTCCGCGCAATTTTGAATACACCTTCCTTGCCAATGGGATCAAGATCTGTAGTCGGTTCATCCATGCACAGAATCTTGGGCTGGAGAGCAAGGACAGAAGCAATAGCTAAACGCTGTTTCTGCCCACCGGACAAGGTAGCAGGACGCCTCTCCTCAAAACCCTGCAAACCCACTTTGGCCAAAGACTCTCTTACTCGTAATCCTATTTCGTCCGGAGGCACGCAGAAATTCTCAGGTCCAAAAGCCACCTCAAGAGCTACGTTGGTAGAGAACAGCTGGGCTTCAAAATCCTGGAAAACTAGCCCCACATAACGAGCCAGCTCGCCCACCCGACTGTCACGAGTGGACTTACCAAATATGAAGATATTTCCCTCCATCTTTCCCCTATAGAAGTGTGGAATAAGACCGTTCAGAGAGATCGCAAGGGTACTCTTACCAGCACCAGATGGGCCCATTATTACTACAAAATCGCCTTGGCTAATCTCTAGGCTGAGAGATTGAATAGCTGGCTCTTTTCGGCCACGGTATCTCCAGGTAAAAGAATCTATCCGAACAGGTTTATCTTCTTGCATACAGAACTCCAGCAACATCAAGCGTGGTGATTTTACTACCACATTTTGCAATTAACAAGAGAGGGTTTCTAGGTGAACACCAGATCTGCTCTCGTCTTTACAGCGGCACGATAGATGCTATTAGTACGCCGATTGCAGTCGGGGCCGAGTAATCATTGTAGGGAGGGGTGTAAATGTCTTTACTGTGGTTGCTCATTATATTACTTATCATAGCTATACTATTTGGTGGATGGGGGTACGGTAGATACGGTCCTTACGTGAGCATTGGTCCGGTCGCTCTAATTATCTTGATCATACTAATTCTGTGGCTGACTGGTAGTCTGACTTAATCACCTGGCCACGTGGAATCACTCGGCCCTCCACGTGGCAGCCATAAATTCCAGCACAGAACCGTAGCTCGATAGGTTCTTACGCTTACTTCTCAGGGTCATTACCCAAGCCTTACCGCCATAAATCCATACAAGTTGTCTAATGTAGAACACTTCTGGTGACTTACTAAAATCGGTCCATGCCAGCCACTGTCCTGATATAAGCCCACCCCTATAATCTTCCAGTTTTTGAACTCTAACTCCGGCTATCCTACTAATATTGTTCACGCTAGCATCTACGTAGCTATCGAGGTTAACACTGAGATTTAAGTCTTCGGCAAACACCGTAATATAAGCCTCAACTCCAGGCTTTCTCGGATAAAACACATCACCCCTTACTCCGGCAGAGATTATTCCGCCACTTACTCCGTACCAACTCACAGGTAGCTTTAGAGTGTAGTTATAGATCTTAGATTCAAAAGCTGTGCTAGACGATATAACCTTTGATGGTGTCGCAACTGGGATAACAAAAGGAGTCAAAGCTGGTCCATTTGTTGTAGGAGTAATAACAGCTGCAGGGGAACCGAAGCTAGTCGGAGTGGGTAGCTGTACATTTGTGGATCTATCCTTCTGAGCCAGAAATCCAAGTGGGCTGCATGCCCAGCATATAACAGCCAATATGGCAAGCAGCCCACATAGAAAGTGCCTCATGATCGCTAGCTGCGGAACCTTAAAGGCATCACATCAAGCATTGTTCGTAATCCAGGGGGGAGACTCATAAGGACATTTGCAGAATTAACTACTATAGAGGCAGTAGCACGATCACCATGCACACCACCATCGAACCTTAGGTCTAGATCTGGGACACCCCATACTTGGATACGATCCACTGGTTCGTCGGCTCCTACGTACATCTTTAGGTCCAGCACTAACTTCTCTATATCTCGACCATAAACCCTGATCGTCTGCCTAACTCCAGCCACTTGACCTGGCTGTATATTCCCAATAGCTGCCACGATCTCACGCTCTGCTATTATGGGCTCTATGCTTTCCTCAAAATCTTTGCATTCCCAACCCATAGCATCGATGATCATCCAGGCGGACTCAGGCAACCCTACATGTCTCACATTTCCTGTAGCCACAAGCTGCCTAAACTCCTCTACTGTCAGCCCCGCACCCACCTTGCGCTGTAGCTGCAGCCTTCTACCTCCGGCATCCACAACCCTCTCTACATGTATGCGATCCACCTTCTGGCAAACCGTAGTAACTGTTAGGGGGAATGCATCCATGACGAAGCCAGGATTCACTCCAGTCCCCAATATCCTAGCGTTTGCTTCCTTGGCCTTCATATCGAGTTCAGTTGCAAGACCAGGGTAGGTACGCCAAGGATAAGAAAGTTCCTCGCAGGTGGAAACAACGCTTAGTCCTTTTTCTATGGCGGACTCTATCTGAGGCTTGACTACTTCCAGGAACGATGAAGTCGTGTGAAGGACAAGATCTGCTTCGGTATTCTGTAGTGCTTCCTCCAGAGAGGAGCTAACTATGACGTCAGAAGGAGCACCAGTTACCTCCTCAACTGTACGACCGACTTTAGACGGGTCTATATCCACAGCACCAACCAGACGCATATTGCCTTTGGAAGCGGCGACTCTTGCCACCTCGGACCCTATGGGGCCAAGACCGAAAGAAATTACTCTTATCTCAGACACAATAGGCTCTCCCACATCCACAAGTATTTTCCCCTCGAATATCTAGTCGAGGAAATCCCTTAGATGGTTGAGCTTTCCAGGCTTGCGAAGCTTCTCAAGAGCCTTCGCCTCTATCTGGCGTACCCTTTCGCGAGTAACGCCAAGCCTATGGCCAACCTCTTCTAGTGTATGTGGTGAAGAGCCCTCTAGTCCATATCTCAGCACCATTACTTTGCGCTCTTTCTCCGTGAGGGAGTTCAGAACCTTGGATAACTCCCGCTTAAGCACCTCTCCTATAGCTAGATCTACTGGGGTCTCTGTAGCTGAGTCAGGGATAAACTGCCCCAAAGAAGAATCGCCATCCGTTCCCACAGGGCCTTCAAGAGAGAGCGGATGGCGAGATGCTCGCATTATAAGTCTTACCTTCTCGGGGTTCATCCCCATATACTCGGCGAGCTCCTCACAGGTAGGCTCTCGACCGAGTTCTTGTGATAGCTTACGTGAAGCCTTGTATAGATGGTTCATAGTTTCCGTAATATGTACTGGGAGCCTTATGGTCCTGGCTTGATCAGCTATCGCCCTGGTAACGGCCTGCCGTATCCACCAAGTAGCATAGGTCGAGAACTTGAATCCCTTACGATAGTCAAATTTGTCCGTAGCCCGCATGAGGCCTATATTACCTTCCTCTATCAGATCGAGGAGACTGAGGCCCCTATTCATGTGTTTTTTGGCAACACTTACGACTAGTCTGAGGTTTGCTTCTATAAGATGCCTTCTCGCCCTCTCACCTTCGTCCACTTCCGCAAGTAGTTTATCGCGTTGCTCAGGATCATATTTGCCACTGTCAAGAACACTCTGGGCCTTCTTGCCCCTTTCCATCTTTTTAGCTAGCTCTACCTCCTGTTCGGCGGTGAGCAGAGGCACAAGGCCTATCTCCCTAAGATACATACGTACGGAATCATCTAAGTCTTCGCTAAGAACCTCCTCCTGCTTATCGTATTCTGCTTCCTCGGGTAGATCTTCGTATTGATGAGAAAAATGGGGGTCTTGAAAGGGGACATCATGGATCTCAGATAACACTGGCTCCTCCACGCACCTGGCTTTTGCAGAAAGTTTGCTATCAGCAAATAGTTAAAGCAAACTTTTGACTTTGAATATAGCACACTACGAAGGATTTGAGTAGGGTATATCCTATATAATCTTTCCTTACCTACTGTAATTCCTTCAGTAGCCTGCTGGCTATAACCATTCTCTGCGCTTCGCTGGTGCCCTCGTAAATCTCCGTTACCTTAGAATCTCTATAAAACTTTTCCATAGGATATTCAGCGCTATATCCCAAGGAGCCATGTATCTGTATTGCTTCTCTGGCGGCGCTGACGCACATCTCAGAAGCAAACAGCTTAGCCATCGAAGCTGCCAAAGTTATATTTTTTCCTTTATCTTCAAGTATAGCTGCCTTATACGTCAGTAACCTTGCAGCCTCAACTTGAGTGGCCATATCGGCCATCTTCCACTGAATGGCCTGAAATTCCGCTATGGGCCTACCAAACTGGTGCCTTTGAATAGCGTATTGCATTGACATTTCCAAACAGGCCTGACCTATCCCCACTGCCTGGGCGGCTATCCCCACCCTGCCACCATCGAGAGCTTGCATGGCTATTTTGAAGCCCTGCCCCTCCTCTCCAAGTAGGTCATGCATAGAGACCTTTACACCGTCAAGATGCACAGTGCACGAATGAGCAGCCCTGATACCTAGCTTACTCTCAGAGGGTCCCACGACCAACCCTGGGGAATCACGCTTTACTATGAAGGCAGATATATCTTTATAGTCGCCTCTATTCCCGGTACGGGCAAATACTATGAATACCCCTGCGTGGCTGGCATTAGTTATCCAAACCTTAGTGCCCGTCAAGAAGTAATGATCTCCGTCTCTTGAAGCTCTCGTTCGTATGGATGCTGCATCAGTGCCAGATTCGGGTTCGGTTAAAGCAAACGCCCCCACGGTCTTACCGGAAGCAAGCAACTCCAAATACTTACTCTTTTGCTCCTCTGTTCCCCAGCGCTGAAGTGGCACCGCGGTCAGAGAGGTGTGAGCGGATACTATAGTGCCTATGGAAGGATCTACTCTGGAAAGCTCCTCAATCAGGATAGCATAGGACAAAAAATCCGACCCAGCCCCTCCATACTGCGGGGATATGGGGGCCCCCATGAATCCTAATTGTCCCAGTTCTTCTATAATATCTGTGGGAAATCTAGCCTCTCTGTCGTTTTGCAGCACATGGGGCCTAATGCGCTCCTCAGCAAACTTCCTTACTATCGATCTAAGGACTTGATAGTCTTCAGGTAGGTCCAAACAGTTGGAAAGCCCCATCGATCTATCCCTCCACTTGTAAGACCAAAGCATCACCTTGAGCTGTGCCACTGCAGATGGCCGCCAGACCATACCCTCCACCACGCCTATGTAACTCATGAAGCAGGGTGGTTACGATCCTGGCTCCACTAGCCCCAATTGGGTGTCCCAACGCTATAGCTCCCCCATTAACATTGACCTTCTCTGGATCTGCATTTAGCTTCCTGGTGGAGATGATGGCCACGCTAGCAAAAGCCTCATTTATCTCTATAAGATCCACATCACCTATGCACATTGCCGCTTTATCTAGAGCCTGCTCAGCTGCCATAGCAGGGGTATATGCCAAGTAGGGTGGATCCCATGCAGCTGCGCCTTGAGCCAAAATAAACGCTAATGGCCTTAGTCCGTGCGCACGCACATAATCCTCGCTAGCAAGCACGAGTGCTGATGCTCCATCGTTTACACCTGGAGCATTTCCAGCTGTGACGGTGCCATTAGGGTCAAATACCGGCTTTAGCCTAGAAAGCGCCTCCATGGAGGTATCTCTTCTTGGGGCTTCATCTTGATCTACTAGGCTTTTGCCCCCCTTAGTAGGTCTAACCTCTACAGGGATTATTTCATCGTCGAATCTACCAGCATCCATCGCTGCGATAGCACGTTTGTGGCTCCTAAGAGCCCATTCGTCCTGCTGCTGCCTAGTAACTCCTTCCTTGCTAGCAACAGAGCTACCATGGTTGCCCATGTGTACGTGCAAGATGGGATCCCACAAACCATCGTGGATCATAGCATCCAGCAGCTCGCCATTGCCCATCCTGTAGCCCCACCGAGCATTCGGGATAAGATATGGTGCATTACTCATGCTCTCCATGCCCCCAGCAACTACTACGCTGTGTTCACCAAGCTTGATAAGAGCGTCCGCCAAGGCTATAGCTCTCATTCCACTGCCGCATACTCTATTGATGGTATCAGCAGTAACCTCTCTACCTAGGCCAGCACTAAAAGCTGCCTGTCTGGCTGGTGTCATGCCAAGCCCTGCACCTATCACGTTTCCCATGATCACGTGCTGTACTTCTGATGAGGGGATCCCCGCCCTCCCTATAGCAGATCTGATAACGATAGCACCTAGATCTACGGCACTTAGGGAAGCCAAGGCACCGCCGAGTTTACCTATAGGAGTTCTAACTGCGCTTAGTATCGCTGTCCTAGCCATAGCAAATCTCCGAGATTACAAATGCCTCGAAGGGAAAGAAGAGGGTTCATAACCCTTCGCTGGCGGCTGTGGACATCTTAGAGGGTGATCTTTTCTATAGCCCAACGCATATTCAGCCTGAATTATGGTATGGATCTCTCTGGTCCCTTCATATATCACAGCTCCACGAGCGTTGCGCCAGTACCTCTCGACTGGAAACTCATTAGAGTATCCGTTAGCACCATGTATCTCTATTGCATCTTCAGCAGCCTTTAGAGCCACATTACATGCATACCACTTTGCCATCGAAGTCTCACGAGTGGATCTAACTCCATGATTCTTCAACCAAGCTGCCCTATGCACTAGCAACCTAGCAGTATCTATCCCAAGCTGCATATTGGCAATCATCTGTTGCACTAGCTGAAACTTACCTATCTCCTGCCCAAAGGCTTCCCTCTCGTGACAGTACTTTAGGCTCGCCTCCAGACAGGCCCTTGCAAGCCCCACAGCTCCAGCAGCTACAGTCAACCTGCCCTGATCGATAGCGCTCATAGCTATCTTGAAGCCTTCACCTTCCTCTCCCAGCCTGTTTTCTACGGGTACTTTAACGTTGTCCAAGAATATCTGTCCCGTATTGCCAGCCCTGACCCCGAGCTTGCCATGAATCGTCGAGGTCGAGAGCCCCTCAAACCCTCTCTCTAAGATAAATGCCGTGATTCCTCTATATCCCTTAGAACGATCAACGGTTGCAAAGAGCAAGAAATGGTCAGCCTTATCTGCAAGACTTATCCACGTTTTCTGGCCATTAAGTACGTAGTAATCTCCTTCTCGCCTCGCAGTAGTTTCAATATTAGCTGCATCAGATCCATGTCCTGGCTCAGTCAATGCAAAAGTAGCAAGCTTCTCACCTTTTGCCTGAGGCACTAAGTACCTATACTTCTGGTCTTCGTTACCCCACTGTAATAGGGTCAAGCTGTTCAGAGCAGCATGCACACTCATAACTACCCGGAAAGCCGTCTCAGCTCTCTCGAGTTCTTCACAGATGATCGCCAGGCTGTGATAGTCCATCCCACTCCCGCCGTACTCCTCAGGGATAGGAGCACCAAGCAGCCCCAGTTCGCCCATGCGCTTAACTATGTCCTTATCCCAATATTCATTTACGTCATTCTCTCTCGCTCTTGGAACTATCTCTCGTTGAGCAAAGTCACTTACCAGATCCTGAACCATTACATGCTCTTCACTTAGGCCAAAATCCATATTCACCTCCAAATCAGCCGGTTTAGGCGGCTCATTATAGCACCGTACAGAAAAGTGGAATAGCCTAACTCCCAATTGCATTAGTACTAATTGGCTATTGTTGTAGTTGCACAGCAGCAAATATACTGATGGCTAGCGATGACCCAGAAAAGGGCAAACCCATCGCGAGATGGGGACGCAAAGCCGCGGGACTCTAAGAGTCAGCCGGGCTGCCTGGGAGGCTGACAAGCGCCTCCCTAATCACCCTATGGGAGGACAAACAAGATATGACAAAACTGAGACCTAGGCTCCTAGTATTCCTGATTTTGTGCCTTATGGTAACAACATTATCTCCGCTACTTGCCATCAATCGAGCCTCGGCAGCTGTCACCACTTGGAGGGCACTTTTCTTGGTATATCGCAGCACAGATGTTACCTTCACCTGGAACGGACAGACACAGAGAGTGAGGACTTCTATGTCCTCTTCAGACTTGCAGAAAGCACTGTATGTTATAAGGAGAGTGCCATCTACGGTTTACAATTGGTCTAGAGGCAACACATACCTTAGCCAGACCATAGTCTATCCAGATCACCCCATATCATCAGTTACCTCCCTTGGTGCAAACGGTTTCTGGGTTTCACCCCTGAATATAAAGGCAGATATCAACAAGTACGCTCCTCCTGGTAAGTACGACAGCATCTTCGTCATATGGAGGTTGGACACTGATAGCGGCAAGCGAGTACCTAGCCTGGGTTGGGGATGGACTGTCAGACCAGGCCCTTGGGCGAATGGAGCAGGCTACACAACTGTGAACATTCCTCAACAGCACGGAGACTGGCTTGGTCGCTATCCAGAGCAGATATTTCTTCACGAGTGGACTCACCAGGTAACTGGTTTCTACGAACAGCTAGGATATAGAATGCCCAACATAGATCGAGCTTCAGACTATGGTTATAGTCGAGAGGAGGCTGGACAAGTCTTCCTCTCAGACGTACTTAGCGGCAGGGTTCCTTATGGGTCCACCTACATAGGGGTCAAGCCTAGCATCTGGGCTTCTTCCAGCCCAAGGTATCTATACACAGCCCAATCTACTAACTACTTGCCTCGTGTAACTTCTCTAACCCCCGGAACAGGTACGAGTTATGTGGGGAGAAGCTACCTATTCACGGCAACGTACTACGACCCTGATGGAGCCAAGAATATCAACAAGGCTTACATCAAGTTCGAGAGCTCCTATTACAATAGATCCGTCAAGATCTGGTACAACCAAGACAAGAACAAGATCTACATGAAGGACCTTTCCAACGGAGTGCTATATAGTGCAGTGCCTGGCAAAGATGTAGTGCTAAGGGGAAATCTCCTACAAATTAACTCCGGGTACACTACAGTTAGCCTATCCGGCAACCAGCTGACTATTAGGTGGAGCATAGTTTTTGAACCAAGAGCCGATAATAACAACTATCGTGTGCTCGCGTCAGTACGAGACGACTCTGGAGCTTATCCAGGATACAAATTGATGGCCTATAGATACATAAGGTAGCTACCTGCTACCGTAAACAGAACTGACATCAAATACCATATACTGTCCATAGCGCAGTACTACCGGGAATCTTTCCTGGTAGTACTGTTCATTTACTCTAAAAAGTTGCCTCTCGGTGGGACCTATAACTAGGTACCTGGCTCCGTATTTTTTGATCAAGTCTTGGGCTTGAGATGATCCTGTATATATCAGCTGGAGATCCTGCATCCTGGGTCTCCAGGGCAACCCCCAGTCATTTGCCAGATAAGGAGGACCAAGTACCACTTGCCTCCCAGCAAGATCAGTTATTGGATGATGCACTTGAGTAGCAGTGATGTACACAGCATCAGCAGGTAACCTATCCTTAACCTGCTCGGCAAAAGCTATGTCCTCATTACTGAATTCAAGATAGCGCGATTGAGAGGGTATAGACGCCCTGAATAGGTCCAGAGCCCCTGTGAACACAAGTAAGAATATCAGAAAGCCAACCAGAGCCTTGGAGATTATATCCCCTGTAAGGATCAACCTTACTAGCACCAGAGATATAACCACAGCAGAAACTATGTACCAGTACACCAACAGCTTTCGATTGCAACAGTCGAAAGGCTGCATTACTACCAAAGTAGCTATAAACCATATAAGGACAAACGAAGCATAGAAACTCCTTACCCTATTTGGCAAAGCGCCCCGCACCACAAAGATCAACCCTGCAAGTGGCAGGAAAAGCCCTATATTTTTGAGCCAGTACCATATATAGTTTTCAGTTGCTATAGCTCTAGTAGTTATCTGTACGCTTAGACCGCCATTGCCGGTAGCCCCAATGTTCCCAAGCTGCCACAGAACTTGCAACATCCCTATCATGACAGGAAGAGAGAATAAGACTCCAGATAACAACGCCCTATAGCATCCTTGTTTATCATTACGCGAGAATGAGAGCACAAGATACTCCACAACAAGGTAACCCGACACTATACCAATCGTTACAAGCGTGTGGGGATGCACAAGCGGGAGAAGGGCTGACGCCAAACCTACTAACAACATGTCGTAAGGCCTTCTAGAGAGCCTGAACCTGTACAGCAGACTCAACATCAGCATACCCAGAGGAAGTGCCAACAGGAATGGCCTCTGGGGAAGGAAAAAACCTAGAACTATGTTAGGATAAGTCATGGCGTAATCACGCAAACCTGTGTAGTATGAAGGCAGGTTAAGAAACGTACGGATGAGATTTCCTGATCTATTAGCCTCTATCAAGAAGACTATGAACCCCATACCACCGCTTAGTAAGACCAGAATCACGGTCAACACGCTGGCAAAAACAGATCTCGAAATCCGCAAAGCTAGCAAATATACACCCGCAACCGTACATACTCCCAGCAGAAACCCTGGGATTACAAATGCGGGTCCCAATGACCAGCCTAGGATCATAAGGATCGAGCTAAAGAAATCGGCCATGAAGGGATAAGAAAGCAAGGTACCACTAAAGTATATGTTTGGAGGGGGGAACTTACGTATCTCGATGAAACTCTCGATAAGTCCTGTGTGTATAGGTAGATCACCCCATATAAATGAGTGACCTGCATACCATCCATCCGGATATAGTCTCCAGGAATTGTAATACAGATGAAAGAAGAAAGCCCCTACTACCAGGATCATCTCGGCAAACCATATAGTCTCTCTAAGCTTCAACCTAGATCTAAAATCCCGCAGCTCATTTTTGATCCTTGCAGTAACTCGGGATCTAAGCCCAAAAGTCAATACAAAAGAAACCATCAACAAACATAGAGAGGTTAGACAAACCTGTAACATATTGAAGCCGAAGACTATTGCTGATACAAAGCATGCTATAGAGGTCAATATGACACCGAGATCGAAACCATAAAATATCCGTTCTTCAACGGTTAGACCTGGAACCAGCAGGTAAAGTACTAGTATTCCCAAGATCAAGCAAGAAACCAGCAAGAGTACTCCCAGCAATATCCTTATCTCCAGCTAGGAATAAGTATGCGCATATCGAATTGTGCTCTAGTCAGGGGGATAGCTGAATATATCGGAAACAGGAACACAAACATAGCCGCCACAGCTACACAATAACATATAGCCGCTGTTCTCCAGGTACCCCCTCTTGAGAAGAATTGCCTAATAGTATAAGCAAGAGCTACACATCCAAAGGGTACTGATGGCAGGAAGTGATACGCAAAAGCTATCCTTGGAACAAGCGCCCAAGGCAGCCAGGCTCCAAAGAAACCAAGAGCTACTATAAGCAGAGCCTTCCAGTTCTCATCAATCCAGTCAGAAGCAGCCCAAAGTACAGCAGGGATAAGAGCAAGATAGATCACAGGATTGCCGTTAGTATATATGTTGGCTATACGACCATCTGGATAGTATTTGACATAGTACCAAACAGGTCTGAGGGTCAGCGGCCACTCCCACCACTTGGATTGATAGTTATGTGTAGCTTTCAGGTGCGAATGATAATAGTACATCTGATATTGGAGCTTAAAGAAGTCCTTTATACCGTTCCCACTAAGGAAGAACTGAGTGTAGGAAAGCAAGTATAACACAGCAGGCACTAACAACATAAAAGCAAACAGCAGCCCTGCTTCAAACAGCCACTTACTTATAGGGGCTCTACTTTTGTACAAACTATATGCCGAACAAACCACTAGCGATAATCCCAGGAACGCATATACATAGACAGCATTCCACTTGGTAGATACTGCCAGACCTATAAATACTCCAGTCAGGAACAGGTACTTAGTTCTACCGTTAGTAGCGCTTAAATACTTATAAGCCATCAAAAGAGCAAGCATCAGAAATACTACAAGGAAAATATCTACCATCCCCGTACGCGATTGAACGTAGTACATACCATCAAACAGCAGCAAGAAGGAGGTGAGCAGTCCAACAACCATGTAGCCGGTAAGAGCATACCCCAACCAATATGCTACACCAATACCAATGGCACCAAAAACAGCAGAAGCAAAACGCCAACCAAACGAATTGTCACCAAAGATGAGTATAGAATCAGCAATTAGAAGCTTCCCTAGTGGGGGATGAGTCCACTCGTAGGCAACACCCTCTCTTGGAGCTCTCTTGTACCATAGATATGCATCCGTATTACCTGATGCATATTGGGCAGCAGTGTAGGCATGATATACCTCGTCATATATATACTGAGGAGGCACACTAAGCCTGTATAAGTAAAAAGCAAAGGAAGCCACTATTAGCAAAAATGGGATAGCTCTTATGGCTAGAGAGCTCCACTCCTTCTTCTCAACAAGTTCTTTGCCTGCTATCTCTGCCATTAACAAAGATCCCTCACAAATCAAGCTGGTAACAAGAGCAAGATACAGGGATAGTATCCCTACGTCAAGTAAAGATAGAAGAAGAGATAAAGAAAATTAGGGGGAGATCTTCCGATCTCCCCCTATTCAAAGCTTATTTACTACCACTTGCGCCTTAGTAGCATGTAAGTTGCCATTATTGCCAGGCCTAGATAGTATCCTGCTACCGGCAGCGAGGCACCAGAGCCAGTACTCACCATCCCCCCATCACCGGTCCGGGGCATAGTGGGCATATGGCTTGGAGATGGACTCGGTGATGCCTCTGGGATAGGTACGCCGCTAGGACTGGGCGAAGGACTCACGCTTGCAGCAGGCGTCGGGACTGGAGTAGGTGAACCTGATGGGCTTGGTGATGGTAGTGGTGAAGGCATAGAAGATGGAATAGGTGTTGGCGATACCGATGGAGCAGGTAACTCAGATGGACTCGGACTCGGTTGCGGAGTAGGTACAGGTGTAGCCGATGGGCTAGGTGATGGAACAGGTGTTGGCATGGGTGATTCGGAAGGTACCGGACTAGGCAGTGGGCTCTCCGACGGACTTGGCATCGGCGTAGCAGAGGGTGTTGGCGATACCGACGGAGAAGGTATTGGACTGGAGCTTGGAGATGGACTGGGTATAGGTGTTGGCACCACCGATGGCGATGGGCTCGGACTCGGGCTATTACTCGGAGATGGTGACGGCGTAGGCGACGCGGATGGTACGGGTGTTGGTACAGGCGATTCGCTAGGTGATGGTGTTGGGCTGATCGACGGACTAGGCGACGGCGTAGGCGAAGGCTTTGGGCTCTCCGATGGACTTGGTGTGGGAGATACAGATGGATTTGGTGTTGGCATCGGAGACTCACTCGGTGACGGACTTGGTACCGGCGTCGGGCTAGGAGTCTCGGATGGACTTGGTGCCGGAGAGACCGATGGACTAGGCGACGGGCTAGCCGAAGGTAAAGGTGTAGGGCTCACACTTGGAGATGGAGTTGGAGAAGGAGTCGGCGATGGACTCTCACTTGGTGATGGCGAAGGTGATATAGATGGCGAAGGACTTGGACTAATAGAAGGGCTAGGCACTGGAGTTGGACTCTCCGATGGTGAAGGTACAGGCGTCTCCGTAGGAGTGGGAGTTGGGGGTGTAGTTACCTCACACTTCACCCAAAAAACCTTATGTTTTACATCGCTACCCTTAGATCCTGGAGCATGAATAGTTAGCTTGATGTGGTAGCCCTGATTGGAATGTGGTTCATATTTTGAAAGGTATTGTGAGAGGTCATATGTAACCGAAGCATCCAGACCGGACTCCGATCCCCCTCCCAAAGCATCATCTTCTCCTATGAACACTTTATTTTTAAGTATTACCTGATCTTTAGGTTGCGTAGGCGCCTGAGTCTCGAAGGTGACTGTAGCGTAATAATCTCCTTTATCAAAGCCATAGAAGTCTATCTGGAACACACAAACCGGATGCGGCTCGTTGTTCGGATGATCATCAAATTCCTTTCCATCAACTTTGATCGTACCGTTGTTTCCTGGTGGATTATTACCATGAGCACTAGTGGTACCTCCAAAGAGTGTAGGAGCAACCACAGATAAGATCAATGCAGAAACAATTAGGTAGGTTACTAAGAATGATGGCCTTATTTTCATTGTCATGTTTCCCTCCTTTACGTTGACGAATGGACCTAAAAACAAACCGGCTACTGAGAAGATCCTCAGTAGCCGGTTGCACCAGTGGCTCCATCCGCTCCCATGGTGCCCATCTCGGCAAGCGGACTTCGTCGCCTCTACGCTAATCTAGCATTCGCAGACTTTTAGCATTAATGCAAAATACTTTGCGCTCTATATTGTACAAACTCAGGAATTATCTGTCAATAACGGGTTGGCTATTCGGAGGAGAATCCTTTATTATCGCTTCTATGCAATTATCGGGCTGGCATGAGACTAGCATTATTAGCATAGATGCAAAATAGCCCGAAGCTAAAATAGAGCAATTACACAAGCTTGGAGATAATGTTAGGTGTTATGCACACAGACTTGCAAACAGCGATGCTGGAAAAATTATGGGGCTTAGCCAGCAGAGCCCCCTGCGTTCTGGTCTTTACGATATAGTTACCCTGCTAGTTATTTATTGCCATTAATTAAAGGACTAAGAGTGAAGCTAACGCTCGTGGTAGTGCCCATCTTAGTCGATACATCTTTGGTCACGGGCATATAACTATCATAGCTAGCAGTTACCCTTACGGCACCTATCGGTACATTTTTGATGAAATACCTGCCATAAGAATCGGTAGTTCCTTGCAGGCTGTCGCCACTCTGGGATGTCACCTTGACTGTTGCACCGGAGAGAGGAGTGCCACTAGAAGACTTAACGTATCCGGAAAGTCTGGCCAGAGGTGCTAACCTGATACCTGTATATTCAGTAGCGGCAGGTTCTATAAAAATGTTCCTTGCTCCTTGAGCATAGCCCTGCTTGCTGAATATTAGCTTACCAGCCCCATATCTTATATTTTGAAAAACAAATCTTCCCTGACTATCAGTATAGGTATACCTAGAAGTTCCATATAGTTGCACCTTAACTCCAGGGAGAACTTTGCTGTTCATAGCATTTCTAACCCTTCCAATCAAGGTCCCAGGAACAGCCAAGGATCTGTATAGATTTAATCTGCCATATCCGTAATGAACATCTAATCCCTTAGGCCCTAGATCATCCGCTCCAGCTCTTAGTCTCTGCCATATCTGACCAGCTGAGTATTCTGGGAACTCAGCTTTGATCACCGCTGCTGCTCCAGCGACGAACGGAGCTGCCATAGACGTTCCACTCATGTAGGCATAACCTCCTGGATAGGTGGAGTATATATCCACTCCAGGAGCACTGATGTCCACATATGAACCATAGTTAGAAAAGCTTGCATATCCGTCGTTTGGATCAGTAGCTGCTACACCTATAACTCCAGGATACGCAGCCGGATACAACGGTATATTAGTTGATTCGTTACCCGCCGCAGCAACTACTAATGCCCCCTTCTCCTGGGCGTATTCTATAGCCTGATGCAGAGTGTCGGAGTTATAGTAGGTTCCAAGGCTTATATTGATCACTGAAGCCCCATGATCAGTTACCCATATTATGCCCTTGGCAACGTCCGTATCCGTAGCACCTTCAGCCGTTAAGACCCTGGCTATCAACAACTTAGTACGCCAACCAACGCCGGCTATCCCTATACCATTGTTACCTGTAGCTGCAGCTATACCAGCCACATGGGTTCCATGACCATCCGTATCCTGCGGGTAAGTATCATGTTGTACGAAATCGTAACCACCAGCATATCTATCCTTCAAGTCAGGGTGATTCATGGCAATGCCTGAATCAACTATACCTACCTTGACCGTGGAGCTACCTTTGCTTATCTCCCAAGCCTTAGGAGCCCTGATCTTTTGCAACCCCCACTGCCTGGAATAATCAGGATCATTGGGGATTACATCCTGCGGCTGTAGCAGAACTTCAGGTTGAGCATATATCACGCTAGGGTTCTGTTCTATATGATTGGCTAATCGCTCCAAAGCTCCCAGAGACTGAGCAAAAACTGTTCTTGGCCTTACAACCTTCACCCCAAGCGGATTGACCCGATCCACAATAATCCCACTTTGAATCGAAGATGCCTTCAAAACTTTGAAGGCATCTGCACCTGATTTGAATTTCACTAGAATCCTGCCAGTGGTTAGCACCCTAGGTTCAGGATCACTATTACGAGATGCAGAGTAAGCATAACCAGAGCTTTGGGAAATAATTACGAAGAACAACGCAAGGGAAGTCGTGACTACAACGACCAGTCTACGGATACTGCTGGATAGAACCAAAACTAACCTCCAGGTAACATTGCAAAGCTTATCAACTGACTTATAAGTTTACTATTATCACAACGCAGAAAGCTACGGTACTTTTTTCCCATAATTAGTACATAATAGAACTAAAAATAGGAGGTTATATTGACAGTAAGACTTATTTTAGTCAGGCATGGAGAATCTGAAGCTAACGCCATGAGCATAATGCAGGGAAGAATGGACTCCCCTCTTACGGACAAGGGTCGTAAGCAGGCCAAAGCCGTGGCCGATAAACTCTCAAGACTGGTAGTCCCGGACAACGTATTCTCCAGCCCTCTGAGCAGGGCACTTGAGACGGCCTATATAATTGCAACAAAGTTTAATCTTGAGCCAATAGTAATATCAGAACTTCAGGAGAGAGATTTGGGCTTGGCTACCGGAATGACCTGGGAACAGGCCAGCTCACTATGGCCAGAAAACGCTTGGCATATCAAGATCGGCAGACCTACAGGATCATGGCCTCAGGGCGAAACCAGAGTAGAGCTACAACAAAGAGCTTACAAAGCTTTAGAAAAAATACTTAGCATACAAGATAGCGGGATCGCTGTGGTTGTATCTCATGCGGGATTAATGAGGGCTCTTATCAAGCAGATCATGTACAAACATATGAACACCGACCTAGATCCTAAAATCAGCAACTGTTCTATCACCGAGCTCCAGATCACCGATGGTAGGTACCATCTGCTATGCCTGAACGACACCTCTCACCTGGAGCTACCTTAGACGGCCTCATCGTGGTATTTATAGTCCTCAAGGGTGATAAACTCCACAGGTACATCTTGGAACCTTGCTCGCATTACTCTTATGGCTTCCTGGTTGTTATCAACGAGGATAAACCTTCTGCCTAGCTTGTGAGCCGCTATACCAGTTGTACCACTACCAGCAAAGAAATCCAGCACTATGTCACCTGGACGCGAAGAGGCTCTTATAATTCTCTCGAGTATTGCCAAGGGCTTCTGGGTTGGATATCCCGTCTTCTCCCTCCCGGTCGGGCTAACTATGGTCTGCCACCAAACGTCGGTTGGCAACTTACCCAGTTTGGCCTTATCACTGCCCACTAAGGAGGGCGCCATATAGGGCAATCTATCTATCTCATCAGCGTTGAATATGTAGTTGTTTCTGTCTTTGACGTAATAAAGAATGTTGTCGTGTTTGGTAGGCCACTTTCTCTTGCTCCTACCACCATAGTCATAAGCCCATATTATCTCATTAAGGAAATTGTCTCTCCCAAAGATAGAATCAAGAAGGATCTTGCAATAGTGAACCTCGCGATAATCTATATGAAAATATAAGGCACCGTTTGCGGCCAGCACCCTATAGGCCTCTCTCAATCTAGGCTCTAAAAAAGCTAGATAGTCATCGTAGATGTCGTCAAAAGACAACCTACCTAATACCTTAGTCAAGTACTTATAACCACCAAAGCCCTTCCTATCACCTTGGTCATCCCTATCAACGCTCATGGATATGCGTACCTGACGACGGCCTGTGTTGAATGGGGGATCAATATATATAAGATTGACAGAACTAGAAGGTAGGCTTTCGAGAACCCTTAGATTATCTCCGAAGAAGATCTTATTTGAAGAACTCAACGTCACTTACCCAGAAATTTGATATCTAGAGAGGAAGGTTTCAAGCTCTGCTCTAGTAGGCATGGACGGCTGAGCACCCATCTTAGTAACAGATAAAGCTGCTGCTGCGTTAGCAAAGCGGACTGCATCTATTAACTCAAGCCCCTCAGCTATTGCCACTGCCAATGCCCCACTAAAAGCATCACCAGCAGCCGTGGTATCCACCGGACTGACCACAAAAGGTTCCATCGCTACCAACTTATCTTGCTGAGCCACCAGTGCCCCTCTCTCTCCCAAGGTTAGTATGACTGTTTTCACCCCTAGATCCAACAGCGCCTTGGCCAGATCTTCAGCTGGCATATCACGTCCTACCAATGCTCTAGCCTCTACTTCGTTGGGGGTAATCATATCTACTTGGGAGATAATGTCGCTTGGAAGACCCGTGGCTGGAGCCGGAGCTGGATTGAGCATAGTTACACAACCCATTTTCCTGCCTAATTCCAAGGCTGTTGCTACTGTATCCAAGGGAACCTCAAGCTGAGTTAGCATAATCCTAGCATTTTGCAGAGCTGTTGAGCTGAGCTCGATATCTTCTGGGAACAGACGAGAGTTTGCCCCCGGGGAGACCGCTATGGAGTTATTCCCCGAAGGATCCACCATTATCAGCGCAACACCACTAGGAGTTCCATCAACGATCTTAATGTAGCTAGTATCTATACCATCTGCTTTAAGCCCTTTGATGGCTTTTTGACCAAAATCATCACTCCCCACAGCACCAATAAAAACCACCTCTGCGCCCAGCCTAGCAGCAGCCACAGCTTGGTTGGCTCCTTTCCCGCCAGGCGCAATAATCAGATCCTCACCTAGCACCGTCTCCCCTACTCCAGGGATATGGGGAACAGGCACCACCATATCAGTATTGCTGCTGCCAACAACCACTACTCTAGCTATCATTTCTATCCAAAATACAAGTTATTTCTAGTTTGATGATATTGTAAAAGGCGTAAGAATTGGAAGTACTTAGCTCTTTACTGTGCAACATATATCCTGGGCGACTCTCGATAGCTATCCATCCCCTCCTCGACCCATACGTATGTGGTGTCAGGTCTATTAGATACAGCTGCATGATTGCCATCTTTGTCAAGGGCTACTATACTTAGTCCAGTTGCATAAGGATCTTCCAGTTTGTTTATATCCTGCATCGTCTGACATAAAGCGTCGATTAGCGATTCCCCACTTTGTACCCTGACCACCACGGTATAAGCTGCGGGAATCCTCATGGCAAGCTCGCCCCTACCAGTACATCCCACCGCAGCGAAACGACTATCTGCATAATTGCCTGCGCCTATAATGGGTGAATCGCCTATTCTGCCTGGATATTTGCAATACCAACCGCTGGTACTTACTCCACAAGCAAGGTTACCTTCCCTATCAAGTGCTAGGAAATTGACTGTGCCACCTGCAGGCTTCTCTGGATCGGTTATAAGCGATAGCCACTGTACGATCTGCTCATGGTAGCGGATCATTCCAGGGTCTACATCAGAAGCCCCCTCTCGTATACGCTCCTCCCACAGCCACTTGGCTTCTGGGGTAAGCAGCTCTTTTGACTCAAACCCCATTTCTTTGGCAAACCTTTCAGCACCGCTACCTACCAAGCAGACATGGGGCGTGAGCTCCATGACTTTGCGAGCTATAGATATAGGATGTTCGTACCCCTTGACTGCAGCTACTGCCCCGGCCCGAAGTGTTGTCCCATCCATTATTGAGGCATCAAGCTCCACCTCGCCGATCAAGTTGGGGAGTCCCCCAAGCCCTACGGAATGATCCTGGGGGTTACTCTCTACTAACCTGCAGCCAACCTCTACTGCATCGAGAGCACTACCCCCATTTGCCAAAACCTTGGCAGCTTCTTCAATGCCAACTCTTCCATTGGCACTAGCAACCACCACGAACCTGCCCAAAACCATCACCTCAACTATAGATAACCTTCCTTCTTAAGCTCTGAAACAACTCTAACAAAGGCGTCTATTGTTAGATCTATATCCTCATCCGTATGATAACTACTGACGAAAGCACTGCCAGAGAACAAATCTACACCTTCATTCATCATCGCAAGATCAAATAGCCACATCAATTGCTGGTTAGTACCCTTGGTACGGAGCACCTCCTCGGGCAGATCAGGCCTTTGCAAGTCCCCCCGAACTCTATTAGGCACATCTTCGCCAATTATGATGTGACAGATAGAGCTCTCTCCGTATGCACATCCCGGCACTTGCAGATCCTCGAACTTCTCGTTGAGTCTAGAGCGGAGCACAGCTGCCTTGTTTGCTGCCTGTTGGCAAACATCGCTTGAGCCCACTATCTTCAAACACTCAACGCCAGCAGCTGCAGACACGGGATTCGCATTAAAGGTACCCTGATGTACTATCCGCTTGGAAGGATCGCTGGCATGCGAGATCAGATCCAGAATATCGGCCCTGCCGGCGACAGCCCCTCCAGGAAAACCTCCCGCAAGGATTTTGGCCAGTGTAGTAAGATCAGGCTTTATTCCTGCTAGTGCCTGCACTCCACCAGGAGACCATCTAAAGCCCGTAACTACCTCGTCACATATAAGCAGCACACCGTAGCGATCACATAAGTCTTTCAGACCTTGTACAAACCCATCGGGCAGAGGCACGGCACCATAGCTGGCTCCAGAGGGTTCAAATATTATCGCCGCTATATCTTTATCCGAGCTAAACATCTTTTCTATAGATTCCAGCTTGGCTGGCGATACCAGTGTGAGATCAGATATCTCGTCTGGAATGCCCGGGGTCTTCTTATCGTATGGAGGAGTTTGGGCTTTGGCTACACCATCGTGCCAGCCGTGAAAGTGTCCTTCGAGCTTCACGATCTTCTTCCTGCCTGTGTAGGCTCTGGCCAGACGGATAGCCATATGAGTTGCCTCCGTCCCCGAGCTCGTAAATCTTACCTTCTCAGCAGAAGGAATCAGTGATTTGACTAACTCTGCCCACTCTACCTCTAGCTCATGGGATCCTCCCGGATGGGTGAACTTTTGAACCTGCTCCACGACGGCCCGAGTTACCTGAGGGTGACAATGGCCAAGCAGTAGAGCCCCGTGTCCCATGACATAGTCTATGTATTCATTACCATCCACATCCCACTTTCTGCTACCCTTAGCCCTTTGGATATATGTTGGGAATGGGGTCATAAACCGCTTATCATGAGTAACACCATCGGGAAGATCTTCTACGGCACGCTGGTATATCTCTGCCGATCTAGGCCTCTGCTGGATATACTTGTCTACTACCGCACTTAGCTCCCGTGTTAGATGCCCCGTCATTTCTCCGTCTCCAAGAAGGTTATCTATTAGCTTATGGTACAACAATCGACAGCAAATAGCTGGCCATAGACTATAAAATGCTTTTTCTTCCTAGAAAGGCGTAAACAAGGACGCTGCGTTCACCACAGTACGAAACATCTCAAAAGCCTTTATGATATCTTCGCACTCAAAGGCAATCCTTCTACCGCCTATCCTATGTACACCAGGTACGTACTCAGCCCTGTCGGCCATCTCTGTCAGCATGAGATCAAGCTCTATCTCACAGGGGCTTGGGGGAGACAGCGGCTGTACATTGTGCTCGGATACTGCCTTCTTGGCACAGCTCCTTATAAGCTTGCGTGACTCCGACAAAGGTAAGCACTCTGCCGCCCATCTACCAGTAGCTACTTTGACTACCGCTACTTGGATCTCCGGAATAAGGCTCCTAGCTTCATTCTCTAGTGCCTGATCTCCGCTGGCCATAACCACAGGAACGCCAAAGTAGCCACAAATATAAGCATTGAGAGCGAACTCCCCTATGGACCGGCCGTTGAGCTTCAGGTCATCGACACAGCTTGAGCTCCAGGTATGGTCTGCAATAGCATGCGGAGTACCGTGCTTAGCATGATATCCGACGAACAATGCTAAGTCTGCTCCCTCCACCCCGTGTACCATGCCTAATCTCTTAGTGCTCCCAGAGACCAGTCTAGCGCATGGATGTAAATCTTCCAGAAGAATATTACGCTGAACCCAATGAGAGTCGTTGACTATCACCTCAGAAGCTCCTGCCTGTAAAGCCCCCTCTATAGCAGCGTTCACATCACCTGTTTGCAAACGACGACCTCGTAGATAGTCGCTACCATTTGGATCTATCTGTGAGGGATGTACGACTCCTGAGATGCCCTCCATGTCTGCAGAAATGTAAACTCGCATTCCTTACCCCCAAAATCTAGAACACATAAGAAGCAGATTCTCGTAGAATCGTTGATGCTATGATGCACTTTATGATATCTCAGCGTAAACTGTTTCCAAAGCATGTATTGGAGGTCAAAGTTGTACAGAGTATACATTACGAGGAAGATTCCCGAAACAGGGCTGAGGTTACTTAAAGATCATGGATTCGAATTAGACGTATGGTCAGGGGATCTGCCACCGAGCAAAGAAGAGTTGAAGAGAGGGATTTCTCAGGCTGATGCTATGATATCTCTGCTGACCGACAAGATAGATGAAGAAGTAATATCTAACGCACGCAACCTCAAGGTAATAGCAAACTATGCAGTAGGGTACGACAATATAGACCTAGAAGCTGCAACTAGAGCAGGGGTCGTAGTCACCAATACACCCGATGTACTGACTGAGACCACAGCAGATCTTGCATGGGCATTGATGCTATCCGTGGCCCGTAGGCTTATAGAGGGAATCTCTTATGTCAAAGAAGGCAAGTGGCGTACCTGGGAACCTCAGCTGCTGCTTGGACAGGACGTCTACGGAGCCACCCTCGGAATAGTGGGCATGGGGAGAATAGGGCAAGCTGTAGCTAGACGAGCAATAGGTTTTCAGATGAAAGTTCTTTACACCTCAAGATCCGAAAAAACAGGCATAGATGCTCAAAAGGTAAGCTTAGACGAACTATTAGCACAATCCGACTTCATAAGTCTACACGCTCCTCTTACTAAAGAGACTATGCATCTGATCAATAAATCAACCCTTAGGAAAATGAAGCCAACAGCGATCTTGGTCAACACTGCTAGAGGACCTTTAGTGGATACAGAAGCCTTGACAGAAGCACTTCGAGAAGGGCAGATTGCTGGAGCTGGACTAGATGTCACGGATCCCGAGCCTTTGCCAAGCAATCATCCATTAGTTCACATGCCTAACTGTATAGTTGTGCCTCATATAGGTAGTGCATCACAGAAAACACGGGACCTGATGTCTGAGATAGTAGCGCGCAATGTGATAGCGGTGCTGAGCGGAAAACGGGCTCCAAATCAAGTCAATGATTTAATTTCATAGCAGTAACTTTTATACTAATGTCACAGTTATTAGTATTATGGACAACAGTATACAAACACTGGAGGATAAGACTCTTGAGGGGTAGCTTTATAGCGTGCGTTATAGCCCTTCTGTTATGCCTAGGTTTTATTGGGGATGCTAGCGCTAACTCAAGACCTTTTATCAGCATCTCCCCTAACAAAGGCAAAACTGGTACAAAAGTTACCTTAGATGGTAAGGGCTTCACGCCTAATGTACAGGTAATAATTGCAGCCAACCCGGAAGGAATAATCATCAGCAAGGGGGAGTCTGACCCCAAAGGCAACATACACCTATCTTTACTCATACCTCCCCAAGAAAAGATTCCTAATCTAGAAGATAATAATCTTAAAATCTTTGCGGTGGAACCAGTATCAGGCAAGCAATCAAACGAAGTCCAGTTTAACTATCTTGGCAGTGATGACCCCAGCGTACTAGCTACAGTAAAGTTTTTTGAATTCAGCATCAAGTTCAAAGTACCAAAGGAAGAGGCAAACAAAAACTATACTTTCTGGGCAGTTTATGGACCACCCAATTCCTCGCAAGTAGCTCACAGACTTACAGATCCAGATGGAGACCTAATTTATACGTTTACAGATGAGATTGTAGGTAAATCATTACTGATAGTAAAGATAGTTCGCGGTACAGGAGTAAAAACAACCGGTACTGGTGCTGAACCTGGAGATCCCCAATTAGTCCTGCAAGATATGGGAATCGTAGAAGTCAATAAGAACACCACATTAGAAATCAACGAAACTTCGGCAAATAAAGAGGCCCCGGAAGTGGAGGCCGCAGCAAGCAGAAACCTAGTACCCCAAGGTCTACCGCTTACCGGTGGAGGCGGCATGAGCATATGGGACAGGTTCTGTTATATGGAAAGTCATAAGCTACCTGGGGTTAAAAAGTAGAGTCCTTTCTCAGTCTTTCAGGTGGCCTTCGCTGCTGGAATAGATGGGCAGGTACGACTATAACTTGCCTAGCAGCCTCGATGCCCAAGGCAACAGGACCATTCTCTGTTTCTACCGTTACAGCCTGAGTAATAGAGTTAATCTCCCTCACGCTCAGCTTCTTGCCAGGCATTATGAGATGATCCTGAAAAAACTTGAGCAAGTCGATGTTTTCAGTAGCACTGTCTGAAATACGCTCAACTATTAGCTCTCGACCTACTTCAACATCCGTTAATTTGCGGGAATGGGGAGAAAAGCATGCCCCCGTACCTGGTATGGGACTACCATGGGGACACGTAGTTGGTCTCCCAAGTGCTATCCAGAGCTTCTCTTCTGTCTCGTCGGTTATCGCATGCTGCCACCTCTCGGCTTCCACATGCGCTCTGTACCAATCTACCCCCAGCATATCAGTTAGTAGCCTTTCGGCCAGATAGTGCCTACGTGCAGTTGTGAGTGCTATCTGCCAACCTTTAGTCGTTAGGGTAATCTGCTTTCCCCTGCCTACCTGTACCAAACCTTCCTGGCTCATCCTATGGATCATACCGGTCACTGATGCTGGAGACACATCCAACCATTCAGCAAGACGAGCGCCGATGAGTGGTTGATTCTCCCTGCGGAGACAGTACATAGCCAAGAGGTATTGTTCCATGCTGGCAGTTACATGAGTTGTTTCTGTCGCTTGGGAACTAGACATCGGCGCCCACCTCCCTGCAATATGGACATATACCCTCCAGGTCAAGCCTGATTTCTAGATCTGACCAGCCAATATCTGGCACCTTGAGCGACACTTCACCATTCTCTACTATCTCCTGCGGAGCATCCTCCACCCTGCCACAGCGCTTACACACCAGGTGTGAATGTCCATATGGACGAAGCACGTCGTATCTAATACCCCCCTGAGGAGGCCTTACCTCCAACACCTGCCCCAAAGACTTAAGAGCCTCCAAGGTGTTGTACACCGTTGCTAAGCTTGTAGTGGGTAGTTTAGTGCTGACCTGCTCGTATATCTCTTCAGCGCTAGGATGACTACCATGCACCAAAGCACTCACAATCTCCAGCCTCTGAGGAGTAACCCTCATACCAGCATTTCTAAGCAAGTCAACCAGCTCGGATGTCCGCTTGTCCTGTATGGTCATATTTAGAACTGTTCCTAGTTACTATAGTTTTTTACCTTGATTATATTATGACATTTAGGGCGTCTAAATACAACCTCTAAGGATTCATCCTGAAGAGTGATTAGAGGGTGCTAACAGCAAGATTTACGAAAATAGTAGGTATCCTAGCCTTACCAAAGCGTAGGACAATAGCATATATACGACTATAGCCACAAGAGAGCGCCACTCTATTACAGCTGTTCCAAAGCTAGGCTCAGAAAACAATCCTCTGAAGGGTGCTAATAGAGGAAATGTTAGGTTGTAGATTAGAGCTGCAAATTGACTATTGGAATTTGCACCCAACAACCTTAGTACAAACCTAATGGCTATCAACCCCTCTATTACCCCAAAGACGAAGTACACAACCCTAGCCCATCGATCGGCTAACAAGTTTCTCCTATCCACCTCAACGTATCTTTCCTCGTATATCCTATCTTCATTCAAATTCCTAGCGTTTTCATCATCTATCTGACGCATCGCTATTCTCCCCACGAAAAATGCAGAACCTTTGTATAATTTTCTGCATTAAGAGCATGAAATATGCCCAGATTCAATTACGTTCGGGTGAAACCTTGAACTCAAATTAGACATTTATATAAAGATGAGGTTAACTGGTATCTGATCATAATAATCATTAGCATTATGGAGAGATATGAGTAGTACAGAACCTTGGTCGCAACCGACCGAAACTATACCAACTATAAAATCAAAGGCCAGCTCACGAAGGCGACAGCCTCGCAATGGCTCGTTTCTGAAAACCTACCTACCAGGAATAGGACTATCCTTATTTCTGTGTGCTTTCCTGCTTCTAGCAGTATCCGTGGGGTATTCCTACTACTACCGTAGCAAGATTTACCCAAACGTATATTCTCTTGGCGTAAACCTTGGTGGTATGACCCCTGAGCAGGCTCGAGATGTTTTGAACACTAAGGCAATGGAGTATGTTAGAACTCCACTTACCCTAACCCAAGGGGAGCGCACATGGAAGATCACCCCTGCAGAGCTTGGTTTGCAACCAAACGTAGACCCTGCAGTACAGCAGGCATACAAGTACGGCCGTGATGGTAATATTTTCCATCAATTTGCTGAAAGAATCCCCCTAGGCAAACGTACTGTCAGGATCCAGTATGTGCTCGACAAGAGCAAAATCGATAACTATGTAAACAACGAGCTGGCCCCACAAATAGCCCAGCCAGCCACTGACTCCAAGCTAACGATCAGTAGCGATGGTACCATCTTAGCTTCTAAAGAAGTCGATGGACAAAGGCTCAATACTGGCATGGCTATTCAGCAGATATACAACGCTTTAGTAAGCCTGAGGCAGGACGATATAGCCTTGCCAGTAGTAACGGTCAAAGCCAAAGTCACTCAATCAACATGGCGAGATCGTCAGAACCTAGTACTAAAGCTGTCCAAACCTATAACACTAAGATTTGAGAACCGTAGCTGGACCATAACATCTGATGAAATAGAGCAAGCTATAGTATCAGAGTCAGGGACTGGAGGCGTTGTAGGCAAAATTGAATCTTCCAAGCTGACTCCCATATTGGCTGATATCAACAAAGATATAGCCCTACCTCCGGTGCCAGCAAAACTAGAGATAAAGGACAATCAGGTAGCACTAACACCCGAGCAGCCAGGAAGGAGGGTGAATTATAGCGCTACCCTCAGTGCTATATATGCAGCTTTACAGTCCAATCGTGAGACCAACTTAGTAACAAAAGAAATAGAACCGGTAGTTACAACGAGCGTACTAGAAAACGCTAGGTCACAACTAGAGAAACTATTAGCATCACCGCTAAAACTTCACTTTAAAGATCAGAGCTGGGAGATTCCAACGAGCACATTGGCTGATTGGGCATCTATAGATATCGATAAGGCAAATCGAACTTCTTCTGTGAAGCTAGATCCTAACAAAGTAACCGAGTTTGTAGATAACTTGGCAAGCGAAATTAACCAGAAGCCCATAAATGGCGAACTAACCTGGCGCGGGAAGCTAGTAGTGCTAAGAGAGAGTCAAGATGGTCAGGATCTGGATACGGAAAAGACTAGAGACCTAATAGCACAGGCTGCCTTTAGTGATGACAGAGATATTGATCTACCTGTCAAAGTAACCAAGCCTAAAATACCTACGGACAATTTGGCAGCCCTCGGCATTAAGGAACCCATTGGTTGGGGCAGCAGTGAGTTCACGGGTTCACCTCCAGAAAGGATCCATAACATACAGACAGCTGCGGGATATCTAAACAATACTGTTGTGGCCCCTGGAGAAACCTTCAGCTTCGAGAAGGCTATAGGAGAAATTAGTGTCGAGAGAGGCTACCAAGAAGGACTAACAATAGTTGCAGATCAGACCGTGCCAGGGATAGGTGGTGGTGTATGCCAGGTAAGCACTACCATGTTCCGCGCAGCTTTCTGGGCTGGATTGCCGATAGTTGAAAGGCACCAGCATTCTTATCTAGTACCTTACTATCAGTTAGATGGTGATCCTCCAGGATTTGATGCAGCAGTCTACTTCCCATATAAGGACCTCAAGTGGAAGAACAACACAGGGCACTATATACTAATCGAAGCCACATGGACAGATACAAAGTTGACTATAACTCTATATGGCACCGACCCAGGGTACGAGGTAACACGAGGGAAACCAGTAATAACAAACATAGTTCCACCTCTCCCTGACAAGACCATATACGATCCGACGTTACCCCCTGGTACCAAAGAGCAGGTAGACTGGGCACATGAAGGCATGGACGTGACCATAACCAGAACAGTTACTAAGAATGGTAAGGTCATACTGCAAGACTCATTCTTTAGTCGCTATAAGCCCTGGGGCAATATATACAGAGTAGGACCACCGAAGAAGGAGCCACCGAAGAAGGAGACCAAGAACAAAGAGTCAGAAACCAAAGACAACCAACAAAAGAAAGGCTCAAGTAACACTAAAGATTCGACAAGAAAACAGAGCAAAGATAAAAGATAATAGTAAGTAAGAGGGCATCTGCCCTCTTACTTACACACCCACTGGCACCTTTTTTCTATCGGATTTCTTCTTACTCGCTTGCTCTGGGGTTATTCTAACGCCAACAGCCGGATTCTCATATTTAATACTAACCACCTGATCATCCTTGAAAATGATCGTAGTAACTGACGCTCTATCTGGATAAGGCGGCTTACGAATGTTCTCAAAAGTAAGCTCTTTACCTTCAAGTGCCACCCAGGCTATCTTTATAGGATCCGCGTGGCTAACACAGATCACCGTTTCGCCCCGATGCCTTCGCACCAGAGTTCTAATGATCCTAAGCATCCTTTTGGCTACATCTTCTATGGTCTCGTTTTCCGGGTCTTTGATAGGCTCATATAGGTTAGCATTCGCACCTATCTGTGACCAAGGTGTCCCCTGCCAGCTAGTATTGATCTCGGCAAGAAGTTTTGAAATCCTCAATTTGGCATCAGGATGATACTTAGCTATAGCTTTGGCTGTCTGCCTGGCTCTTAGCATCGGGCTGGTATATATGTACTTGACGTTTTCCTTGGAGAGAAATTCAGCAGTAGCTTCAGCTTGTGCCTCCCCTAACTTGCTTAGCCTGAACCTTGGAAGTCTGCCATATACTATTTGATCGGGGTTATGCACATCAGCATGACGGACCAACAAAACCTTTGTTTCAGGCATAATACTCCTACCTAATGTTTTGCTTTTACAACTACAGATTATAGCCTACTATTCATCGTAGCCTTCCAGCGCCTTATCCAAGGCCTCTATACCCACAATCGGTATCATCTCTCTATAGAATGCCTCCTTGCTTATTCCCATATTCTTGGCCTGCTTATACCAATCTCGTATTCGCTCTATTTGCTCCTGATGCTCTCGGTCTTGATTCAAATCTGTGTTTTCTTGCAAGGTTTGGCCTCCAAGCGTTTCTTTGGTGGAACTAAAATTGCTGGTAATTTGGCACAAGTTGAGCATAATATGTACAAAACTTGTACAAGCTCGCTCGATCACCAGCGAAAGGTCCATCGATATGATAGATGCTGCTGCGCATATTGCAAACCAGGAGATATGCCCCTACAATTGCTTCCGGATCTCTCAAATTAATCCCGACAGCCTTTCCTTACGTATAGTTATAGAGAAGATTATAGGAGGTGCTGTCGGGCAGAAAATGACGGAACTATAGGCTATGTCAAATCAGCCCCTAGACGACCAGGTGATCATGGAGCGACTATCTCGTGGCGATTTATCCGCCATGGAGGCATTGTATGACTGTTACTCAAAAGCTGTCTACTCCATGATATTAAGAATCGTTCAAGATCAACAGGTGGCTGAGGAGCTGACGCAAGAGACCTTTTTCAGAGCTTGGAAGCAAGCCAAAAGCTTCAGTAACGACCGAGGCAAGTGCGTCAGTTGGTTAATGAGCATAGCTCATAACATAGCCATAGATGAGATCAGGAGACGCAAGGCCCGTCCCAAATCAATTCGATCTGAAGACTCCTCTAACTACCTAATGAACCTGCCAGATAGCAGCTTAGAGGATCCAGATGAGATAATAATGGGTGGTGTGAGGCGAAGTATAGTCTTAGAAGCTCTGAGAGAGCTTCCTGAAAACCAGCGCAAAGTGCTTGAGATGTCATATTTCGGGGGGCTTACTCAATCCGAGATAGCTGATAAAGTAGGTGAGCCCTTGGGCACAATCAAGACTAGAATGCGCTTGGCCTTGCAGCATCTTCGCAGAAACCTAATAGAAAAGGGAATCAAACCTGAACAGCTATAGAACGACGTGAAGATAGAGCATAACAATCACGAGCAGTTATATGAGGTAATCACCGCTTATGTGCTCGGAGCACTTGAGTCCGAGGACATGAAGCTCATGGAGTGTCATCTGCAGTCATGCATGGATTGCATGTCTGTGCTGGATGAGCTACTACCTGTAGCTTCAATACTTGGTATGGCTAGCGAGCAACATTCACCCCCCCCTTCTGTAAAACAGCGCTTGCTAGATCGTATCCGTAGCGAAGAGCATACATCTCACGAACAAGTGATTGTACCAAGGACAGCATCTACTGGCAGTTTCTGGTCGAGATTCTTCCTAGGAAGCAACACTTTGAAGTTCGTAGCTCCAGTAGCACTAGCGGTAGTTATCTTGGCTCTAGGCGTAATAGCTATTCTGCAAAGGGATCAAATAAACCAACTCAAGGCAGACGTAGAAGAACAAAGAACCATAGTTGCCCTACTGACTTCTCCAAGCACGCAGGTAGCCGAGATGCAGCAAAACTCCATCCACGGTAGGATGATCATGAACCCTAATAATAATAAAGCCTACTTGGTTATACAAGGACTTCCTCCTATACCTGAGGATAAGGATTACCAGATATGGTTGATAAAAGATGGGCATAAACAGAGCGCAGCAGTCGTACACCCTAACGGCACGCTGGCTATCGTGCTTTCAGCTCCGGAGCCAATTGGTCAGTACTCAGCAATGGGGATAACTCGCGAGCCCAAAGGGGGTAGTCCTCAACCTACGTCTAACCCAATCATTGTCAGCACTCTCAAGGATTAGTCCATCCCTAGCAAAATAGAGGCGGTTAAAGCTATCATTGCCCTTGAAGGGCACATATTTTGCTGGGTAGGTCACGTTGGGATAAATGCCCCAACTGCCAAAACTAAAAACTTTCAGGAGGTCTTATCACCATGCATGAGTTACCACCACTCCCATATGATTACAACGCCCTTGAACCCTATATAGACGAGCAGACTATGAGGCTTCACCATGATAAGCACCATGGGACCTACCTGAATAACCTCAACCAAGCATTAGAGAAATATCCAGAGCTCCAGAACAAGAGTGCCGAGGACTTGCTTAGAGATATAAATAGCGTACCCGAGGATATACGTACAGCTGTGCGCAATAATGGTGGCGGTCACGTCAACCATAGCATGTTCTGGGTAATCATGAAGCCTAATGGTGGCGGGGAGCCTTATGGCCCAATAGCAGATGCTATCAAGCAGACATTTGGGAGCTTCGAGGAGTTCAAGAGGCAGTTCAACGATGCTGGAGCAAAGAGATTTGGCAGCGGTTGGGTGTGGCTAGTACGCACTCCAGACGGTCAGCTACAGGTAATCAGCACTGCCAACCAGGATAGCCCACTTATGGAAGGTCTTTATCCCATAATGGGCAACGACGTTTGGGAGCACGCTTACTACCTCAAGTATCAAAACCGCAGAGCTGAGTATCTGGAGGCTTGGTGGAACGTCGTCAATTGGGACGAGATCAACCGCCGCTTCGAGCAGGCTAGCAAGTAAATCCTCAGCATCAACCAGCAAACTATAGATAGGATCGTGTGGATCCTATCTATAGTTTTTATTTATGTCCTAATCTTCAGGTAAGCAGAAAGCCCGTATTTTCTCACTCCAGGGGAGGAGGGAATTCATGAGCATCGCCATCCATCACGTGCAGATAGCTATTCCAGAAGGGGGTGAGGATAAAGCTAGAGAGTTCTACAGCCAGATTCTCCTTCTTACAGAGGTCCCTAAGCCTCCAACGCTGGCATCCAGAGGTGGAGCATGGTTCTCCACAGGAAACCTAGAACTGCATCTGGGAATAGATCCCAACTTCTCACCATCTACGAAGGCACATGTGGCGTTTTTGGTAGACGACCTTGATGGCATCAAACATAGACTGTTACAGTACGGAGTAAGGGTTATAGATGACCATCTACTGCCTGGGTTCACTCGCTTCTATACGGAAGATCCATTTGGAAATCGCATAGAGATACTTCAGATCCAAGAGGAAAAAGTATGAGAGCAGACCAAGGAGATCTGAAGCTATTATCTAAGGCCCGTGGTACTTTGATAGCCGCAGCCTGCGGGGACGCTCTGGGGGGACCGCTGGAGTTAATGGGTAAAAATGAGATCCGTAGAAACTTAGGGCAAGTAAAAGACTTCATAGGTGGAGGGTGGCTCTCGCTTAGCCCAGGAGAGGTTACCGACGATACCCAGATGATGATAGAGATTGCCCGCAGCATAGCCACGTTAGGAAGGGTAGACCCACAGGACATCGCAACACGCTTGGTCGAATGGATGAACTCCAATCCAAAAGATATTGACAACACCGTTTTTGAATCACTCAACTTAATCCGAGATGGCACACCTATCTACGAAGCTAGTAAGCTGGTAATCGAACGAGAGGGCTTTACAAATGGCAGCAGAGGAAACGGATGCCTTGTACCGTGTGTGCCTATAGCTCTGCTCCTTTACAAACGAGAGCAAGCGCTCGTAAAGCAAACACGTAGCGTAGCTTCCATTACCCACGCTAACCTAGTATGCCAATGGTCAGCTATAGCGCTGAATATGATGATATCCGAATTACTTAGAGGAAAATTTGAGCAAGTAGTTGTTCGAATAGCTGACAAAGTTCCACAGCCTGAGATCAGTGAGATGTTGCGCAGTATAGAGAAGAAGGGCGAAGACGATCTAGACAACTCCGGAGACGTGCTGGCAACTCTCGAAAGCGCTATCTGGGCATTCGGAAATACCAGCAGCTTAGAAGCTGCTATCATAAAGGCAGCCAATTTGGGAGGAGATGCGGATACCAGAGCAGCCGTTACAGGAGCGCTTGCTGGCGCTCACTATGGAATAGAATCCATACCCCAAAGGTGGCTAGAAAGGCTGCAACCAGCGCAAGAGCTAATAGACCTTGCAGAACAGATAGTACGGATAAGCAGGTAAAGATGAGCACACCCAAGGAAGCCAAGTCTTTCAAGGAGATCGTTTGGAGGATTGTATCCTCGATTCCCAAAGGTAAGGTAATGACCTATGGACAGATAGCAACGCTAGCAGGATACCCAGGATCAGCTCAGGTTGTAGGATGGATACTCCACTATACCCCCCCTGAGCTAAGAATCCCTTGCCAGCGGGTGGTCAACAGATTCGGAGGACTGGCATCAGGCTACGGGTGGGGAGGAGTGTATAGCCATAAGAGAGATCTGGAGAACGATGGTGTAGAAGTTAGAGAGGACTTCACAGTTGATCTTCAGAAGTATCAATGGTTCCCTCCACAAGAGTTAGTGGACGAGTGGCTAAGCTTCAAGCTCGAGTGCTTGAACCGGGATAGCTAGTTTTATTTAGTGAGGCGGAAATCATGAAGCTAGGAATAGTATTTAGTCCTGCCAGTAACTGGCAGGAGATCTTCCAGGCAGCGCTCTTAGCAGACAAGTTAGGGCTGGATTCAGTGGGCTTCTGGGACCATTATCACTCCCTGAAACCTGAATGGGGATACGTCTGTGGATGGGCTTCCTATGGAGCCCTAGCCTGTGCTACCGAAAGGATCAAACTGGTACCTATGGTCATCTGTAATCTCAACTATGCACTGGGTGTAATGGCCAAAGAGACCTCTATGTTAGCCTTGATTAGCAATGGTAGGTTCGAGCTTGGTATAGGAGCAGGGGATTACCCTGAGGAATACGCTGCCTGGAATCTTCCTTATCCGGATGCAGATTCTCGCATTACATTCCTAAAGGAGAACATGCTTGCTCTAAAGGAGGTTTGGAAGGGTAAGCAAGTTACGTTTAATGGACAAAAAGTGAAGCTGCAGGATGCTACCTGTACCCCATCCCCCTCAAAGCCACCCAAGATCATAGTAGGTGCTGGTAAATCCAAGAAGCTGATACACTCAGCCTTGGAGTACGCAGACGAAATCAATATCTATGCAGATCAAGAGCTTGTGAAATATACAAAGCGAATAATATCCGACTCGAGCAAACCAATAGGTCTTTCCGTCTACCTCCACCTTGATTGGGATAAATGGCCCCAAGATATCTCCCAAGAGATAGCTAGATGGAAACAAATAGGTATAGACCGACTGTTTATAAACGTCGGCTATGAGTGGCCGCTGCAAGAAAAAGTCAGAGAAATAGCAAGCTCAATTACAGGCCAACTACATCAAGCCTGACATAATAGCCTCAAGCGCTTCCTTAGGTGGGCGCAGATCTTCCTCTTGAAGCTCAGCTAAGGGCTTCTCGGGCAGGCGCATAACTTCTGGGAAAGAAGGTCTGTCTTCGTTGAGATATATCAGCCCCGTTATAAATTCCCTGTTTGTCTGAGCTTCTTCCAATAGCCTCAAAGCTTCAACTTTGTTAGTAGGATCATAATCTCTATCCAGCTTACGTAGCTGGATCACAGAGCCGTCATGCAACTCGACCTCTCTCACCGTGCCAGGGTCATAGTCCACAACTATCTCTTCATACTTCGGCACAAACCCTATCTCATGCAGGGGCTCCTCATTGGCTTTACCATATGGGTAGCTCTTAGTGCTATCCTCGGCGTTGTTAAAGGTCACGCAGGGGCTTATAATATCTATCACAGCGGTACCCTTGAAGCTCATAGCAGCCTTTAACAGTTGACGAACCTGCTTAGCGTCACCGGCAAAGGATCTTGCCACAAAGCCACATCCAGCTATTATCGCCTCCATACATAGATCCATAGGTGGAAGCTCATTAATACCTGCGTGCTTTAGTTTCTGTCCCATATCCGCGGTCGCCGAGAACTGCCCCTTGGTTAGACCATAGACGCCGTTGTTTTCTATTATGTAGACCAGAGGGATATTACGACGAACCATGTGCTTGAAATGCCCTATACCTATGCTACCGGTATCACCATCACCGCTCACTCCTATAGCTAGCAACTTTCTGTTAGCTAATGTAGCGCCAGTAGCCACCGCGGGCATGCGCCCGTGAATGGCATTGAAACCATGAGATCTACCTAAGAAGTAGGCTGGTGATTTGCTCGAGCAACCTATACCACTCAACTTGATTATCTGCTCAGGCTTCAGCGAGAGCTCAAAAGCTGCTGTCATGATCTGGCTGGATATCGAATCATGCCCACAGCCTGCGCAAAGCGTAGAGACTCCCCCCCTGTAATCAGTCCTTTCCAAGCCTATCCTGTTTACTTTTCTTCCAGGAGAGCTCCCAGGCTTAGTTATGGTTTCCATGTTCTAGCACTCCTTTTCCAATAGAGCATTCACTATATAGTTAGCAGTCATAGGCAGACCATCGCAGTAAGCTATAGAGATTACCTTACCAGCGACTTCTGGGAATTCCATACGTATGAGGTTAGCCATCTGGCCATCGTGGTTAAGCTCGATAACGTATGTTCTATCATGTTTCTTTATGAATTCGCGAAGAGTCTCCTCTAATGGCAAGGCTCTTATGCGCAGGTAATCAGTATTCAATCCTTTCTCTGCAAGCAGATCGATAGCCTCCATTACAGGATGGTGTACGGATCCAAAGCTGACTATGCCCACACTCGAATCAGCCCATGACTCTATTACTGGTTTAGGGACTAACTTGCGAGCCGTCTCATGTTTACGTCTCAACCTCTCCATATTCTTTCGCCAGTCATCTGGTCTCTCGCTATACTGGGCGTATTCATTATGACCAGAACCTCTAGTAAAGTAGGCAGCAAGTGGATGATCCGTCCCTGGCAAAGTTCTATAGGGAATACCATCTCCATCTACGTCTCTGTAGCGCGCGAATTCTCCTATGCGTTGCAGGTCCTCTGCAGAGAGCACCTTACCTCTATCCATAGGTTCGGATGGATATTCAAAAGGATCACTCATCCAAAGGTTCATTCCAAGGTCGAGATCACTTAGCACGAACACTGGCGTCTGCAAACGTTCGGCCAAATCAAAAGCCTTGTAGCCAAACTCAAAGCACTCGGCTACAGTTCCCGGGATCAGGCAGACATGTCTAGTATCTCCATGCCCCAGGAAGTAAACTTTGAGCACATCCCCCTGAGAAACTCGCGTCGGCAAGCCGGTGCTAGGCCCTATTCTCTGTATATCCCAGATTACTCCTGGAATCTCAGCGAAGAAACCCAAGCCCGCAAACTCAGTCATCAGCGAGATCCCAGGTCCGGAGGTAGATGTCATAGCCCTGGCGCCGGCCCAACCAGCTCCTAGAACTATCCCCAGAGCCGCCATCTCATCTTCAGCCTGTACGACAGCATAAGTATGGTTACCATCTTTATCTGTGCGTAACTTAGGGAGATAAGACTGTAGTGCTTCTATCAAGCTAGTAGAAGGAGTTATAGGATACCAAGCAGCTACGGTCACTCCCCCGAATATAGCTCCTAGAGCAGCAGCACTGTTACCATCTATAAGTATCTTGCCCCGTGTAGCATCCATCCTCTCCACTCTGTAAGGGTCTTTCTTGATTATGTTCTCCTTGACCCAATCAGCGGCGGAGACTATCACCTGAAAGTTCTGATCAACAACTTTCTCTTTGCCACGAAATTGCTGAGAGAGAGCTGCTCTAATCTCTTGCCTATCAATACCTAGGAGCTCTGCTAAGGCCCCTACATACACCATACTTGCAAATTTCTCCCTCAGCTTCGGGTCGGCTCCTGTAGCTTCCACGAACGGCTTGACCGGAATAGAGTAATATACTATGTCCTCCCGAACTAAAGGCAGCTTGGACTCTGCAGGATATATACAGACCCCTCCTGGCGGCAGAGTCTGTATATCCTCTGCAAAGGTCTGGGGATTAAAAGCTACAAGTATCTCTGCCCGTTCCCTCCTAGCTATATAACCATCTTTATTGACCCGAATGGTGTACCAGGTAGGTAACCCGGATATATTTGAAGGAAAAAGATTCTTTCCATTGACCGGAATACCCATCCGAAACAGGGCTCTGATCAGTGTTAGGTTAGATGTCTGACTTCCGGATCCGTTGACCGTCGCTGCCACTATGGAGAAGTCATTGATCACCTCAGGCGTATTATTTATAGACACAGCTTGTACGTCTTCAGCCAGGCTCATGACACACCCTCTCGCTTGATATTCCCCTCGTACCAACAGCCTGTATAATTTTATTATGTTTATTAGGCTGCTATTATATGAAGATCTCTAGGCTTA
This sequence comes from Thermobaculum sp. T2p, assembly GCF_059335935.1. Lineage (NCBI taxonomy): Bacteria > Bacillati > Chloroflexota > Chloroflexia > Thermobaculales (SeqCode) > Thermobaculaceae (SeqCode) > Thermobaculum (SeqCode) > Thermobaculum sp. T2p. The sequence continues at coordinate 97,326 of NZ_JANZYQ010000010.1, forward strand.
TAGTACCACTCATTGACGTCCTGTAAAGGGTATGATTTGCAATATATCTTATATGGCTAGCTTTTTGCTGTAATCAGGTATTGACACAGAATGCCTATAGCGCTATCCTGCAAGCCGGCTTGCACTTAGGTAGGGTGATATGTGGGGGAAGAACGATAAACTGTATGGTTTGAATGCTGGGTTAGTAGCCGAGCTATATCTCAGATACTTAGCCGATCCATCATCTGTAGATCCTTCGACTAGAGCATACTTTGATAGGGTAGGTAATCCGTTCCCAGAAGAGCTTGGGGAGTTAGTATTCCAAACAGAGCTACCCACTGAGATAGACATACTCAAGATAGTAGGCGCAGCCAGGTTAGCTAGGCTAACCAGAGAGTACGGTCACATGGCTGCACACTTGGACCCGCTGGGCACTCCACCCCCAGGGGACCCTGAACTCGAACTTGAGACCCATGGTTTGACTGAGGCTGATCTAGAGAAGCTACTAGCATCGGTAGTCGGGGGACCGCTTGCTCAGATAAGTAAGAATGCCCTCGAGGCTTATAGGAAGCTCAGGGATATATACTGCGGATCCATAGGTTATGACTTCGACCAGGTACAAGACTCAAAAGAGCGTGACTGGCTGCGTGATATGGTTGAAAGCCGCAGGTTTGCGGTTGGTGACGACCCGGAGTTCGATCGCAAACTATTGGAGAGATTATCAGAGGTAGAAACCTTCGAAAGGTTCCTCCACAGGTATTTCCCAGGGCAGAAGTGGTTCTCCATAGAGGGTCTGGATATGCTCATACCGATGTTGGACGAGATCATATCCAGAGCGGCAGAATCGGGCGTCAGAGAAGTCGTAATCGGAATAGCCCACAGAGGTAGGCTAAACGTCATGGCTCATATCCTGGAGCAGCCCTATGAAAAGATACTCGCCGAGTTCAAGCATGGCCTCGAACATACGAAGGGGACTTCTAATACGGATGTAGGGGTCGATAGCTGGACGGGCGACGTGAAATATCATCTGGGCGCAACATTCAATATGAAGACCAACAAGGGTCGTACCATACCTATAACTTTGGTTCCCAACCCTAGCCACCTAGAACATGTAAATCCGGTGGTCGAGGGTAGGGCACGCGCCGCCCAGGAAGACAGGAGCCTGCCTGGACCACCTCGTCAAGATGAGCGCGCATCGCTAGCTATACTCATCCACGGAGATGCGGCCTTTCCTGGACAAGGCATAGTTGCGGAAACTCTCAATTTGTCACGTCTTCCCGGCTATCGAACTGGAGGCACTATCCACATCATAGCCAATAATCAGCTGGGTTTTACCACAGAGCCTTCAGAAGGTAGATCTACAACTTATGCGGGAGACCTTGCCAAGGGGTTTGAGATCCCTACTGTACACGTCAACGCAGATGACCCTCATGCTTGCATCCTAACTGCCAGGCTCGCAGAAACATATAGGGAGACCTTTCGCAAAGACTTCATGATAGACCTGATAGGATACCGGCGTTACGGACACAACGAAAGTGATGAGCCCAGTTTCACTCAACCCTTGATGTACGAGAAAATACGGAAACACCCTACAGTTAGGGAGATCTTCGCACAGAAGCTTATACAGAGGGGAGTAGTATCTGCTGAGGAAGCACAGTCCTTCGTGACTAGGGTCGAAGAAAAGCTACGTAGAGCCATGCAGGCTGAGATCGAAGGTAGCAGGGGCCCTGAGTCGGAGATGGAGCTCTTAGAGCCGGAGAAGGACCATTTCCTGCAGGAGACAAAAGTATCTAGAGAATTGATCTCCGAGATAAATGAATCTCTGCTAAGCTTACCCGAAGGTTTTGAGGTACATCCCAAACTCTGGCGCACCCTCGCCAGAAGAAGAGATGCTCTTGAGAGAGGTGAGATAGACTGGGGACACGCAGAGACCTTAGCATTCGCAACGATACTTATGAACGGTACCCCAATTCGTATCAGCGGACAAGATACAGAGAGGGGTACATTTAGCCAACGACACATGGTGTTACATGACATAAAAACCGGGCAAAGATACATCCCGCTGCAAGCAATACCTCAAGCTAGAGCATCTTTTGCCATCTACAATAGTCCTCTATCTGAAAACGCTGTACTAGGTTTTGAGTACGGATACTCTACACACGCACCTGAAGCTTTAGTTTTGTGGGAAGCCCAATACGGAGACTTTGTGAACGGTGCCCAAGTGATGATCGATCAGTTTATTGTGTCTGGGCAAGCCAAATGGAGGCAGAAATCCGGGCTAGTGTTGCTATTGCCACATGGTTACGAAGGGCAAGGTCCAGAGCACTCTAGTGCTAGGATCGAAAGGTTCTTGCAGCTTGCAGCTAACGACAACATTAGGATTGTGTATCCAAGTAACGCATCCCAGTATTTTCATCTACTGAGGCGCCAGGCAGCCAGCCTCAAGTCATCCCCAAAGCCTCTCGTGATATTCACGCCCAAGAGCCTGCTTAGGCATCCACTCGCTATGGCGTCCGTTGAGGATCTTGTAGAGGGCAAGTTCCAAAAAGTTATAGATGACCCGCGTTCAAGTGATATAGCACCAAGGGTTAATCGCATAATCCTATGTAGTGGAAAGATCTACGTCGATCTAGTATCGAGCAAAGAATACAGAGAGGCCAATCACGTAGCTATAGCAAGAGTTGAGGAGCTATATCCTTTTCCTGCAAGGGAGATCTTGCAGGTAGTATCTAGATACTCGGCAGCCAAGGAAGTAGTATGGGTCCAAGAGGAACCGCGCAACATGGGCGCATGGAACTACATAGCCTTGAGACTTAGAAAGATACTTGATCCCGACATCAACTTGGGGTACATAGGTAGACCTGACAGGGCTAGCCCTGCAGAGGGATCTGTAACTTTGCACAACGTACAGCAAAGCAGAATTATTAAAGCGGCTTTCGGAGAAGCTCCAGATATATCTATTAGTGGAATAAGGGAGACCGTAAGACATGGCAGTTGAGATCAGAGTGCCTGATCTTGGAGAATCCGTAGTCGATGTTACAGTTCTAAAGTGGCATAAACAACCAGGGGACAGCGTAGAAGAAGGGGATGTAGTCGTTGAGCTTGAAACAGACAAGGCCAACGTAGAGGTTCCGGCCCCTTCGAGCGGATTCCTGGAGAGTATCTCTATACAGGAAGGAGAATCTGCCTCCGTAGGCGATCTGCTTGGAACGATTACGGAAACCCCTTCACAAGCTAGGGAAACGTCACAACCTGAGGAGCCTCAAGAGAGGGAAGAAGTCAGACCTCAGGCTGCACATCATACAGAGATGCAACCCAAGGCAACGCCTTCGGTACGTAGACTGGCTGAAGAGTTAGGTATAGACATCTCAAAGATAGAGGGATCTGGAGCCGGCGGTAGAATCACACGGGAAGATGTGCTAGCTACGAGGCAAGCCCCGCCTGGAGCTCAACAGACGGAATCACGTAAAACATTAGAGGCTCAGCCCATCAGGGAAACTACCCCTGCTCCCTCAGAAGCACCTATCAGGGAGCTATCAGAGCTGGAGAGACGAGAGCGTATGTCTACTCGTCGTAGAGTTATAGCCCGTCGCTTGGTAGAAGCTCAGCATACCGCCGCCATGCTCACTACCTTCAACGAATGTGATATGAGCAACGTTATCGAGATACGCCGAAGGCTGGGACCCAGGTTTCAGGAAAAGTATGGCATCAAGCTTGGCTTCATGTCGTTCTTCACAAAAGCGGTAGTTGCTGCCCTCAAGGAGTTCCCTTATCTCAACGCTGAGATAGATGGCGAAGACATAATCCTGAAATATCACTACGATATAGGTATAGCTGTTGGCGCCAAAGAAGGATTAGTGGTACCTGTTATCAGAAACGCAGACCGCAAGAGCTTCGCAGAGATAGAAAAAGAGATAGATGAGCTTGCTACCAAGGTAAGAAATAACACTATATCTTTGGAGGAAGTGCGTGGGGGAACATTTACCATAACCAACGGAGGTGTTTACGGTTCCTTGCTATCAACCCCCATACTAAATCCTCCACAAGTGGGTATCCTGGGAATGCATGCAATCAAGGAAAGACCGGTTGTAGTGGAAGGACAAGTAGTGGTTCGCCCCATGATGTACCTAGCCCTTACTTATGATCACAGGATAGTAGATGGAAGCGATGCGGTGCGCTTCCTAGTGCGTATCAAGGAGCTAATAGAAGACCCTGCTTCTCTCATGCTCGAGAGCTAAGATAATAAGTCTATGGGGTAATTATATCTCCGGGCAAATACTTCAGACTTATGGTCAGGTAGCTTATATAAGCTAGCTATAAGCTTTTTGTTTTTACGTTTAAAGGCCAGCCACTTGCACGCGAAACCAATGTGGCTCTAGAATATGCGCTACTGCCAACTCAAGCTATGATATCCTGAAACTTAGTACACACCGCCTACAGGAGGTGATCGCCGACATCATGGCAGATCAACAACCAGATCCCTTCTATCGAATAAGCATAGTATCTGTAAGACCACAGATAGATTGCGGCAGATTCCCTATAAAACGCATAGTTGGCGACAGACTGAGGGTAACTGCTGACATCATAAAAGAGGGTCATGATACGCTTGGAGCCGAAGTTAGATACCGGCGACAAGGATCAGAAGAATGGGAGTCCACCCCCATGTCGTACTCCTACGATGATGATGAGTGGTCAGCGGATATCCCTATCGAGTTCATAGGCACTTTAGAATATACGGTGGCAGCATGGACAGAAGTCTTCATAAGTTGGACTCATGAGCTGAGCCGAAAAGTTGCGGCCGGTAGGGATGTTAGCTCGGAGCTCCTTGAAGGACTCGAGCTAATACGCCAAGCAGAGGCTAGAGCTGTAGGAGAACCTAAGGTACTGCTGGCGGGATATATCAATAGGTTGCAGGAAGCTTCAACTCAGAGGGAGAAGGTAGATATAGCTCTTACGCCGGAGCTCGCCCAGCTTGTATCAGCACACGAAGCTAGAGAAGATCTCACTCTGTACAGTAAGTGGCTCAGGGTTATAGTCGACAGAGAAAAGGCAAGGTTCGGAGCATGGTACGAGATGTTTCCCAGATCTCAAACTGATGATCCCCACAAGCATGGAACCTTCAGAACGGCCATGAAGAGGCTAGAAGCCATCAAAGACATGGGCTTCGATGTGCTCTACCTTCCTCCCATACATCCCATAGGTTTCACAAACCGTAAAGGGCGTAATAACGCTCTAGTGGCCCAACCAGGGGACCCTGGTAGCCCCTGGGCTATAGGAAATCAGTACGGGGGGCATGATGCTGTAAACCCCGAACTCGGCACAATCGAAGACTTTGATGCTTTTGTAAGAGAAGCCCAAAATCTAGGGATAGAGGTAGCGCTTGATCTAGCTATACAGTGTTCGCCAGATCATCCTTACGTGAGGGAGCATCCGGAATGGTTTCGCAAGAGGCCGGATGGCACCATAAAGTACGCCGAAAACCCTCCCAAGAAGTACGAAGATATCGTTGCTCTCGATATGTGGTGCGAAGATTTCCGTAGTCTATGGAACGAGCTCAAGCGTGTAGTACTTTTCTGGATCGAGCATGGCATACGCATCTTCAGGGTAGACAATCCCCATACTAAGCCAGTAGCCTTCTGGGAATGGCTTATATCTGAGATAAAGAGGGAACATCCGGAAGTGATATTCCTCTCGGAGGCATTTACCAGACCTAAAAAGCTTCAGCTACTAGCTAAGGTAGGGTTCTCCCAGTCATACACCTATTTCACATGGCGCAACAGCAGGTGGGAGATAGAACAGTTCATGCACGAGCTGCTACATACCGAACAGGTAGAGTTCCTAAGGCCTAACTTCTTTGCTAACACCCCTGACATACTTACAGAATACCTGCAGAAGGGAGGCAGACCGGCATTCAAGATAAGACTAGCACTGGCTGCAACGCTGTCTCCTACATATGGTATCTACAGCGGCTTCGAGCTTATAGAGAACGTGCCTTTACATCCGGGCAGTGAAGAGTACCTAAACTCTGAGAAATACGAGATCAGGGTCAGGGACTGGAACGCTCCAGGGAATATAATCCCCTACATAAAGACGATAAACCAGGCTAGAAAACAGAACCGAGCACTACAGCTATACACTAATCTAACGTTTCACTATCCAGATAACCCCAATATCATCGCCTACAGCAAGATAAGCGAGGACGGCAGCAACCGTATCCTGGTGATAGCTAACCTTGATCCGTTTAACTGGCATGAATGCACAGTACATCTCAATGGTGAAGCTCTTCACATCGCACCTTGGGATACTTATACTGTGCACGATCTAATCACTGATGCCTACTACCAGTGGCACGGTACAGCTAATTACGTTCGTCTAGATCCAAACTATGAACCAGTACATCTCTTTAGGATAGAGTGATGAGCTATGAGCAACTTGAATGATGATCCAACCTGGTACAAAGATGCCATTATCTATGAAGTAGGTGTCCGATGCTTTTTTGATTCAAACAACGATGGCAGTGGAGATATACCAGGACTGACTGCCAAGCTCGACTACATTGAGTCTCTAGGGGTTACAGCTATATGGCTACTTCCCTTTTACGCCTCTCCCCTCAAGGATGGAGGCTATGACATTTCCGACTACAGGTCTCTTCACCCAGACTTCGGGACGATCGAAGATTTTAAGGTCTTCTTAGACGAAGCCCATAGGCGTGGTATTAGAGTGATTACTGAGCTTGTACTGAACCATACCTCAGACCAACACCAATGGTTTAGGGAGGCCCGTAGTAACCCCAACTCCCCTTATAGGGACTACTACGTATGGAGCGATACGGACGACAAATATAAAGACGCTCGCATAATATTTATAGATACCGAGCGATCTAACTGGACTTGGGACCAGGAAGCAGGCAAATACTACTGGCATAGGTTCTTCAGCCATCAGCCTGACCTCAATTACGACAATCCAAAAGTACAGCAAGAGATCCTTGATGTAGTAGGCTATTGGCTCGACATGGGGGTAGACGGACTAAGACTGGACGCAGTTCCCTACCTGTACGAGAGAGAGGGCACCAACTGCGAGAATCTGCCAGAGACACATGAATTTCTCAAGAAACTGCGTAAATTCGTAGATGATAACTGGCCCAACAGGATGCTCCTCGCTGAGGCCAACCAATGGCCAGAGGACGTAGTAGCCTACTTCGGAAATGGTGATGAATGCCACATGGCCTACCACTTCCCCATAATGCCTAGAATGTATATGGCATTGCGTCGGGAGGATAGACATCCTATCACTGAGATCCTGCGACGTACCCCCCCAATACCCGAGACATGCCAGTGGGCACTATTCTTGCGTAACCATGATGAGTTGACTCTTGAAATGGTTACCGATGAAGAACGGGATTACATGTATCACGAATATGCAAAAGATCCTAGAATGCGTCTTAACCTTGGGATAAGACGTAGGCTGGCACCTCTGCTGGATAACAGCGAGAGAAGAATACAACTGATGCACCTGCTTCTCTTTACCCTGCCTGGAACACCCATTATCTACTATGGTGACGAGATAGGCATGGGAGACAATGTATACCTAGGAGATAGGGATGGGGTACGTACTCCCATGCAGTGGAGCGGGGATCGCAACGCTGGCTTCTCAAGAGCTAACCCACAAGCACTGTACCTACCGCCTATAAGAGACCCAGTATTCACTTACGAAGCGGTCAATGTAGAAGCTCAGGAGCAAGTGCCAACATCACTTCTGAACTGGATGAAGAGAACCATACAGATAAGGAAGAAATACCCTGTATTTGGAAGAGGATCTATACGCTTCCTGCAACCTTCTAATAGAGCAGTACTAGCTTATATCAGGCAGTACCAGGATACTACTATACTGTGTGCTTGTAACCTTTCAAGGTTCTGTCAGGCAGCAGAACTTGACCTAAGCGACTTCAAAGGGCTTTACCCCGTTGAGCTGTATGGCAAGACGGTATTTCCCCAGATCGGAGAGCTGCCATACCTGCTTACATTCGGACCACATGTGTTCTACTGGTTCGAGCTTAAACCACAGGAGCAGTTACCGTGAACAACAAGCTATATATAAGCAACAAGTACAGTAATCTTGTTGAAGCCTTACATGATGCACTTGAAAGAGCATCGCTCGACTTGCAACTACCTGCCTATCTTGAATCCAATAGATGGTTTGGTGCCCATACAAGGCACCTTCAGTCTGCTAGATTCGAGCGTTGGGTAGAGGTACCAAATTCAGGCGGAGCATGCCTGTGCGTTGTCACTGCAATAGATGCAAGTAATAACCTTACCGATTATCTACTGTACCTGCGGCCTGCTGAGCCAGAAGAAGAACAGACTGAGGTAGCAGATGCTCTGCAGTTCGAGGATTCAAGACAGGCGCTGCTTAGGGTGCTTGCTGGGAACCAAGAACTCTCGGGATTCAGGTTAGATACCGTGGTAGAAGTTGTAACTTCACCTAGATGTGATGGCGAAAGCAGAACCTTACAGGGAGAACAAAGCAACACCTCGGTCATAGTCAACCAATCCTGCATAATGAAGCTGTACCGCAAATTAGAGCAGGGAAGAAATCCAGAGATAGAGCTTGGTAAATACCTTACAAGTAGTGTGCGATTCGACAAGACACCTACATTGTTGGCGTTTCTCAGATTATCCTCACCCGATGGCTACGATGTAGATGGAATAGTACTTCATGAATATGTCCCTAACCAGGGTGACTGCTGGCCCTGGGCGCTACAAAAAGCTACAAGCTTTATAGAAAGCGTAAATCAAGATTCTGAAGTCTATCCATGGCTTGAGCAAGAAGCAGAAACCCTTCAGGGTGCCAGCAGTATAGGAAGAACCATAGCCGAGTTCCACTCTCTACTTGCTAAGGCAGATACTGAAGGTATGAGACCTGAACAAGCATCTCAGCAGGATTTTGAAGCTTGGGTAGATTCTATACGCAAAGAGGCTAACAATGCCCTGGAAGCGCTCAACCGCGTTCAATACCCAGACGAATCACTCAAGAACCTAGTTACAGAGGCAACCTCTCTGCAGCCAGATCCTCCAAGTCAACTCGGATTAAAGACAAGGATTCATGGAGATTTACACCTAGGACAAATCCTAGTCGGTAAAGACAGATTTCTGATCATAGATCTGGAAGGTGAACCAGCAAAGCCGCTATTTGAGAGGAATTCGCTTGAGAGCCCCCTTGTGGATGTGGCCGGCATGCTCAGATCCTGGAACTACGTAGCTATGTCGTTGTCCAAACAATATCCTGAGAAAAAAGCACTTCTTTCCGCCTGGGAGAATCTAGTAAGCAACCAATTTTTGAGATCTTACATTGATGCTGCTGGCTCATCTGACACCAAGTTCCTCCCAGAAGATGAACAAAGTACCAAACAAATACTGGATTTATTCAAACTCCGTAAAGCTCTATACGAGCTCAGGTATGAACTTGACTACAGACCAGACTGGGTAGACATACCTGCAGTAGCTATCAAGAACTTGCTGGAGAATAGTCTGAGGTGAAGTTTACATTCTGTCCTGGAAAGCCATATCCATTAGGAGCAACATGGGACGGAAGCGGGGTGAACTTTGCTCTCTTCTCTCCTGGCGCTGAGAAAGTAGACCTATGCATTTTCAACAATCCTTTCGAGGAGAAAGAGAGCGCTAGGATACCAGTAACCAACAAAACCAACTATACATGGCATATATATCTGCCAGAAGCAAAACCTGGACTTTTATACGGTTACAGGGTTTATGGGCCCTACGACCCTGCTAGAGGATTAAGATTCAACCATAACAAGTTACTCATAGATCCCTATGCCAAGGCTATAGCAGGAGATATAAAGTGGTCCGATGAAGTCTTTGGATATAGAATTACAGGTCATGACGACCAGGACTTGATAGCCTCCGAAACAGATAGCTCACCTTACATACCAAAGTCAGTAGTTGTAGATACAAGCTTCACTTGGGGGGATGATCAAAGGCCTAACATTCCGTGGAAAGATACGATCATCTATGAGCTCCACGTGAAAGGCTTCACACAGCTACACCCTAGCCTGCCAGAAAATCTTAGAGGTACGTATGCTGGGCTGGCTCACCACGAGGTTATAAAGTACCTGAAAGATCTTGGTGTAACCGCAGTGGAGCTACTTCCAGTACATCACTTCGTGCGCGACAGGAACCTTGTTGAAAAAGGGCTAACCAATTACTGGGGTTACAACACAATCGGTTTCTTCGCCCCAGATTCAGCATATAGCTCATCAGGCTTCATGGGGCAACAAGTGCATGAGTTCAAAACTATGGTCCGGAAACTCCATCAGGCAGGCATAGAGGTGATACTAGATGTGGTTTACAACCATACTGGAGAGGGTAATCACCTAGGCCCCACTCTGTCCTTCAGGGGCATCGCTAACGGCCACTACTACAGGTTATCGCATGACTCTCCACGCTTCTATATGGACTACACTGGCACAGGTAACACCATAGATACAATGGAACCATACGTTCTAAGGCTGATAATGGACAGTCTTAGATACTGGATTCAGGAGATGCATGTCGATGGCTTCAGATTTGACCTCGCAGCAACTCTAGGTAGAGAATCTCACTACTTCGACAGATACGGTTCGTTCTTCGACATCATTAGCCAAGATCCCATAATATCTCAGGTGAAGCTCATAGCGGAGCCTTGGGACTTGGGAGAGGGAGGATACCAGCTAGGCAATTTCCCAGAAGGATGGGCTGAGTGGAACGATAGATACAGAGATAACATTCGACGTTTCTGGAGAGGAGATCCTGGACAGGTCAGGGAGCTAGGCTGGCGACTATCTGGAAGTAGCGATGTATTTGCTGCGGGTGGTAGGGGGCCTAACGCCAGCATAAACTATGTTACTTGTCATGACGGCTTCACCATGCGGGACCTGGTCAGCTATAACTCCAAACATAACGAGCCCAACGGTGAAGGTAATAGGGACGGTACCGATAACAATCTAAGCTGGAACTGTGGATTCGAGGGAGAAACAGACAATCAGGCAGTATTATCACTTCGAAGAAGGCAGATTCGTAATTTCCTGACTACCCTGCTTGTGTCTCAAGGTACACCAATGATTCTCCACGGGGACGAGATTGGCAGAACTCAGAGAGGAAACAACAATGCTTACTGCCAGGATAATGAAACCACCTGGCAACCTTGGGATCTAGAGGAATGGCAGGAGCAGCTTCTGGAATGGACCAAACAGGTCATAGCGTTTAGAAAAGCTCACCCTGTATTACGCAGAGGTGAATACTACAAAGGCGAGATGATAGAAGGCTATGACACCAAGGACCTTACATGGCTAAGACCAGATGGCAAGGAAATGACCGAAGAGGACTGGTTGAACCAAGAGATAAGAGCCTTTGGTATGCTCCTATCAGGAGCGTCAGTGATAGAATGTGTGGATGATAACATCCTGGTGATATTCAACGCAAGCAAGAGGAATATCTCCTTTTACCTACCACAACCCCCATCAGGACTTAGGTGGCACTTGATTTTGGATACTAGCAACCCTAGATATCAGGAGCCTCTAAATCGCAGAGTTGCTAAGAGCTATAGGTTGGCTCCCATGTCGATGGCAATTTTTAAGTATCCTATTCAAACCCCGAGGACAGAATCATAGGTGAGGGTTCGATAGAACGGAGGTGCGCAATATGCAAATAGAAGGCGCATGCAGGATAGAGGATCTCATAAATGGCACATGTTATGATCCACACTCCATACTCGGAATGCACCCGGTCGAGAGGAACGGTAGGAGATGCATAGAGCTAAGAGTCTGGGTACCGGGAGCAATAAAAGTATCAGCCCTTGATTACAAAACAAACGAAGAGATACTACCCCTTGAAAGGGTACATGAAGCTGGCTTCTTCATCGGTGCTTTTCCTACTAGGACAGAGATCTTCCCCTATAGACTACGCATCTCAACGGCACATCATACTTGGGTGCAAGAGGACCCATACCGCTTTCTGCCGACTATAGGAGAGCTCGATCTGTACTACATAGGAGAAGGTACACATAGAAAGCTGTACGAGGTACTGGGAGCACATCCAAGAGAGATCGATGGAGTCAAGGGTGTCTCTTTTACAGTTTGGGCACCAAACGCTCGTGGTGTCAGTGTCATCGGGGATTTCAACGGTTGGGACAAACGCAGATACCCGATGAGAGTGCTTGGTTCATCGGGCGTCTGGGAGATCTTCCTCCCAGGAGTCCGGGTTGGCGAGAAATATAAGTACGCTGTAAATGGTGCAGACGGCATAGAGAGGGAAAAGGCTGATCCAGTGGCATTCTACAGCGAGTTAAGGCCGAGAACAGCATCCATCATATATGACTTGGGCGGTTACAAATGGAAAGACAGAGAATGGATGCTAAGACGCCTTGAAAACAACCCCTATCAAAAGCCCATGAACATCTATGAGGTTCACCTTGGTTCATGGAAGCGTCATCCAGATGGCTCATGGCTCTCTTATAGAGAGCTTGCAGACGAACTAGTACCCTATGTCAAAAGAATGGGATTCAACTACGTGGAGTTTATGCCCATACTAGAACATCCCTACGATGGCTCATGGGGTTACCAGGTAACTGGATTCTATTCGGCAACCAGCAGGTTTGGTACACCTGATGATCTCAGATATCTAATTGATAGATGCCATCAGGCAGGCATAGGTGTGATCATAGATTGGGTGCCTGCGCACTTTGCAGTAGATGAACATGGCCTTTGTAGATTCGATGGGACCTATCTATACGAACATGAAGATATCAGGCGGAGGTTCCAGCCTGACTGGGGAACTTTTTCTTTCAACTACGGGAGAAACGAAGTTCGCAACTTCCTAACGGCTAGCGCTCTGTTCTGGGTCAAGGAATTTCACGTTGATGGCCTGCGAGTTGATGGCGTAAGCTCTATGCTTTACCTTGATTACAGCAGAGGCCCTGGGGAATGGGCACCCAATAAGTATGGCGGTAGGGAGAATTTAGAAGCCATAGATTTCTTACGTGAAATGAACTCTCTTGTATATGCGGAAGGCGAAGGAGCCATCACCATAGCAGAAGAATCCACAGCTTGGCCAGGTGTGTCTAGACCTGTTTACCTCGGGGGACTTGGTTTTGGCTTCAAGTGGAATATGGGATGGATGCACGATACTCTAGAGTACTTTCGTAAGGATCCCATATATCGTAAATATCATCAGAACGATTTGACTTTCTCTATGGTGTACGCATACAACGAGAACTTTATTCTCTCCCTTAGTCACGACGAGGTCGTTCATGGCAAGGGGTCCTTAGTCAATAAGATGCCCGGTGATGAGTGGCAACAGTTCGCTAATCTTAGACTACTTTTCGCTTACCAGTGGGCTCATCCCGGGAAGAAGCTCATATTCATGGGAGATGAGTTCGGACAAAGATCTGAGTGGAATCATGATTGGCAGCTGGACTGGTGGGTACTGCAGTTCGGCTATCATCAGGGAGTGCAAAGATTGCTGCAGGACTTGAACAGGTTATATTTGCACGAACCAGCTTTATACAGACTCGACCATGATCCCAAAGGCTTCACATGGCTCGATTATTCTGATTGGGAGAACTCGGTGATATCTTTTGCACGATGGTCTGGAGATGGTAACGATCACATAGTGTGCGCATTCAACTTTACACCCGTGCCTAGATATAACTACAGGATACCAGCACCTCATCTAGGCAAGTACCGAGAAGTCCTGAATACAGATGCCCAAATTTACGGTGGTAGTGGGATAGGGAATATGGGGGAAGTAAGCTCAGAGGTAGTCATGCACAATGGGCACCCTTATTCCGTAGCTATAACACTCCCACCATTGGGAGCAGTATTCTTTAAGCCCATGTAATTGGAGGAGTCGAACTATGGCTAAGGACATAGTCCTAGCGATCGATGACAGCTCAGAAGCGCTAACCCAAATATGTGAGGCGGCAGGGCGGGCAGGTATAAATCTCGAAGGCGGATGCTGCTTCTTCTGTGAGGGACAAGGTGTATTTCATGCCCTTGTAGAAGATATAGAAGGTTTTAAGAGGGTGATAAAAGAAGCCGGATTTAAGATTCAGGAGGAAAGAGATGTACTGCTGATAGACATAGAGGATCGCCCAGGGGCCCTTGGGGAAGTGTTAAGAGAGCTAATAGAATCGGGCTTAAAAGTCGACTTGTTGTACCTTGCCACTAGGACCAGGGTTGCTATAGGTACCAATGATCATGCTAAGGCTACAGCCACCTTACTTGGTATCTAGAAAATCTGCGTATCTAGCTCCAACCGCGTCACTTATCGACTTTACACCGTTCTTATCCAACCATTCTAGAAGCCCTAGGTTAGTCCTCGCCGCTACTGCAAGACCCTCACTGCGAATAGCAGTCACTACCTGCACAGCCGTGGCTCCGGCAAGGATCTTCTCTAACGCAGTGTGAGCATCCTTGACTCCCCCCACGCCAATTATGTCTATACTCCCTTTAGTCTGGGAATATATATATGCCACCTTGGATGTGGACATACGCCTGAACACTTCGTCATCTCCACTGAGCCCGCCTGGCTGTAATCTCCACCCCTCTCCATATCTAGCCTTGACATCTCCCAACGCCACGGTATTGGTTGCTACCACCCCAGCGAGCCCTAACTGCAATACTACATCCAGGATTTCATCCACTTCTTGGTAAGAGAGTTCTGGCGCTATTTTGATAAATAAAGGCTTTCTAGCTCCATAACTGTCCATGACATCTAGCACTGCCTGAGCTATAGATAGCAGCGCTCCTTTTTGCTGGAGCGACCGGAGACCAGGAGTATTAGGGGATGAGACATTAATCACGAAGTAGGAGCCGTAAGGATACAGCTTTCTAACAACTTCAGCGTAAGCTAATGGAGCCCTGTCCTCGGGATCATCTTTATTCTTCCCTATACTTATGCCCACTGGTATGTTGTCGGATTTATATGACTCCAAGTTAGCCGCAACCGCATTAGCTCCAGGGTTATTGAATCCTAGTCTGTTTATCACCACACCAGAGTTAAGTACGAACTGCCTGGGCCTAGGATTGCCCGGCTGCGGTCTAGGAGTTACGGTACCCACCTCAACGCTTGCGAAACCGAGCGCATACAGAGCTCTCACTGATATGCCAGATTTATCCCAGCCTGCCCCCACTATTAAGGGGTTTTCGAGTTGCACACCGGCCAGGCTAACTTTTAGCCTTGGATCTACTACACGTCTACCTTTCCAGGCCAAGATCTCAAGGAACTCGGGACCCAAAGGCACTTGTTCCACGGTATGTAGACCGTGCCTTACCCTTTCGTGCCAAGTTTCGGAGTCCAGTCTATCTAGCAAGGGTAGTACTAAGTGCTTATATATACCAGTAGCCAATGCTAATCCTTAAGAGAAGTTGTCCTGCATCTATATAAGTATACTGTTATTCGCCTGGGCCTAGTCTCTTAGCTGCGTGTGTTCTCAGCCTCAAAGCCTGAAGTCGTATAAAGCCTCCAGCATCGGCTTGGTTATACACCTCATCCTCTTCGAAAGTAACAGTCTTGTGATCATATAGAGAAGTATCGGACTTTCTGCCCGTCACGTAAGCATTACCCTTGTATAGCTTAAGTCTGGCAACACCACTAACTCGCTGCTGGATATCATCCATGAACTTCTGCAGGGCGATCCTTTCCGGAGCATACCAGAAGCCGTTATACACCATCTCAGCGTACTGAGGTATGAGTTGATCCCTGAGGTGCATTACCTCCCTATCAAGAGTTATAGACTCGACAGCTCGATGAGCTATATGTAGCAATGTACCTCCAGGAGTCTCATAACATCCTCTAGACTTCATACCAACGAATCTGTTCTCGACGATATCCACCCTGCCCACGCCATGCTTACCAGCCACCTGATTCAGACATTGTAGTAACTCTAGAGGCCCCATCCTCTGACCATTCACTGCTATGGGATTACCTGCCTCAAATTCAATCTCTATCTCCTCGGAAACATCTGGGGCTTCTTCTGGATCACGTGTAAGTCGCCACATACCCTTTGGCGGTGCTACCCATGGATCCTCCAGTACACCACCCTCATAGCTTATGTGAAATAGATTAGCATCTATGGAGTATGGCCTCTCTGGAGTAACCGGAACCGGAATACCCTTTTCCTTGGCGTAATTGATTAGATCGGTCCTACCCTTAAAGCTCCACTCCCTCCATGGAGCAATGACTTTTATATCGGGCTGCAGGGCGTATGCCGTAAGCTCGAACCTTACCTGATCATTACCCTTACCAGTTGCACCATGGGCTATTGCATCGGCCCCTTCTTCTCGAGCAATTCTTACTAGTTCTCTAGCTATAAGGGGTCTGGCTATCGATGTACCCATTAGATATTGGTTCTCGTAGACAGCCGCAGCTCTTATAACAGGGAAAACAAAATCTCTGACGAATTCTTCGCGTAGATCTAGCGCATATGCCTTGGAAGCGCCGGTGGCCAGAGCCTTATGTTTGGCTTCCTCCACCTCTTCTCCCTGCCCAACATCAGCGGTAAAAGCAATTACTTCTGCCCCATAGTTCTCTTTTATCCACGCAAGTATGACGGAAGTATCCAGTCCACCAGAATATGCCAGTACTACTTTCTTGACCTTCTCCATAAACCACCCTTTAAGCTAATTTTGATCTTTGATACTAAGCACTTGCTTTATGACACTTGGAATATGATCCATAGGTAGATGTTCAAGTATCAGAGGAAGATCAAACCTCTGTCTTCTCAAGAACTCTAAGTAGGGTTGCTGCCTGAAAACTCCAGCACCAAATTCGGGCGTTTCTACCTCAGCGCCCTCAGCCGACACATCCTTCAGGTGAGCAATTACAAAACTACTTTCGAACCTGAAGAGGAATCCCTGCGTAAGCCTTTCATGTGCCGGTAGTAGATAGCTCGAGATATAGTTGTAAGGGTCTAGCACCAATTGAAGGTTATCGCTATTGTAATGTCTGTTTAGGGCCTCTATCTGGCAAAAGTTATATAGCACATTATTCACATAGCCCTCGAGCGCCAACACTACATTATTTTCTTTAGCCACAGGCACAAGCTCATCCAAAGCATTCAACAGCATACTCCAAGCTTGTTCTGTCCTATTGAATTGAGTAGGCAACCAATCGCTCTCTGGATTACAACTACCGGTCTCTGTAGCAACTACATAAGTACCAAGACCAGGAGCAGCTTCGATACACCTCTTTAGGAAATCGATGTTATCTCTCCTTCTCACATCATCTGGAGCTACAAGGTTGCGATAGGCCCCGATAGCAGCAACCGACAGTCCCGAGTTCTTCAAATAGTTCAGAGCTGAAGTATAACCGGAGTCGCTGGCTAAAGCGTTTGTAAGTAAAGGCCCTGATAACTGTACATATTTGAGTCCGTAATTGCCAAAGTCCTCTACCAACTTATTCCAGTCATCAGGTTGATAGTCCCAAGTGAAGGCTCCAAAGTGAGGCCACTCAGGCAGCCCTACCTCTGGAAACCACTTACGAGCGAAAGTCGCATCTCTCTGAACTATTGGAGGAGGTGAAGCTGGAGTTTCAAGCACTAGCCATCCGTCGAAGCCTATCTCTCGCAAGGCCTTTGATGATTCTGCGAAATCTACGAAACCATGTCCAAGATGGCAATCGCCAGTACCAGCAAGGCAGTCCTTTATATGCACCTGAGCTACCAAGGAGCCCAGAGTTCGTATCTCAGTAGCAGTATCGAGTCCTCTCCAGACTACGTTGGCCAGATCAAAGTAACAACCAAAGCCGGCGGGCGAACCTACGGCCGAAGCCATCTCCTTTATTCTCTGGGCTGGGAGCGTACCCTCATAGCACAACTTTATCCCGAAAGCTTCAGCCTTAGGACATAGTTCCCGAAAGGCTTCTACTGCTCTCTCAAAGTCTTCCTGAGTTATAATTTCCCCTTTACCGAAGAAAGGCACAAGTATAATACTTGCGCCTAGCTCTCTTGCCCAACGAATAGCTACCCTAATATCTTCCTTGGCTTGAGAGACCACATCCTGATCAGAACTGCTAACTCCTCCGTAGTTGTGTTCTCCAAGAACCAGAGATGATACTTCCACCCCAGAAAATTCAGATGCGTTCTTGATCTGTACAAGCAGACCATTATCAGACCTTAGATGTTCTCTATGAAGGTTGATCTCCACTCCGTGAAAGCCCAAGGATTTTGCAAGGGTGAACATTTCGCTCGGGGTTTTGCCCGGCAATAGATAGTCCATCGCTCCCAGTTTCAATTCTCTACCTCCTTCAGACTCACGGGGTTCCCTGAGCTCTCAGCTGACTTACAAGCAGCAAGCACCATCTGCAAAGAGAGCAAATTATGAGAAGCTGAGTTATAGGGTTCTCGATCCTCTCTCACAGAGGAGAGCAGTTCAGCCATACTTCCTGCAAAACCATCTGGAAACCATTGCCCTTCAAGCTCGTACTTGTAGTAATTACCGTCCTTCTCAAGTTCTACGTAATCACTGCCCAATACACTTCCTCTGATAGTACCTTCTCGACCATGAATCCAGAAATAATGCCCTTCTTGAGAAGTCTGTGAACAGCCAACTCCACGTATGAAAGCACTATACCCTTCGGGATACTCGAAGTCCATCCACATACCCCAAGGAGTGATGCTATCTGAAGGCTGGATCGGGGTCCTATATTCGCGAGCCCTTACCACGCTAGGGATCTTTCCTTCCATCCAGCACCTAGTAATATCGACCCAATGTATAGAGTAGTCGTATATAGCAAAATGCTTGATTCGATCAAAATTCGTACCTGTGACCCAAGAGTAATTTATGTCGTATAAGTGGGTAACTGACAGCACATCGCCGATAATGCCTTTTTGGACTAGAATTGTAGCCACTCTCCATGGAGGGGCCCACCTGCCATTCTGATTGACAGCTAGCTTGAGTCTTTTGTGCTCCGCCTTACTAACTAGCTGTTTTGCCTCACTTAGAGTAAGCGCAAGAGGCTTTTGCGAGAGTACGTGCTTACCAGCATCAAGAGCTTTATTTATAAGCTCGAATCTCTCAGCAGGATGAGTAGCGATATCTACTACCTCTATAGCTGGATCTGCAAGCAGGTCTTCCAAGCTGTCGTATACTCTCTCTACACCAAAAGTCTCGATCACACCTTCAGTAGCCTGCGGTAACACGTCATATACTCCTACTACTCGCAGCCCATACTTCTTGTAAGCTGGGAGATGAGCATTTTTGACTATGCCACCACAGCCAATGATGCCGATTCCAGGATTATAATCCGCAGGAAAACTCGGTTTGTAATCCACCTGGAACTCTTCAGGAACACCACCCATATCTCTCCTCCTGTGTTTTGATAACTAGCCCCTGACAACGTTCTGGGCTGTCAGCACCTCCTCAAATACTTCAACAAGAGCATCTATGGCTTGTTGATCAATTATGATTGGGGGCAGAAAACGTATAGTCGTAGCACCTGCAGGCAGAGCTATAAAGCCCCTCTCTTGTAGCAGCCTAAGGTACTTTGTGGGTCTATCCTTGAGCTCCACCCCTATCATTAGACCCAAACCCCTAACCTCGCGTACTATAGGAGAGTTCATAGATCTAAGCCTATCTATCAAATAGGCGCCCATATTAGCAGCATTGGACAAAAGATCTCCCCTATCAATCTCCTCTAAGACTGTCAGTGCAACCGCGCAGGCCAGTGGATTACCTCCGAAGGTGTTACCATGAGTACCTGCAGGTAATCTGGAAGCTACATCTTTAGAAGTTATCGTAAGTCCCATGGGGAACCCATTAGCCACTGCCTTAGAAAGGCATAGTATGTCAGGGATTATGTCATAATGTTCAAACGCAAAGTACTTACCTGTCCTGAAGCCGGTCTGTACCTCATCTAAGATCAATAATGCACCGAATTTGCTCGTGATAGCCCTCACGCCTGCAAGATATTCCTTAGGAGCAGGATAAATCCCGGATTCTCCCTGCACAGGCTCTAATATAACTGCAGCCACGTCCTCGGACAGACTTCTCTCCAAGGCTTCTAAATCCGCATAAGGTACATGCTCGAAGTCGGGTACTAAAGGCATGTAAGGGTCTCGGTACTTCTTGTCAGCCGTAGCACTAAGAGCGCCATATGTCCTGCCGTGATAACCGCGTTTTGCAGCTATGATCCTGCTCCTACCGGTAGCTGCACGCGCAAATTTTATGGCTGCCTCTACGGATTCGGCGCCTGAGTTACAGAAGAAAACTTTGTCAAGCCCTTTGGGAAGCTTATCAGAAAGCTTCTGTAGATACTTCGCCCTCACATCATTGTAAAAGCTCTGATGACATGAGATCAGAGTGGACGCCTGCTGAGATATAGTATTGGTGACAGCAGGGTGAGAGTGCCCAAGAATATTGACTCCATAGTTCGATGCAAAGTCATAATACCTATTACCCTCTGAATCCCATAGGTAGTAGCCTTCACCCCTTATCAGGGCTATATCCCTCTTGGCATACATAGGGACCAGGGTTTCATTCTCTATCTGCTGGATATCCATACCGGTACTCCCTTCAGCCTATTACCGTTCCGATACCTGCCAGTGCCTTCTGGATAGGAGCATCCACACGGCCGTCAGCAAAGATCACCTGTCCAATGCCTCTCTTCAAAGCCTCGCCAGCTGCAAGCACCTTTTTCTTAGCTCTGCCTTCTGCTACCTGCATAGCCTCTTCTATCTCATCAGGCCCCACTCTTGTTATGAGGGAGTTTTCATCCTCCAAATTCCTGAGCAAACCAGGTGTGTCGGAGAAAATTAGGAACTTGTCAGCATGCAATGCGGCTGCTATCTCCATAGCAAGCTTATCGCCGTCGACATTTATTGCTTCACCCTCGTGAGATATTGCTGGCGGAGTAAGCACGGGAAGATATCCATTATCAAGCAGCAGATTTATTAGCCTCGTATCTACCTGCTGAATACTACCAGCGTAATCCCCTCTTAGTACCTTTGGCTTACCATCTTCAACAACTCTTATCTGGTCTTTGCGCCTGCCCTTGGCTATTCCTCCATCCAGAGCGCTAAGCCCAACCGCATTTACACCAAGTCTTTGGAGCTTTTCCACTATGGTCTTGTTCACCTTTCCGCAGTAGACCATCATGAAAATCTCCATAGTTCGCCGGTCGGTGAACCTGCTGACCTGTCCTGTACTTGAGGTCACTATACGAGGAGGATGCCCTAGCTGCTCGGAGACCTGGTTGAGCTCGTAATTAGCTCCATGGACTATGACCATTTTGTCCTGGATATGGGGAACATCCTCCAGAATCTTATCTACGTTTATCCCTTTGCTACCACCGATCTTGATAACCAGCATCGCTCTAATTCTCCGTTCGCTTATATGGGATGCAGTCCTGGGAATTCTAGAGCTGTGGTCTCTGGAAACCCAAACCTAACGTTGAAGGCTTGTACGGCCTGACCGGCTGCTCCCTTCATTAAATTGTCGATAGCCGACATCACCACAACGCGTCCATTGTCGGGATCAAGCTCAAAGCCCACATCACAGTAGTTGCTACCAGTCAGGATCTTAGGCTCGGGATAGCGGTATACACCACTACTCTCCTTGACTATCCTCATGAAAGGTTCACCTGCGTAGGCTTTTCTATAGATCCTCCACAGCTCACGCTCATCCATCTCCTTATTCAGGAAAACATGGGCGGTGGATAAGATCCCCCTGACAGCTTCAATAGCTGTAGCGGAGAAGCTGATCTTCGGCTTGCCATGGAAAGATAGCTCCTGAACTATCTCAGCTGTATGCCTATGGCCCGTGGGTTTGAAGGACCTCATAGCACCACTGCGCTCCGGATGATGTGAGGATAGTGACACGCCGCCACCAGCTCCGGAGGATCCAGTCTTTCCCTCTATCACTACAGGCTTATCCAAGTCCACTACTCCTGCTTGAAAGAGGGGATAGAGGCCAAGTATAGCTGCCGTAGAGAGGCACCCACCACTGGATATGTAATTGGACTTTTTGATCTCTTCTCTATGCAGCTCGGGCATGCCGTACACAAACTTGCCGAGCAACTCTGGATGGGCATGGTCATGTCCATACCACTTGGGATAATCCTCTGGGTTGCGCAACCTGAAGTCGGCACTAAGGTCGATTATCACAGGCGCCAGTTCCATCCATTGTTCTATCTTCTCCATAGCCGTGCCATGAGGCAGAGCCAGGAAAAGGACGTCACATTTCTCAAGCTCGCTGGAGCTAACGAACTTCAGGTCCGTGCGCTTTCTCAGATTTGGATGTACTTTGTATACGAACTTCCCGGCATTAGATTCCGACGTTACCTGAGCCACTTCCACCTCGGGGTGATCTAAGAGTAACCTAAGCAGCTCACCTCCTCCGTATCCGGAAGCTCCCACTATAGAGACTTTAAGCATTTCTACCCCCTATGTGTTCTCATTGTTATTAGGAAGCAACAGGCTCTACGGTAGACTTATGGGCTTTAGATACTAGGTAGGAAACTATTTCTCCAGGGATATCACGGTCGGTGGTTTCTATCAGACCGTGAAACTCGGCCCCCACGTTGATCTCTATAACCTTATAGCCCTCGGGGGTCTCGATTATATCTACGCCCGCTATCTCAGCTCCCACAGCGTTGGCAGCCCTCAGAGCTAGGTCTTCGATCTCAGGGGTTATTGGGCAGGGAGCGGATATACCTCCCCTGGCAGTATTAGTGATCCAATGATCAGATTGCCTGTAAGAAGCAGCTATCACAGAGTCCCCTATCACAAAGGCTCTAATATCTCTGCCAGGCTTTTGGACATACTCCTGTATGTAGAAGATGGAGTGATGATAGGATCCCAGGATCTCCTTATGCTCCAGTACGGCTTCAGCGGCGTCCCGATCATTTATCTTCGCCAACAACCTACCCCATGAACCAGTATTGGGTTTAAGAACCACCGGGTACCCTAGCCTCTCGATAGCCTCTATAGCTGACTCCGGGGTGTAAGCCAACATAGTACGCAGCGTGGGAACCCCATGCTCGATAAGAGCCATGTTGGTCAAAAACTTGTTGTCGCATGTGATCGTAGCCTTGTAGCTGTTGACGGTTGGGATACCCCAACTCTCTAGGATCCTTAGAGTATATTCAGCCCTGCTATGAACCAGGCCACGATCCAGGACTATATCCACCTCAGGGAAATCCTTCTTTGCCAAGTCAAAAATCAAGTCCCGGTCATCTATCCTGATTACGTCAACACCAAGTCTTTCAGCAGCTTTAAAAATAAGCTTTTCTTCAATTCTTATTCTCGACAGCAATACCCCGATCTTCACTTTGCTCACGCCTCTTCAAGATATTTCAATGCTTTTACAAGTATATCTACAGATTTTTCATACTCGGATATATAAATATGCTCCTCCGGTGTATGATCCAGCGAGGAGTCCCCTGGGCCATAAGCTATAGCCGGGCATCGCCACTCCGGCGCCACAACATTCATATCAGAGGTCCCAGTTTTAACCTTGAACCTTGGGGTAACTCCAACACTCCTCAAGGATTGCATGAAAGCTCTTACCAGAGGAGTATTTTTATCTGCCTTAAATGCAGGATCACCGTATAGAATAGATATCTCGCCTTTCCCTACAAAGTCCTTCAGTCGCTCCCCTAGATCATCTGGAGAATAGGCCAAAGGCAATCTAAAGTTGATATCCATCTCTACGGTTGAAATAAATCCATCACTGTAAGTATTGATGGAGCGTAGCGATGGTGAAAGTTGATCGAATACCCTCTTCTCCTGGTTAAGTTCTCCACAAAACTCGACTACATGGTTCCAGAAGTCCAGTGCCTCCTCCGCCGCTGACCTTTCAGGGCCTGCACTGTGGCTCATAGACTTATTGAGCACATAACGTACATGCATGGACCCCTTGTATCCTAAAACGATACTGTCCCATCCACTCGGCTCCCCTATAATCAGGTACCCAGGCAAGTGGTTCCTTACAAGGTAACGTGCTCCTCGAGAGTCTCCCTCTTCACCCACAGCACCCACGACCTTCAGAGTAGCATTAACAGCATCTTGACGCTTGTACTGGATAGCAGCACAAACAAAGGCTGCCATAGGCCCCTTAGCATCCACCGCCCCTCTTCCATACAGCTTGCCATCTTCCTCTCTGACGGGTATCTCGCCCGGTACCGTATCTATGTGCCCTAACAACATAATTTCTGGTTGGCCTCTACCAACAATACCTATAAAGTTACCTGCTTCATCCTTATAAGCTTCAAGCCCTTCGGATCTGAACAGATCAACCAGAAAACTTGATACCTGATCTTCAGAACCCGTAGGGCTGTAAAGCTTGAGCATTTCTCTTAGAACGTCTAGCTGCCAACTCATGGAGGAGCCCCCTCCCCACGAGCTATCACATAGTCAACTATATAGGCTGGTATGTTCACACCGGTCGGTTGTATGCTGTTACGAAACTCCATAGTATAGTTCACTTCCAGCACCTTGAGTCCCTCGGGGCTTTCTACGAGATCTATAGCCACGACCCCTCCACCAACTGCTTTAGCAGCGGCTACTGAGATCTCGTTTATCTCATCAGTGACTGGACAATTAGATGCCTGACCACCACGAGCAGTGTTAGTTATCCAATGATCTGAATGCCTATATATTGCAGCTATAGTCTTATCTCCTACCACGAACGCCCTGATATCCCTGCCAGGTTTATCAACATATTCTTGTATGTAGAAGATTGAGTGGTGATAAGATCCCAGTATCTCCTTATGTTCGAGCAAGGCCTCGGCAGCGTAGCGATCATTTACCAGTGATATAAGTCTTCCCCAAGAACCTACCAGAGGTTTAAGCACAACTGGGTAGCCTACGCTTTCTATAGCCTTCAAGGCAGATTCAGGCGTAAAGGCGATAAGCGTTTTTGGAGTTGGAATACCACAACGAGCAAGAGCAGCAGAGGTCTCAAGCTTGTTGCCGCATATGGTAGCCACCTCGTAGGTGTTAACTGTTGGAATTCCCCAATCATTGAACAGCCTGAGAGCGCTGACTGCTCTAGAATGGTTGATAGCCCTTTCAAGAATCACATCGTATCCATTGATCGGGTTTTCGATGTCAAGCACAAGCTCGGGATCATAGATCCTTTCCACATCGATCCCTCGGGCATCAAACTCCTCAAATATTAGTTTCTCCTCAGCCCTTACTCGAGACAGTAAAACTCCTACCTTCAAACCTAACCCTTCCCAAACTTTCTTGATATTGGAGAAGCAGAAAAATATCTGCTTCCCCACACGGATTCTGACTTTTAGTGGAACTTACTCTCCCCAGTCTTCCTCTTCTTCAGGAGCCAACTCGAGGACAATTGGGTTTGTATCACGTACTTCGAGCTCCGCTCCACAGTCAGGGCACTGAACTATCTCGCCCTTCTCAACATCAGCAAGAGCTATCTCAGCCTCACATTCGGGACAAGTGCCTGTTTGGGTCGCTGCCATTTCCTCTCATACCTCCGTTTTTTCTAGGATAGTAAATTTTGCCAGGTTTCCATCAAATGCGAGTACTTTTTATCGACATTTATCTTGGATGCGGATATCTTTTCTTTTAATTTATTTAACCCAAGGTTACCGCTTGCACCCATGTGGGTACGCTTCTTGAGGCTTTCTTCTGGGTCAGCTCCCTCAAGCTTGTCTAGATTCGTGCCCACGTATCTATAGGCATCCCTGAAAGGCATACCCTGCTGTACTAGCTCGTAGGCCCTATCAGTGGCAAAAAGCTCAGGAGTACAGGCAGTTAGCAGCTTGTCTTTGTTAGGGCTAAGGTTACTTATTGTGAGCTCAGCAACCTTAAGGGAGTCCAAAGCTAGCTGGATGGCTTCCATAAAAGGCTTCTTGGTCTCCTGATAGTCTTTGTTATAGCCTGAAGGAAGCCCACTTAACACAGACATTATCTGTTGTTGATAACCAAGGGCTATATTTGCCTTTGCTCTTATAAGCTCCATCATGCTTAGATTCTTCTTCTGAGGCATAATGGAGCTACCTGTAACAAAGCTATCTGATATGTTGAAGAAACCGTATTCTGCAGTGGTAAAGAGCAGTATATCTTGGGCAAGCTTGCTAAGATCCAGCATTATCTGACTTATAGCCTGTACAACCAGTGCTTCAAACTTCCCTCTAGCGTTCTGAGCATAGAGCACATTGTTCTGAACCTTAGCAAACCCCAATCTATCGGCTACATATTGTCGATCTATAGGTAAGGGGACGCCGTAAGATGCAGCAGACCCTAGAGGTGACTGATCATTAAGCTCATAGGCAGTCTCAAGTAGCTTGAGGTCATCTAGCAAAGCTTCAGCGAAGGCACCGGCCCAAGTCCCTACGCTACTGAGCATAGCTCTCTGCATGTGAGTATAGCCAGGCATTGGGACATGCTCGTGCTTAGAGGCAAACTCCACTAAAGATTCAGCACACTGCAACAGCACAGATTCCAACTCAAGGATCTTGGCCTTGGCATAGAGCCTAAGATCTACGAGAACCTGATCGTTGCGGGAGCGGGCGGTGTGGATCTTCTTGCCCACATCGCCGTACTCCCGCACTAAAAAGTTCTCTATCTTAGTATGTATATCCTCATCGGCAGGGGTCATGAAGAACTGCCCCTGCCGATAGAGATCCAAGATCCTGCCAAGACCTTGTTTGAGCGTCTGCAGCTCATCATCGGTTAGTATGCCTATCCGATTGAGCATCTCTGCATGAGCTATCGAGCCATAGACATCCGCCTCGACGAGCTCGTTGTCGAAGGCGAGATCGTGACCGATCTCGAAGCGCTCGATAGTTTCATCCAGCTTGTAGCCCTTGTCCCAGAGCTTACTCACTAGCAGCTCCCACCTTCTTGCTTTCCTTTTCCCTTCTAGCTAGCAGCTCGAACGGCAGCCCCCAGATCTGAGCCGTCGGACCACAGAGCTGTTGGTTGAAGCTAGCGCTGGAGATAGATCTAACATCCGGGAAGAACAAGCCGGTATCGGACTTGCGCTTCAGGATATCAATGTTGCCCTTGTAGAGTTGTACGGTATATTCACCGTTGACCACGCTCTGAGTCTCCGCTATAAACGCATCCAGTGCCTTCTTCAGCGGGTGGAACCACTCACCATGATAAACCTTGTAAGCCCACTGAGCATCCACTATCTTCTTGAACTGGATCTCGTCCTTAGTCAAAGTGAACTGCTCAAGATCACGATGGATCGTTAGTATTATGGTAGCAGCTGGAGCCTCGTAAATCTCCCTAGACTTGAGGTCCATTATGCCATCCTCAAACATATCGATCTTACCTATACCATGCTTACCACCGATAACGTTGAGCTGATCGATTATATCCTCAAGCGGCATCTTTTGGCCGTTGAGAGCTACCGGGATACCAGCTTCGAATTCAATGGTAAAGGTGTAGGGCTCATCCGGAGCCTTCTGAGGTGGCGTGTACCAAAGCCAGATGTTATCTGGTAGCTCGGTCTCGAGGGTTATTCCACCGCTAGCAATAGAGCGGCACCACATAGTCTTATCATCGCCACCCACGATGATCTCAGTTACAGGTACTCCGTAGTGCTCACAAAGCTCCATCTCCTCTGTTCGGGTGAGGTCGAAGTCCCTCACGGGCACTATTATTCCCAGTTGGGGAGCAAAGTACTTGAATACTTTATGCATTCTGTACTGGTCATTACCCTTGCCACTTGAACCCTCGGCGAGAGCATCACAGCCCAGCTCTACAGCTTTCTGAGCCACCTTAGCGGCTATAAGCTGCCTGGTCATGGAGGTAGATACCGGATAACCGTTATAGCTAGAGTTGGCTCTGATAGCCTTAGTTAACCACTCGTTGGTGAACTCAGACTTAGCATCTATGAGCAGTGGCTCCACGCCCAGGACTTCAGCCTTCTTGAAGCTCTGTTCTACCTCATCCTGACCCTGTCCTACATCCACAGTTATAGGTATAATTTCCTCGGCACCATATTTCTCCCTGAGGAGTACCAGGCAGAGGGCCGAGTCCAAACCACCAGAATAAGCCAGAGCCACTTTGCGGTACTTGGGAACCTCTACAGCCTGTATCTTCTCAAGTGGTGAAAGAGCCATAACGCAAACCTCCCTAATAAAATATTTTTCCCCAATAAAAAAGCTCTCGTCCCTAATCAGTGTTAGGGACGAGAGCTTTTTTATTCGCTCCCGCGGTGCCACCCTAGTTGCCACATTTAACGCCTGTGGCCACTCTTGGTTGTTTCTTGCCTGGTAACCAACCAGTAGGTCCTACTTGCGCCAGAGCGCTTTCTTCGGACCACCGCTCAGATGCGCGTTCCGCCCTGGATTACCGTACTGGGCTTCCACCATCCCCAGCTCGCTATCGGCAGAGCCAGAACGTACTACTCATCCTCATCGCGGGCAAGTATCTGGCTGTAAGTATAGGAAAGGGCATTTGGAGATGTCAACCTTTTAGTAGGGAATTTCTCCCATTCAGCAGACTGCTACAGGTTACAGTAAAATTATCTGGCATGAATACTACGAGAAAGATAACGGAACGCAGACTCAACAGAATGATCCAAGTTCTGAAGAGAAGGCAACCTGATCTAACTGTAGTCCTCGAGAACGTTCATGATCCACACAATGTGAGCGCAGTCTTACGCAGCTGCGATGCTGTGGGAGTACTAGCAGTGCACCTGGTATACACCATAGAGGAGTTTCCAGATCTCAGCAAGAACGTTTCTGGCAGCGCTCTAAAGTGGCTAGAGATTATAAAGCATAAGGATATTCAAGACTGTTATGACGCTCTCAGATCTCAAGGGATGACGATATACACAACCTACTTAGCGGATCCACAAAGAAGTTATGACCTGTACTCTCTAGACCTCACCAAGCCAACTGCTCTAGTATTCGGGAACGAGCAGAGAGGAGTCTCAGAGGAGGCTTCAAGACTAGCTGACGGTAACTTCGTTATCCCGATGATGGGGATGGTCCAAAGCCTAAACATATCCGTGGCTTGTGCCGTGACTCTGTACGAAGCACTAAGGCAGAGACGCACAGCTGGGCATTATGATCATCCCAAGCTAACTCAGGATGAGATCTCCAAAAGGCTTAAAAGGTGGTTAGAGAGGGAAAGAAGGTCAGTAGACGTGCTATGAAAAATCCTTGTAACCCATAAATCATGATTTTTGCTGTCTAATCTATTCCAATAGATCTAATTAGTAGTTAAAGTAACTATAACCGTGCAGTCAAAAGACAAATATTTCATGATCAATACGGCAATAGGAAAGTTGTATATAGCCTACAACTCTGTAGGCATTAGCGCCTTATATAAAGCCTCAAGCGACGACGAGTTCAAATCCTACATCCGGTCAACGTTAGGTCGTGAGCTTTTGCTAGACCAGCAAAACTCAATTGGACTAATTCAAGAGATACTAGATTACCTTAATGGCAAAGGCGTTGCTGAAACTAGGCTCGCGTTTGATCTTACTAGCTTGAGCGAGTTCCAGCGCACTGTGCTTTTGACAACATTGAAAATACCTAGGGGCCAAATAAGAACCTATAGTTGGCTAGCAGAACAGATAGGAAATCCCAAAGCTTCAAGAGCAGTGGGCTTAGCTCTAGCTAGAAACCCCATCCCGATTTTGATACCTTGCCACAGAGTAATACGTAGTGATGGCCTTATAGGTAATTATATCTTCGGTTCGGATTGCAAAAGATACTTATTAACCTTGGAAGGCATAAACTTGCAAGAAAGCACAAATCCCAAAAGCTCACATTAGAGTCCTAACTACGCAAGACGCAGACCAACTATCTCTACAATTCTAAGAGAGTCATTATTGTATCTTTCTACAAAATACCCGAACCAAGTCAACAAATTGTAATCACTATACCTGTTCAAAGTTTTACCAACTTTTTGCTTCACAATTACTAAACATTTATGCCTAATATTGACAGGATACCGCTTTGGAATGATAATCTACCACAAATCGCAACCATATCCTTACAAACCCTGGAGGAAAACATAGATGATGCAAAGCAGGAGAATAAATCGGCGGGGATTTTTGAAGCTATCGGCCATGGCCGCGGGAGGAGTGATACTTGCTGCTTGTGGAGGAAGCACTGCAAACAACACGCCATCTGCAAGCCAACCAGCTGCCTCGCCTACTATGGGAGCAAGTCCCCAACCAAGTGCACCTGGTGCATCGCCAACGGCGGTAGCTAGCACACCTCCAAGCTCGCCAGCCGCATCACCTACTGCCGCTGCAAGCCCATCTGGAAGTCCAGGAGCAACACCAGGAACCTCAGGTGGTGTACCCAATGTACCTTACATAGCGACTCCCGTTACCTACCAGGGAGAGTACAAGGAGGCACCTTCCCTTGCTGAACTAGTGAAAGCCGGCAAGCTGCCACCTGTAGATCAGAGACTGCCAAAGAACCCCTACGTGGTACCTCATAAATGGGTACAGCAAGGCAAGTATGGCGGCAAGATGGAAATGCTCAACTCCAGCGCTGATGACTGGGGAACCACCCACTTTATACAGGAATCTATGTATGGTCACTCGCCACTAAGATATCTCAATGATGGTTTGACTATAGGTCCGGGTCTAGCCGAGAGCTGGGAATCAAACGAGGATGCTACAGTCTGGACTTTCCACTTCCGTGAAGGCCTCAAGTGGTCCGATGGCCATCCATGGACAGTAGATGACATCCTCTTCTGGTGGGAAGATATGGTCCTCAACGAGGAGATACCGGAGGGACCGCCAGATGACATGAGGTCCGGCAAGGGCACCATTGGCAAGATGAAGAAGATAGATGACTATACCTTGCAACTCATATTCGATGCGCCCGCTCCAGTGACGCCTGAACGTCTAGCTGCTTGGGTCAACAGGGGCATAGGACCTACATGGATGGCACCCAAGCACTATGCTCAGAAGTTCCATAAGAAATACAACCCGAACGTAAAGAAAAACTGGACTGAGGATTTCGCATTTCCTTGGGGCAAAGCCGTTGACTTTACTGCAAACCCTGATTGTCCCACGATGACCGGCTGGAAGCTCAAAGAATACAAGAAAGGTCAATATTCTATCTGGGAGCGCAATCCTTACTATTGGTGTATAGACAGATGGGGCAACCAGTTGCCTTATATAGATAACCTGATAATGAGGAATATCCTAGATCCTGAAGTACTCAAGCTGAAGTTCACACAAGGTGCTGCCGACTTCGTGCATGGTGGATTCGAGCCTATATCACCAGCCGACTATGCACTACTTAAGCAATCCGAGCAAAAAGGCAACTACCAGATGATATTCTGGGATTCGGGTTCTGGTACTGGCTCCATCTTCTTCTTCAACCACGACTACCCTGATGAAAAGATGCGAGAGTTGATTCGCAATCCCAAGTTCAAGCAAGCTCTCTCTCATGCCTACAACAGGGAAGCAGTTAGGAAGCTAGTGTACCTGGATACTGGAGAAGTCACCACAGGTACACTAAGCCCCAAGGGAGTGAACTTCAACATCAACGAAGAGGGTAAGAAGCTGTACCAGCAATGGCGTGATTCTTACTTAGAATACAATCCTGAAAAAGCAAAGCAGATCCTTGACGAGATAGGTGTAGTAGATAAAGATGGCGACGGTTGGCGAGAGATGCCCGATGGCTCCAAACTAGTGGTTTACCTAGATTACCAGGCAGATACACCGCAAGGTGGTGAGCATATGCGTAAAAACGAGCAGCTCGCCGCTGACTGGAAGGCTATAGGCATAAATGCCAAACTTAATCCCGTTCCCCCAACAGGTTGGGATGACAGATGGAATTCTGGTAAGCTAATGAGCACCACCACTTGGGAGGTAGGTGATAATAGCATACTTATATACCCAGGGTGGGTAATTCCTGTTGAGCCCGCGCACTGGGCGCCACTCCATGGAGCTTTCTTCCAAGTTATAGGTACCCCCAAGCAGAACCAGCAGAAGAACATCAACCCTTGGAAGCGTAACCCACCTAGAATTGGGCCATTCGACAAGGAGTTCTTCGAACCAGTTAAGACCTTGTGGGATCTCTACAACAAGGCCAGAGTTGAAGTAGACCGCATGAAGAGAATAGCGCTGGAATGGCAGATCATGAAGCTTCACATAGAACAGGGGCCTTTCTTCCTTGGCGTGGTTGCCAACTGGCCAAGAGTAGAACTAGTCAAAAATGGTCTTATGAACGTACCGAAGAGGGAAGATCTGACACTGCATGGATGGGTAAACCCCTGGATACACCCAACACCAGCTGTCTACGATCCAGAGACATGGTATTGGGACAATCCAGAACAGCATCAAATGCAGTCCTAAACTTTGGGGTCTGGTTGCAGGGGGCGGTTTCCTGCCCCCTGCATTTTTATCCCGTGTTCTGTAGCCCTGCAGCTATACCATTGATAGATAGAAAGACTGCTTGCAGTATACTCTCACGCTCCTCCTTATGATCCTCAGTATCAGGAATTGTTCGCAACTTGCGTAGCAGGGCTACCTGTATGTAGCTTATTGGATCTACATAAGGATTCCTGAGCATAATAGATCTCTGAAGCACCGGCGCATTATCGAGCAACCTGTTCAGCCCAGTTACCTTAATTACCCAGTAGACAGTTCTTTCGTATTCTTGCTGTATCCTGGGCCATACCTTACTCCACACATCTGGGTTGCTCACCAATCCCGCGTACATACTCGCTACGTGTATATCAGCTTTAGATAGTATCATCTGAGCGTTATCTATGGTGGATCGGAAGAACATCCACTTCTGATACATCTCCTGAAGTATCCTGAGCTTAGAATCGTCCCCAGCAACATACTTCTCTATAGCAGTCCCAAGACCATACCATCCTGGTAAGGTATGCCTGCTCTGCATCCAGGAGAAAACCCAGGGGATGGCCCTAAGCTGCTCGATATCAAAACCACTCTGCCTGCGGACGGGGCGTGAAGCTATGGGTAGCAGACTTATCTCGCCTATAGGGGTAGCTTCGCGGAAGTACTCTACGAACTCAGGCGTCTCATACACCAGATTCCTATACTCTCTATAAGAGTAAGCACTCAAAGTGTCCGCGGCTTCCTGCCACTCTGGTTCTATTCTGCTCTGGTTTTCTATAACGGTTGGGCTTAGGCTCACTCTGAGTAGAGCGTTCAACACCTGCTCCAGATATCTCTTTGCAATCGCAGGATTGCCATACCTGGCAAATATAACTTCACCTTGCTCGGTAAGCTTGAGCTCACCATGTATAGTATCAGGAGGTTGACCAAGTATAGCCATATGCGTCGGCCCACCACCTCTACCTATCGCCCCGCCTCTACCATGGAATAGCCTCAGCGTAACGCCTCTCTCGGAGCACACAGCGGCCAGACGCCTCTGAGCTTTGTAGAGCTCCCAACAGCTCGTGAAGAAACCACCGTCCTTATTGGAGTCCGAGTAACCTATCATCACCTCTTGGTGATCACCCCATGCCTTGACATTGCATCTATATATAGGGTCATCCAGGAGGCTAGCCATTATATTACCGCACTCGTTTAGATCATGTATGCTCTCAAAAAGTGGGACAATCTGCAGCCTGCTCCAGCCCTCAGATACTGATAACAATCCTGTTTCCCTGGCTAGAAGCTGAATCTCAAGCAGATCAGCAGCAGATTGAGCAAAGCTTATTATGTAAGTGTCACAAGCTTCTTTTCCAATCTCCTCCTGGATGGTTCTGATAGCATCAAAAACAGCGATTGTTTCTTCGGTGGAAGGTGAGAAGTGGTGAACCTTACCTATAATTGGTCGATTGTCTCTAAGCAAATTACGCAGGAGTTCAGCTTGCTCCTCGCTACTAAGCTCCAAGTACCTATCGCATATACCTACCGAGGATAGCACCTCCGCTATAGCCTGGCTATGACGAGCGCTGTGCTGCCTCACATCTATCTTCGCAAGATGAAATCCAAATACTTCAGCAAGCCTCCGGAAGTCCTCTACTGCTCCTAAGGCCAGTCTGTCTCCCTTGTTCTGCCTCAGACTATTGACGATCATGTCTATATCTGCATAGAACTGATCTACACCCTCATAAGCAACGTCGGGCTGAGGCTTCTGTCTGGTTTCCATAGCGGAGAGAGTATTCTTTAGCTTTTCTATCATGAGGCCTATCTTCAGGCGATACATCTCGTTCTTGTTTCTCTCCTCTATCCTTTCAGAGGCCTCAGGAAGGATCTTTCTCTCCTTCTCTATGGACTGCATGAGCTCATCGCTCACCCCAGCACGCCGAACACTCATCGATAGGTGCCTGCGAAGCCTGTCGAGCTGGGATATATAGTGCCTCAGCAACACGCCTTTCTGGAGGCGTGCTGTACGTATAGTTACTTCAGGTGTAACATTAGGGTTGCCGTCTCTATCTCCCCCCATCCAAGTACCAAATTGAATGACAGGGGGTATCTGGAAACTCCAGTCTTTATACACCGATTTCAAGGCGTCTGATAACTCTCTGTAGACGGAGGGAAGGATCTCAAACACGCTTTCCTGGAAAAAGTAGAGGCTGTTATAGACCTCATCTAGAGGAGTAGGTCTAGTTTCTCTGAAGTCGTCTGTCTGCCAAAGAGCTGTCACCACTTCCCGTAGCCTATCTATAACCATCTCACGCTGGGTAGGAGTCAGAAGGGCATCATCAAGCAAGGCTATGAGATTAGATATATGTCTAAGGTGCATCAAGGTTGTTCTGCGCCTGGACTCAGTAGGATGGGCGGTGAATACAAACCTTGCCCTGAGTCTGTTCAACAGCTCCTGCAGCTGCTCATCCGATATACCTTCGTTATACAGATCTCTTACAGCCTCTCTAATCGATCCCTCCAGAGGCTCAGGATAGCTGCTAATCTCCCTTTGCCTGAGCACCCTTACCCTATGGTTTTCTTCAGCGAGATTCACGACCAGAAAGAAAAGGTTAAAGGCACGTATTACATCAAAGGCTGTCGCAGGATCAAGCTCGGAAGTTATCTGGACTAACTCACGATGGAGCTCCTCTGAGTACCTAGTACGCAAGGCTATAGAGGTAGTCCTAAGCTTTTCTACTATGTCAAATAATCGCTGACCGCCTTGTTCTATGAGCACATCTCCAACTATGCTCCCAAGGAGGCGCACGTCCTCGCTCAACTTATCACCAGTGCCAGCTCTCTCTATCGCCATACCTCTACCTACCAGATGTTATTTCAAGACCATTTTGCATTGTTGATCTACAATAACTCAAGTACAATAAGGGCCCAATAATTGCTGTAACCGCGCCTAAAGGCGATTAGGCCATTTTTCGTATCACCAGGAGGAAGGCCATGGAAAAACCAAGAGTGGGACTTCTGGTAGGAAGAGAGAAAAATCTGGTCAGTGCACTTTTACAAGAGATCACATCCAACTATCCACACGTAGATATGCAAATCGTCAGGCTAGGAGCAGTAGAGCTGGGAGAAGACTGTAGATATTCTGTTATTGTTGACAGGCTTTCGCATGTAGTCCCATTTTACAGGGCCTACCTCAAGCATGCCTTAATAAGTGGTGTCTATGTTATCAACAACCCGTTTGTATCTTCCTCAGATGATAAGTTTCATCAGATATCTCTGGCTCATAAACTAGGTCTACTAACACCCAAAACTGTACTACTACCCAATCACTACTTTTTGGAAAATTATTCTCCATCCCGAGAGCTAGCAAGCCATCCACTACCAGTTGATTGGTACGAGGTAGCAGAAGAAGTAGGTTTACCCTGCATATTGAAGGACGCAGAAAAAGGAGAGTGGTCTGAGCTACATATATGCCACTCAGTAGATGAGCTTATGGAAAACTACCGACATACATCGACGAGAACAGTCATGGTACAGGAACTCATAGACTGGAATCTTTTTGTTCGTTGCCTGGTTATAGGAGAGGAAGTTATACCTATGTACTTTGACTTTCAGAAGAAGAGATATCTACCTGGTAGTCAAGGAATACCCAATGAGCTCGAAGCGCGTATTATGTCGGATTCAGCTAAGGTAGTCAAAGAGCTTGGCTACGATATAAACCTGGTGGAATGGGCCATCTGTGAGGACAAGGCTTTTCTTATAGATTGCCTCAACCCAATACCGGATATCGATCCTGATGCCATGGAAGAATCAGATTTTAAGTGGGCAATCAAGGCACTTGCTGAGCTCCTAAATCAGCTAACTATAAAGATAGCTAATGGAGAGCCCATCTACAGAAACCCAAAGCTAGGATCCTAGAACATATAGATCGCTATTCATTCCTAGGTCATATAATTGATCGGACGATTACGCAACTGGTAGAGGTGAGTAACCATGTCAAATAATAGTCACATACAGGAAGCTACCCTTGGAGGTGGTTGCTTCTGGTGCATGGAGCCCGTATTCAAGGACCTCAAAGGTGTTATAGAGGTGATTCCAGGCTACTCAGGAGGACATGTACCCAATCCCACATATGAGCAAGTATGTACCGACACAACCGGGCACGCGGAGGTCGTCAACATAAAGTTCGACCCTAGTCAAATCTCGTTTCGGGATCTATTAGAGGTCTTCTTCTCGGTACATGATCCAACTACCCCCAATAGACAAGGTGAGGATGTAGGCACTCAGTATAGGTCAATCATCCTGTACCACGATGAAGAGCAGCGAAGGATCGCGCAGGAGGTGATTGAAGAGCTAACTAGGAACAATGTGTGGAAGAACCCTATAGTAACGCAAGTTGTACCCTTTGAAGCCTTTTACCCAGCAGAGGAATATCATTGGGATTACTTCCGTCGTAATCCTCACCAAGCCTACTGCAGACTGGTAATAGCCCCGAAGTACGAGAAGTTTCGCAAGAGATATGTAGATCTAATAAAGCAATAGGGGTAAATGCCGTGCCATATGAAACAATTATTAGCGTACAAGAGGCAGCAAAGCATTTACAGGATCCACAATGGGTCTTTATAGATTGTCGCTATACACTTGGCAATCCTGAGCAAGGTCTAAGGGATTATCTTCAAGCTCACATACCAGGCGCGGTATATGCACACCTGGATAAAGATCTATCCGGGAAAGTAATACCGGGCAAGACAGGACGTCACCCACTCCCTGATCCAAAAGACTTCGACGAGACTATGTCTCGGCTTGGCGTCTCGCAAGAATCACAAGTCGTGGCCTACGACGAGCAGACTGGTGCTATGGCAGCCGCCAGGCTCTGGTGGCTGCTCAGATGGGCAGGGCACAATAGCGTAGCTGTCCTAGATGGAGGCTTTAGAGCATGGGTTGCTAATGGCCTTCCAGTTGTTAGTGGGAATGAGATTAGAACTAGGACCGAGTTTCACGGTAAATACAACCACAAACTTATAGCCTCTGCCGATGACCTTCTTGCAGGAATAGCTTCAAAGTCTTGCAAGATAGTTGATTCAAGAACAAATGATAGATACAGGGGAGAAAATGAGACCATAGATTCAAAGGCAGGTCATATACCCACTGCAGTATCGTTACCATATACCGAAAATCTGGATGCAGGCCGATTCTTCAGATCACCTCAAAGCCTTAGAGAAAGATTTGCCCCGCTTGTAGAGCAATATCCTCCAGATTCCATAGTGTTTTACTGTGGATCCGGAGTAACTGCAGCTCACAACGTCCTTGCATTTGCTCACGCTGGATTAGGAATGCCAAAGCTGTATCCAGGTTCCTGGAGCGAGTGGATAACGGACGAAAGCAGACCCATATCTACAGGTGATGAGTAAAGAACATACATATTGTGAGTGACGCGATCAAGGTCACAACAACCCCAAGAATTCTGAGCACTTCATTCTGCGCACGCCCTTTACTAGTGGACACTTATGATATGCAACGAACTAAACATCTGGCCAGTACTAAGCAGTAGTCTTGCCCTGTTTTGCTTATGTACAAGATCGGAACTTAGAGGTGCATGATATGGACCTTGTATATTCCGAAACTTACTTTTCAAAGAGATTTCAGATATAGAAGTATCGGCTGCAAGGAAAACGTGAATATAGATTTTGACCCTTATGAGTACTGGGCGCAGAA
The DNA here is from genome assembly GCF_059335935.1 of Thermobaculum sp. T2p. Classification (NCBI taxonomy): domain Bacteria; kingdom Bacillati; phylum Chloroflexota; class Chloroflexia; order Thermobaculales (SeqCode); family Thermobaculaceae (SeqCode); genus Thermobaculum (SeqCode); species Thermobaculum sp. T2p. Next base: position 135,316 of record NZ_JANZYQ010000010.1, read on the forward strand.
CGTTCCAGAAGAATATAAAGTAATAGATATAAAATGAGTATTCACATATTAGCAGTTAGTTCCCATAGACTAAGAGAGCTTTAAAAGCTTGGACTAGCTAACACAATATATGACTTGAGCAGTAAGTCTAAAAATATGGCAATAAGAGAAAAATTGCTTCTAATAGACGAGAGTAGTATTACTTTAACGCCCAATAGTACTTAGAAATACAGGAGGCAGCGATTTGCCGTCCTGTACGGGATATTACCTAAAATCTCTCGTAAGCAAACATTTCTAGTATTCGAAACCTTTTCTAGACCATAAATACACTTTACTTCTTAGCAGCGGTGATATAATGCATGTCATCAATGGACGCAGCTCAACAAGGAGGCAAAACCTATAGAGACTTTTATCTTTTATTATGAATATATCGATTAAAGGCGAGATTTTTATCTTAGGCGAACTAAAGATATCGCTGCTATAAACCCTTTACTTATACCTAATACTCTTCGTTTGAGTTATCTCTAATTTTTTCATAATACTATTTACTCTGCACTAGCCTGCTAACATAGAGCTCCACAAATATCGATGATTGATAACAATTGCCAATTTGTCAAGACAAGCTTAGGGAATCGGCCTTCACCAAAGTAGGAAAATTTCTTAGACTTTGCGATCATAAACACTCGTCGTCCGCTGAACCATTGTTGGTAATAAGATAAGCCCGCCATGAATCCTGCATGAGAGCCAATGTTTGTTGTAATAGATAGCCATGACTGGACTAAAAGTTGGGTTGTGTAGATTGGGCTATCTAAGAAGAATGATAGCTAAGTAATGAGGTGAAACTATGACTTACTCAATTATTGCACACGACCCTGCTAATAATGAATTAGGTATAGCCGTCCAGTCGCGCCATTTTGCTGTGGAAAGAATAGTGCCTTGGATCGAAGCTGGTATTGGTGTAGTCGCATCACAGTCCTTTGCTAACCCAATTTATGGTTATGAAACTTTGCGAAGGCTGCGATCTGGTCAGGAACCAAAGCAGATCTTAGAGCAATTACTAAGTGAGGACGCAGGGGCCTCTATGCGTCAGGTAGCGATTTTAGATATACAAGGCCGTATGGCGGTCCACACTGGAACCAATTGTGTAGCAGCAGGACATGCTGTTGGTATGCATTGCTGTGCTCAAGCTAATATGATGGCACAACCTACCGTATGGCAAGCTATGGTTTCCGCATTTGAAAATACGGATGGACAACTTGCTGATCGATTGCTGGCAGCGCTTGAAGGTGCCGAGGATGAAGGTGGCGATATTCGTGGGAGGCAATCAGCAGCGCTAATCGTGGTATCTGGTAAATCCTCCGGAATAAATGAGCTGGACCACTTGATTGATCTACGAGTGGATGACAGCCCAGAGGATCTGGGCGAGATCAAGCGTTTATTGAGGTATGCTCGAGTCCATCAACTTGCCGACCAAGGAATCAACAAAGTTATGATGGGTGAGGTTGCTACGGGTTTAGCTGATCTTGAGGAATGCTGCGCAGAATTCCCTGACGAGCCAGAGTTCCAGTTCAGACGGGCTCTACCACTACTGTTGTTAGGGCAAGTCGATGAAGCACGCATGGCTTTGCAAAAAGCTTATATCATTCATTCTGGATGGAGTGAATTGTTGCTGCGCTTCGCAGATGCTGGGATAATCCCTGTAAGTCGCGAAAAATTAGGTTCGCTTGTATCTGACCTAGCTTAATAATAAATTATCCCTGCGAAACCTTATAAGCATCAGTACTAACATTCCAGCCAAAACATAGTTCTCCAACAAGGAGCCTACCATGGATCAATCTCAGACTGTATCTACTTTCCATTGGGCAACTCCACTCGGCATTAGTGTTATTTGCTTTCTATTATCAGGAGTCGTTCATCTGTTGATCGGGATACTCACGCCGATCTTTGTCAACTCAAAATTTGGACGTAGTGCTATCTTCATCTCGCAGCAAACCGATAGACAGCTCTTTGGAGCAGCGCCGTCTGAACTGCTAGATAGAAACAAGGAGCTGGCGATGTTCCGCACGCTATTCTTGACCAATGCTGGCGGATCACTCGTTATAATAGGCATATTCATTATTTCTCTCACATGGTTTGGACTTCGCCAGCATCAAGTGTGGGCGTTTGCAACACTCACCCTAACTGGACTGTTAGTTCTCCCTTACTGGTTTCTCATTTTCAAGCCCTACTTGAAAGCTGGCATCTCTATTCAGTTTGTCGACCTTCCGCCCATCTTTTGGATACCAACCCTTCTCTTACTCCCAGGGATGATATTCGGCTGGCTCGGCCTGCGGGCTTGAGTTGTCCAGCTGATCTGAGACGCCTAACCACTCTATAGATCGACCTTGCTAGCTGAGACGAATCGGATTCATGCAACTATCAAAGCGCTGGCCGGGCGGCTTATCTCAAGGTCGTTGGGCAGCTAACGAGAGGAGTGCACAATGAACATCGGCATCCTCGGCACGGGCACGGTCGGACAGACGATTGACTCGAAGCTCATCCAGCTTGGGCATGAAGTGGGTATGAGCTCGCGCACGGCAGATAACGAAAAAGCAGCCCGGTGGGTAGCGGCCAATGGCCCGCGGGCGCCGCACGGGACCTTTGCCGATGCCGCCGCATTTGGAGAGATTCCTTCAATTGCACCGCTGGAGTTGCTTCCATGCAGGCGATCGAGACGGCGGTGCAGCGAACCTCCGGGGGAAGATTCTGATCGATGTGGCGAACCCGCTGGACTTTTCGCACGGTATGCCGCCTTCCCTGGCCGTCTGTAACACGGATTCGCTCCGTTTGATTCGGTAGTAGTGCTCTCCAGCCAGTCTGAATAAATTGGTCGGTACGTGGGAAATAACAGGAGATGCAAACGACTACTTAACTTTCGAGTGTATGGAAGGAGGGTTCCCTAATCCAACATGTTGAGTTTGTGCAATCCAGACACAGGATCAAAGGAGAAGCACCGAGCAAGGAAATCAGATTACTTTACCAGACAGCACCGACAATATCCTCGACCATGTGTACGAAGTCGAAGGAGACACTCTCACGATCTAGTTCGGCAAGAAAGGGTAGCCGGACTATTACCAAGGCACGTTTAGTGCCGACAGCAACACGCTCACCGTCGCTGGTTCTATCCAAGCGGTGGTGGCTATGATAACCACCAAAGTCAAATAAGTAAACCCATTCTCTACAAATGGGTGGAAATTTAAAGTGGACGAACTAACGGCCTACCACGAACTTCAAGCGTATACAGACATCCACGGCGATTCTGCATTCAACAGCACGTTGTGGATGTCGGAAGCTCCAACATACCAACGAGTATGCCGAGTCGATTGCTATCGCTTTTGTGCTCGCTGGTCTGTATCTGCATTGCGAGAAAGGGTAACAGGTAAACAGGTGCAACATGTTCACATGGTTAAGGACATGTCGCAAGCAGCTGTGGCCGACCACTGCTTTACCTGACGAGTGCAAGAGCGATGATGATCAAAGATGTAGTGAAGCACCTACAGGACCTGAGAGTGATCAGGCAATCGATAAGTGGTGCACATCGCTGGTATGGATACCGCCACTACCGAGAAAGCATTATAATTTTGCTTGCGAAATATCGAATTAGAGGATGATATGCAAAAGCCTGTTCTCAAACAAGGCAACTACGGCATTGACGCTCCGCTAGTCGTTCGTAACTTATTACTCGCTGGTGCAGGAGCGATGATCGCTGGTGTCGTTCTCCACCACCTGTTAGTCGCAAAGCTCTCAGTGTTAGGGATAATCTTACTGGTTTGGGGGTTAATTGCTGGTGCCAGCATGGTGCTCACTGCCGCACTGATGGTGTGGAGTAGCAAAATAGGCAAACTCAAACTGCGCGAAAAGCTTATCGACTCACTGACCTTGCGTGGAAATGAAACGATTCTCGATGTCGGTTGTGGGCGTGGCTTGTTGCTCACTGCTGCTGCTCGCCGGCTAACAACTGGCAAAGCTATCGGGATAGATCTCTGGCAAAATGCAGACCAATCTGGCAACCATCCTGAAGCTGCTATGGCAAATGCCCGAGCAGAAGGAGTTGCAAACTTTGTCGAAGTCAAGACTGGCGACATGCGTGACCTGCCTCTTGAGGATGAGACCATAGACGTTGTTGTGTCAAGCCTGGCGATTCACAATATCCCCACTAAGGAAGGTCGCTTGAAAGCTATTCAGGAAATCGCACGGGTGCTCAAGCCAGGTGGGCAAGTGGCTTTATTGGATTTTCAACATACAGAGGAGTATGCCCAAGCCTTTCAAGCACTAGGGTGGCAGGATGTAAACCGTTCGAGATTACAATTTCAGATGTTTCCGCCAGTACGAATCGTGACTGGGAAAAAACCACTATGAAACCCATCACCCCCTGCAATAAACCATGCTTTGCATTTTATATAACCTACTTTTGGTAACATTCTCCACTCATCACTTCAGCCTGGTTTGTGCTAGTAGCATCTGACACAAAAGGACGGTATCGCGATGAACATGCTGCATCGCTGGTGCTTGTCTACTCCTATCCCGATTTGTATAATTGCCACAATTACTTGCACAGCACTAATGTGCAAAAACAGGAGACTCTATATTGAAGACACTTATCACAGAATTTATCAGCCTCGACGGTGTCATCCAAGCACCCGGTGCCACGACGGAAGACATCGACGGGGGATTCGCCCACGGCGGGTGGATGGGGAAGTACTTCGACCCTGAGATTATCGGGGGCACGTTTGACGAGCTGGCCAAGCAAAGTGATGCACTCTTGCAAGGGCGACGTACCTACCAGGTGTCGGCAATGGCCTGGCCCAGCCGGTCGGGTGACGACTTCTCCGACTGGATCAACCGCGTGCAAAAGTATGTGGTGTCCGACACGCTTACAGAGGCTGACATCACATGGCACCCAACCACGATCATCCGAGGCAAGGACTTTCTCAAGACCGTGGCCGACCTGCGGGGCCAACCCGGCGGCTATATCTATGTGTACGGCAGCCCCATGATGGTGCAGTCGCTCCTCGTCGCAGACCTAGTCGATGAGTTGGTGCTTACGGTCGTGCCTCTTGTCATCGGCAGCGGCAAGAAGCTCTTTCCGGCGATGTCCGAGCCGCTGCCATTCGACCTTGTTTCTGCCGTGAAAGCAAGCACTGGCGCCCAGGTTTGCCACTATGTGCGGGCACGGTAATGGCTGTTGCATGATGGCATGCTGGCTACTAACAGCATCCACCGGATGGCACTGTGTGCCGCTGATGCCAAGCTTTGGGCAATTTCTTTAAATCAGGGACTGTGCTTATTCAAGCGCCACTTTCCAGTTTGCCAGTGGCATTGTTTGACAAAGATTTCATTCGGTGGGAAAAATCAAACAACAGATTCGCTATTGCATTTCCCCTGACGGCGTACGCATCGCCTACGCTACGCATGGCACGGGCTATCCGCTTGTCAGAGCCTCTTCACATTTGACGCATCTGGAGTATGACTGGGAGGGTCCGGTTTGGCGGCATTGGTTGACAGAATTGGGCAAACATTTCACCTTTATCCAGCACGATCAACGGGCAATGTGGCCTTTCGGACTGGGAGGTGGAGGAGATTTCACTGGAGGCTTGGGTACAGGACTTGGAGACGGTTGTGGACACTATAGGTCTGGAGCGGTTCGCCCTTCTAGGCCCCTGCAGAGGTAGTGCTGTAGCTATTGAATATACGGCTCACCATTCTGAGAAAGTCAGTCATCTGATCCTTTACGGGGCCTATGCCCGGGTAGGTTTCACCGAACGCCAACTCAGGAACAACTGGATCAGGCAAATGTTTTAGTTATTTAAGGTTGGTTGAGGAAAGGATAATCCTGCATTTCGTCAGGTGTTTACAACCTTGTTTATGCCCGAAGGGAACCCGGAACAAGTCTGTTGGTTTAACGATATCCAGCGAAAATCGACTTCGCCAGAAAATGCCGCCAAAATGGAAGTAGCCGCCTTTAACGTTGATGTTAGCGATTCAGCCCGAAGGGTATAATCGTGCCAACCCTAGTTCTTCATGCACGTGATGATGCCATAGTAAGTTTTGAGGAAGGCCGCCTACTGGCGGCGATGATTCCCGGAGCACGATTTGTTTTCCTTGAGAGCAAGAACTATTTGCTTTTAGCAAGCGAGCCAGCCTGGCAGCGTTTCCTGGATGAGGTCTTAGATTTTCTCTCAACGGATGTGACAGAGCCCTCCCCACCCCCAAACAAGGCTTTTCAATTGAGATTCTTGACTTGATTGCCCGGGGATTGAGCAATAAGCAGATAGCCGAAAGCCTTTTTCTTAGTGAAAAAACAGTGCGCAATCACGTCACAAACATCTACAGTAAATTGCAAGTCTCCAGTCGAGCTGAAGCAATCGTTCTCGGGCGTGATGCCGGCTTCGGTCGAAGTAAGTCCTTTGATCAGGGACATTTGTCCCATCATTTCCCAGACAAGCAATAAATATTCCCCCCAAAATCAGGACAGCAGCCTCAGGACAAGAGTGTCTTTCTTATGTATATTGGTGTATATTGGGCATGCTATTTCAACAGTCGATACTGTTAGCGAATTCTCAACATCGAATCAATCCAACGGAAATAAAACATCTCTGTCTTATTCGGTTAGTTCAAAACGTTAGAGGACTAGAACCCATGGGTTCGGTGCAACAGAAATGGAATGCCAGGGACTACGTAGAGAACTCTTCGGCCCGACTGCAATGAGTCCAGGAGCTTATTTCAAAGCTGAACTTGCAGGGATATGAGTCTGTGCTTGATATCGGATTCGGAGATGACAAGATCACAACCAGCGCAAGCTGGTTGTGAAAAATGGAAATGTGGTGGGAATTGACCTGTCTGATGAGATGATTGCTTTTGCTACTGAGAATTTGCCTTTGGATCAATACCCAAATCTATCCTTCTGCGCATGGATGCGACAGATATTCATTTGCCCTGCAGATTCGATGTTGCATTCTCCAATGCTACCCTGCACTGGATAAAAAACCACCTTGCGGTTCTTCCGGGGGGTGCGTGCCTATCTCAAGGCTGGCGGCAAAATTTTGCTGCAAATGGGCGATCGTGGAAAAGCAGCCGACATCTTTGGCGCCATTGGGTACCGAATTACAGGATTTTACCACCCGTATTATTTTTTACGGACCGGAGGAATATCAGGAGTGGCTATTTGCGCGTGGTTTTCATGTCGTGCGTGTTGAGCTAATTCCAAAAGATATGCAGGATCAGGGAGCAGAGGGCTTATTGGGTAGGCGTCGGACAACTTTGTTCCCCTATACAGACCGTCTGCCAGTTGAGCTGCAAGATACTTTCCTTGAAGCGCCAATAGCGGCTGATCATCTGACTCAGAGCTTCGTCTTCCCAAACGAGCTTGTAGAGTATTGATTTCGGTATCTTCAGCTAGGCAAACGACTCTTCGATGGCCAGGACGTGGCCTGGTTTTTCATCCATCCGAAGCACCTCTCTGACCGCAAGGCAAACTTCATGTCATTGTACCTCACCCAACTGACGTAGTTTACAGTTAGTGACAGTTGGTTTCAAGAGATTTGATGCTCGCTATCCCTGGCTCGCACCCTCCGGGCGCACCTTCGGTGCGTCCAAATCGGCAGGACAGCCGATTTATCCGGAAGAGTCCTTCCCTAGGCTCGCCAGGCACCGTCCACCAACCGACGACCAGAATGGCGCCTACCGGCACCAGCACACGCCTGTAGAGGCTGGGTCCGCCGGGCAGGAAGCCCTCAATGGTGTCGATAGCCGGCAGGCAGGTCTCGGGATCGTCGAATGTCAGGAGTTCGCTGTACACGAGGTCGGAGCGTGCTGTGACGCGTGCGGCGAACTTCGCGGCTGTCCCACCAACTGGTGGTTAGCTTCACATCGGGCCGTGGGTCGCAGCGCTGGCTTTCGCTAGGTTATCTCTGGGATTCAACGTCGGGTAAGTATCTCACCTGCAACCTAGCTGTGAAACAAGACAAGGCTGTGAGGTGGAGAATAAGAGGATTTGCGTGAGTTGCGCTTGAACCCACGCACTTCGTCTCAAACTAGAGAAATCAAGTGAAGATGTACTTGGGGCCTAACTCCGCGTGAATCGAGGGTAAAAAAAGACTCCACCACGATATCCAGACAGGATCTGCATTACCTAAGAATCTCTAGAGTTGGTGAATTGAAATCTGGCTCCCCGACCAGGATTCGAACCTGGAACCTTGCGGTTAACAGCCGCCCGCTCTACCGTTGAGCTATCGGGGAACGTACCACGCTTGTAATATACCAAAATATGCAGCCAACTGCAATTTACAATACCAGCTTAGGAAACATCAGAGCCTTCACCTGACAAAGTGCCAACTATGCCACCCAGGCTAGACAACAGTGCTGTAATGAGAAGCCCGAGAAAAGTAAATGTACCAAAGTAGGTGGCATCGTTACGTAGCCTTTCCAAGAGAGGTTCTAGGGAAAAGCCGTTATTAGTAACATCTCCACTGTAAATAGCTAGGGCCAAGTACGTAAGAGGTACCGATATTAGCAACCCCAAAATCCAGGCAAGAAAACCCTGAATGAATCCTATAAATCTACTGTAGGTTCCAGAGCTACGCGCCGACACGAAACCACCAAAGAAGGTACATAAGAGCACGATCGCCGCCAACACCGAGGTGGATCTAAATCCTAACGCTACAACTAGAGTGAAGAGAAGTAGGAACAGACCAAAGGCGCTTAGCAATCCCGCCCATACTGCTCCCCACCTTACAGCATCAACCCAGGGTTCAGCTCTACTTACTCCTATCCTATTAGCAGCAAGAGGAGACTTACTAACAGAGCTGCCCACAGGTTTCTTTGATGTATCTATAGGCTGCGTGGTCTCTGAGTATATATCTTCTTGTGACATACTTATCCCTATTTTAGGTTTATGACAAGCTGGATTATATCAGTATTATGATATCTGTAAAACAGCTGAACCATTTACCTTACTTTCCTTGAGTCTCAATAGTACATCGTTGGCTTCCTCTAAAGGATGAACCTCTATCTCAGTACGTATCGGCACCTTAGGTGCAAGGTCGAGAAGTTCCACAGCATCTTGCCTGGTTGCATTTGTAACATTCACTATAACTTTCTCTCCGCGCAACAGCTCATAATCTAATTGAGGTATAGGTGTCATATATATGCCTGCTAGGGACAGAACCCCGCCTTTATCCAATACTCTAAGGGCCTGCGGAATAATATCGCCTGCTGGGGCATATATTATAGACGACTGCATCAGCACTCCAGGATCATCATCAGCTGTACCTGCCCATTCGGCACCCAGCTCCATGGCAAGCTTTTGGTGTTCCTTGCTACGGGTAAAGACGAACACCCTCGCTCCCCAATATCGTAGCACCTGTATAGCGATGTGAGCCGAAGCACCAAAACCATACAAGCCCACTCGCTCAGCATTATCAGCCTTAGCAAGCTTCAATGCCCTGTAACCCACTATTCCAGCACAGAGCAAGGGAGCAACCTCCAGATCCGAGTATCCCTCAGGGAGTTGATATGCGAAGTCTTCACTTGTAACTTGATACTCAGCATAGCCACCGTCAACATCCCAACCGGTGAACTTGCCATTCACGCAGAGATTTTCGTGCCCTCTCCGGCAATACTCACACTCACCACATGCCCAATTAAGCCAGGGAACTCCCACTCGATCTCCTGGAGAGAAACGAGATACTGCTTCACCTACTTTCTCTACTATTCCCACTATCTGATGACCAGGTACAATCGGTCTTTTATGCAAGGGGATATCACCCTCAACTATATGGAGGTCGGTATGGCACACTCCGCAAGCCTTGACTTTTATAAGGAGATCTTTGGGGCCAATTTGTGGCTCATCTACTTCCAAGAGATTAAGTGGGTGTTTATCGATTGACGCCTGCTCAGAAAGCACTTGTGCCTTCATGATTACCTTCCTGGAGTAAGCAACATTCGTAAAACTTCTATAGTATTCTAGATCTATTAAAAGCTACTTAGAAGCTAGCTTTCACTGGAGACTATATCTTCTTCGATAGCTTCGATCACCAGTGGATGCGACCTATTGAGATGGAACACACTAATTTCCCGGTAATCATTCGTAGCCTTGCTGTAGATGGTTTTAGACTCACGCTTGAAAATACCATCATCTATAGCTATGTTGAGCATAGTAGCTATCTCTGACACGCTTATAGGTAGTATTCCAGTGTTTGCAGCATTCTCCACCATGAAGTTGAAGCTCATATAGGGACTGTTCCGCTCCAGCTCGCTAATGTACCTTATTAGCTTGATGAGCATACTTCTGCCATCTTCCTTGTAGGGATAGGAAGAGGCGTATCCTGTATTAGCCCCGCTAGCAGATAGCTCATTGTTGGAGATACCTTTCACATGGGTGTGCATATCAACTTCCAGCTGCTCATCTGGGAGGTAAGCACGATCGATTAGGCCGACATTGTAGGTCTTGATCAAGCCTCTCCTCTCAGCTTCCTTCATGAATTCCCTGAAGTTAGAGAATCCATAATGCCTCTCATCGAAGTTCCGCATTCTGGAGAGCATAAGAAGGCGAATCTGAGCAAAGACATTTGGCTCACCCCTCCTGCGTATGTCATGCATTATCTCCACTAAGGTCTTGAATGCATGTTCCAGATCTACGTCCTCAGTATTATCCTCACCGACCCTGTCGTATATAGGGTCAACCTCTATATCGTATGGTATGAAGTAATCGGCCATACTTGTGAGCTGCCAGCTGGTGCTCCATGAGCAGCCAATTACCACTACCTCTCTGCCACGAGATCTGAGGGCGTTGACGAGATGGATAAAATCACCATCGCCAGTCACTAGCACAAAAGTATGTATATTAGGATTACTCAGGCAGAAATCCACAGCATCCACAGTCAGCTTAACATCTACGCTATTCTTCCTACGATTATTAGTCTTTACAGCGTCGGTCGAGGTATATGTCCTGGTAGGTACGTAAATAGGTTCTATTCCAGCTGAATAAAGGTCATTAGGATCCAGCTGGTGCTGGTGCTCCTGCCAATTGGCGTAAGCCCTAGCTACAACCACGCGGCCAAACTTTGAGGCTGCTTCTTTGAGGGCTGTGGCGTTTGGGACCCTTGAGTCCTTGTTCCAGAGACTATATTTGATGTTCTCCCAGTCTATGTAAAGAGCTACATCATTTTGGTGCAAGTGTGTGCCGCTATGCGCGCGACTATCAGAGTTGTACACTACTTCTCCCTTCCCTTTCCTGAACTCCCCTCTGCAACTTGAAGCTATTATAACCCAATAAAGATTTTGTAACGTTTTGCGAAATTCACAACCTAGGACATCTATAATCTATCTATCCGCAGATATAGTGGATGTGGATAACTTGTGGGAATTGTGGATAACTTTGTGGAAAATATAACCGAGTTGTGGAAAACACTCTGGAAAAATCTTGGATAACTTCCAGTAAGATAAAAATGTGTCTCGCAAGTTATAAACATTGTGCAAAAACTCTCCGGTTTTTCCACATATATTTCCACTGGTAACTTGGCTTATTTAGCGCATTTTGAGTTGTTTTCCACGTATACACACTCCCTACTAAATACGTCTGCCCTTCCTCTTTTCAAAATAAAAATATATTCACAGATGTCTAACGTAGGTTTGTGGATATACATCGTTTATGATTAGGACTCTATCAGGGGAACAGTAACTGTTATTCTAGTACCTTGCCCAGGAGCAGTCCTTACATAGAGGTTACCACCAAGCAAGTTAGCTCTCTCATACATACCCATAACGCCCATGCGCCCCCGGTCGGCAAGCTCAGATATATTGGGGGGAGTTTGAAAACCTATGCCGTTATCAGAAACTGTAAGCCTACACCATGTGTCTCCAAAGGTTAGTTCCACAGCAGCTCCTGTAGCTTGAGAGTGCTTGGCGGTGTTGTTGAGCGCTTCCTGGGCTATTCTGAATAATGCTAACTCTACCTCAGGTTGTAGTCTTCTTTCCTCACCCTGGATTTTCAGCCTGGTGGTTATCTTGTATCTCTTAGCATTCTCAGAGACCAGCCACTCTAGAGCTGGTACTAGACCCAGATCGTCAAGTATGGAGGGTCTTAGATCTCGGCTGAATCTTCTCACGCTAGCGAGGGTTTGGTCTGTAAGGGCCTTTAGATCCTCGATCTTTCTTTGAGCTGCTTCTGGAAGATCTCCTAGGTCTTCTCTAAGTGAGTCTATTCGCCTGGAGAGAGCAATTAGAGCTTGCGCGGTGTCATCATGCAGGTCGCGTGCTATTCGCCGTCTTTCTTCTTCCTGAGCAGCTATCACAGCTGCAGCGTAGCCGCTGAGCTGCTCCTCTCGCTTTTGGGATCTTCTAAGCTGCCTCTGCCTGCGAGCTATTTCCCTTTCCATCCTCTTCTTTTCAGTGATATCTCTTGCTGTACCTTGCTCGCCTCTAAATACTCCATTTTCAAACACTGGAGTACAGCTTATTTCAAGAAATACTGAGTTCCCATCCTTTCTTATGGCCTCTATCTCGCACCTGATGCTTAGCTCGTCTGCGGTTAACGGGTTTATTAGGCATTCAGGTGTTATGCGCTTGGACTGAGGAGATATCAGGTCAACAAACATCTTCCCTACCAGCTCATCTGGTTGGTAGCCAAGGATTGCTTTTGCACTGCTGCTTGCGAAAGATATGCTTCCATCTGGGTCAAGTAGGAATATGAGGTCACTTGCATTTTCGGTTACCAACCTATACTGTGCTTCAGATTTCTGTAGGTCATTCAGGAGCCTGGCGTTCTCTACAGCTAGCCCGGCTTGTTGCACGAACATCTCCAGCACTTGTATCTTCTCTAGGCTAGGAACCTTTCTATCGATGGGATCGTCTACAAAGACCAATCCTGTAAGATTGCCATCACGATCGTAAATTGGTACGGCTAATGCATCTTTCTGATGCCACTCATCTGGACCTCTCTCTTCATCGTTGATATTTGGTAAAAAGGCCCACTGCATGCCGAGCGTCTGCTCGATATCCTCCTTGTGAGATATGAAGTAACTATTTGAGATTTGAAACCTGGGATGCATGATACGCTCGTAGAAGCTTGGAGGTCTTATAAAACTCCTTAGCTCTTGCTGCTCTTCCTCAGAGAAGCCTGCGAACGCCGCAGGCACCATCATCCCCGTGGTGGGATCCAGAAGACTGAGCTCAACTAGTCTGAAGCCGAGTGCACTACTGATAGCGTTACAGATAGCATTGAGTACCTTCTCGAGAGGAGCGTTAGCTCTGAAAGTAGCACTGATCTTCAAGAGCTCCTGCAGCTGACGCATCTTCTCTTGCAGCTGCTCTCTGCTCTGGGTAACAGTTGAACTAAGTTTCGCTTTGGCTACTGCCACTCCTATCTGATTACCAATGCTTGTAAGTAGCTCTATATCAGCAGGTTCAAATTTATTGACCTGCTTAGAGAATATATTGAGGACTCCTACGACTTTATTATCAGACCTTAATGGGATGCCCACACAGCTCTTGACTACGTCTCCGTAGCTAGAGGGGCTTATCATTGAGCTTCGAGCTACGTTATCCAGGACTATAGGTGACTCCGCCCTTATCACCCTGCTTGCTAGACCAATACCATAGCTGTGTCTTTCTTGCTCGGTCAGAAATAGGTTGCTTATACCTCTACTAACTACTCTGACCAAATCTCCTGTCTCTTCATCGCGCAAGAATACCGTTCCCGCATCAGCACCGGTTACTTCTAGAATCCAGTCTAGGGCTAAATAAAAGACCTTATCCAGGTCTGCCTCTCTGCTTATAGCAGCAGCTATAGCGTTGAGGGTAAATATCTTTTGGGTGGTTTGGTCTACGGTTCTAAAGTCAGGCGGAGGCTTTTCCAATGGCTCCTGGACCCTTACTTTGGCAAACCTTCTGTCCATAATATATTACTCCGAAAGGTCTATAAGCCCCAACTTAAGAGCATGCAGCACAGCTTCTGTCCTTGACGCAACACCGAATTTATTAAATATATTGCTCAAGTGTACCTGAACGGTACGGGGACTCAGATGTAATTGTTGAGCTATTGCTTTGTTACTCTCTCCCTTTGCCGCTAACCTCAGGACATCCAGCTCCCTATCAGTTAGAACAGGGCTTGGATGTTCAGACTGTGTATTAGGAGATGTAAACCTTGAAAGCACCTTCTTGGCTATGGAAGGCGCAAGTACAGACTCTCCATTAGCGACCGCCTTCACTGCGTGCACGACTTCATCAGCATGTGCGTCCTTCAGTATGTAGCCTGCTGCCCCTGCTTGAAGGAGCGCAAACACATATTGGTCATCGTCATATGCACTGAGAACAAGGACAGCTATATTTGGATGTTTTTGTTTGATAATCTTTGTGGCATCTATGCCATTTAGCTTCGGCATGCTTACATCCATCAAGATCAGGTCTGGTTGGAGCTTTTGGGCAAGCTCTACAGCCTCCTCGCCGTTTGAAGCCTCCCCTATTACCCTTATACCTCGTTTCTCGAGGAGCTCCTTTGTTCCTTCCCTCACGAGAGCATGATCTTCAGCTATCACTACGCGGATAGTTTCCGTCCCGCTAACCTGCTCTTCCTGCATTCTACTTTTACCTCTTTGGAAATCTAATTGCTTATAATACCGCTTTCTTTACCTCCTGTATGATACCCTGTGCATGTATGGCCGATACTTCATGTGCAGGAGTTCTTTAGATGGAAGAGATTGCCCCAAGTATAGCTAGATATCTAGATACCCTCGTGCCAGAGAGAACTGGTGATATGGCAATCATGGAAGATTATGCTAAAGTCCATGGTTTTCCGATCATAGGTCCATCAGCAGGATATTTTTGTTACCTTATGACCAGAGTGATGGGTGCTAGAAAGGTTTTTGAGTTAGGTTCTGGTTACGGGTACTCCACTGCCTGGTTCGCAAGGGGTGTGCGCGAAAACGGTGGCGGAGTGGTTCACCACACTGTTTGGGACTCAAACTTATCAGATATGGCGCGCGTACACCTAAAGAACATGGGATACGAGGACATAGTTGTCTACCATGTAGGGGAAGCGGTTGAGACGCTCAAAAATACGGAAGATACCTTCGATATAGTGTTCAATGATATAGATAAGTCTGCTTACCCTGATTCTCTGCCTGTAATCAAAAGCAAGCTAAGGAGAGGTGGCCTGCTCATAGTAGATAACATCCTCTGGCATGGGAGGATACTAGATCCTTCTGAAAGGTCTAGAGACACGGAGTCTATAAGAGTTATGATCGATATGGTTAGAAATGATCCAGAGTGGATCTATAGCATAGTACCTCTAAGAGATGGTCTTTTACTTGCTTACAAGCAGTGATATTTGTGGAGGAGATTAATTATGGGTGAGATGGTTACCTTTCCAAGCAATGGTACTACTGCTCAGGGTTATATTGCTAAGCCTGATACTGATAAAGCCCCAGGTGTGCTAGTAATACAGGAGTGGTGGGGGCTGAACGATAATATCAGAAGCATATGTGAAAGGTTTGCTTCGGAAGGGTTCCTGGCAATAGCCCCAGATCTCTATCATGGACGAGCAACTACTGAGCCAGATGAAGCCAGGAAGCTTGCTATGTCTCTTCAAATGGAGACAGCTGCCAAAGACATGAGTGGAGCGGTGGATTACCTGAGAGAGCACTCTGGGTATGCATCTGTAGGTGTGGTAGGTTACTGTATGGGTGGAGGACTTGCCTTGTTCATAGCTGCTCTTAGAGGCGATGTAGTCAAGGCAGTGGTGCCTTTCTACGGTTTAGTGCCTCCGTCTGCGCCTCCTGTGGACTGGAGCAAGCTGCAGGCTTCGGTACTTGGCCACTATGCTGAGTTGGATCAAGGCATAACCGTAGAAAGGGTAAGGGAATTCGAGAACCAGCTGAAGTCCTTAGGTAAAGAAGTTGAGATACATATATACCAGGGAGCACAACATGGCTTTTGTAACGACACTAGACCACAGGTTTACAACAGGGAAGCCTGTGAGCTAGCTTGGCAGAGAACTATTGCCTTTCTGCGTGATAAGTTAGTTAGCTAGGATTCTGCCAACATACAATCACGTGATAGGCTAATTGTGCCCATTGGCTGATATAATTTCATAGCTATAGATAAACATAACTTACTACTTGATTCCTGATCTTCAGAGGGCAAAGAGAGCATGTATACAACGGCGGAGCCTGTAGAGAGGCTCATAGAGGAATTTTCCAAACTACCAGGAATAGGACCAAAAACAGCTTCCAGACTTACTTACTGGCTGCTGAGGAGTAGCAAAGAGCAGGCTGAGTCATTGGCCGATGCTATTAGGGAGCTAAAAGAAAAGACTACCCTATGCTCCGAGTGCTTCAACATTACAGATGTGGATCCATGCAGGATCTGCTCTAGCGAATCAAGGGATCGATCTGTCATATGTGTTGTAGAAGAACCCCTGGATGTCAGAGCTATAGAGAACACCAATGAGTACAAAGGTTTGTACCATGTGCTGCATGGATTACTTTCTCCTTTGGATGGTATCACTCCTGATAAACTAAAACTACAGGAATTGAAGGATAGAATTGCCCGCGGAGGAGTGAGTGAGGTCATAATTGCGACTAATCCTACACTTGAAGGCTCCAACACGGCTTTCTATATAGCTCGCCTTCTGAAGAACCTGAATGTGAAGATAACTAGGCTTGCCTACGGTCTTCCAGTTGGGGGAGATCTTGAGTACGCTGACGAGGTAACGCTCAGCAGGGCCCTACAGGGTAGGCAGTCCATATAGGAAGTAATCTTGTGATAAATACCTCTCTCAGTGACTTGGCACGTGTCGTATCCGAAGCTACCTCGCTCAAGGAAGGCCCGGATGCAGTAGTTAGACTCCTGCAGGTAGTCGCTGCACGTGGGCCTATCAGTGCTAAGGAACTTTCTCAGTCCATTGGCCTTCCACTCCCAGTGGTGGCCGCTGTAAGGCGTGAGCTTGAATCCAGAGGAATATTAGAGCGTAAAGGTGGTGTAGTACTAACGGATGATGGAAAGCGTCTACTAGAAGGTCAAACCTACAGATTCCTTGGTGTTTGCGAAGCATGTTCTGGTACTGGACTGCTGATACCTGACGAACTCTCACCATTGCTCGATAAGCTGCGTATGTACCGAGCAAATAGACCTCGAGTCGACGTCAGCTTAGATCAAAGCTTTATATTGCCTGAATATAACCTTAGAAGGTGTCTGTTCGCACTCAACCATGGACTACTTGCTGGAAAGAGGGTGCTCTTTATAGGAGATGATGATGCTAGCTCATTATGTGTAGGTATGCTAGCAGCTTATTTAGGTTTTCATGTAGACCTAACTGTTCTTGATGTTGATCATAGAATATTGAACTATGTTCAAACTGCATGTGATGAGGAGGAGATAGAGGTCAAAACGATTTATCACGACGCCAGAGACCCTCTCCCAGCAAGTATTTCTTCTAAATTCGATACGGTCTTTATTGATCCTCCCTACACGCTTGCGGGATTGGAACTTTTCCTGTCACGAGCTGTTGACGCCTTGATCAAGCAGGAAGGTTCTGCGGTGGTTCTATCTTTTGGTCGTAAGCCTCCATCTGAATCGGTCCGAATCATGGAAAAGATCTGCAATATGCACTTATACGTCTCGGATGTGAGGCCAGGCTTCAATCGCTATGAAGGTGCCAGTGTTTTAGCTGGCGCAAGCGATATCTACTTACTTAGAGCTACTCATATCTCAAAGCCTACAATTAGGGGAAGATATACGAGAGAGATTTATACCGGAGATGTGAGGACTAAAGTACGCACCTATATCTGTACGAATTGTGGCTCATCATATAAGATTGCTCCTGGCGAAAAATGGCAAACTATAGAAGCATTAAAATTAGAAGGTTGCCCTAGATGTGGCAACAGAGCTTTCAGACGTCAGAGCAGTAAACTTAGTGAGTGATGTTAACATATGTCCTTCCGGCATATACTATATGATCTCTGGGTAGAAGATCCTTCTATACTAGAACGTACTAAGCCTTTAGAGGAGATAATGCTCGAGGCTGCGCGTTGCAGCGGTGCCACAATACTTCATTCGTACTTCCACCAGTTTGATCCTCATGGGGTATCCGGTATTGTGCTGATCGCTCAATCTCACCTCTCTATCCACACCTGGTCTGAGGACAAATATGCTGCTATTGATGTTTTCACATACCAGGGTATGAATCCCGAGCTAGCTATAAGCTATATAAGGGAGAAGCTGCGACCGACCAGAGAGAGAATAACAGATCTTAGCCGAGGGGGAACACCATTATAGCCTCAACATAACCCTATGACTATAACCCTTTGGCTATTCATTCTCTTCTGCATTGGCAGGTTTGTTAATCAGTAACAGCAACAATAGCACAAATGGTAGAAGCATAAGTATCGGGAATAATACCCATCTTGGGTTGAACCCACCGCCTGATGTATTTACGCTCGTGGCTTCTATCCTTACAGGATCACCATTTGTATTGAGGGTAACAACAACGGAGTCTCCCGCGTTGAGCTGACTTACTGTAACGGTCTGGCCATTCTTAGTTATCTGTAGATTAGCGGCGCTAGTTGAGAAGTTGTATGTTTTGCCATCGTCACCTGATACATTTATGCTGTTGTTCCCCACAGATGTGATCGTACCAGTAACTATCCTTTCCGTAGGAGTAGGAGTAGCTGAGATCGATGTTGGACTTACAGTAGGGCTGGATACAACCGTGGGTTGCACGACCTGAGTAGGGGTGGAGGTCCAAACTATTATGCTCAGGACCTTGCCGTTTTTGTCCCTTTGTACAGATATGTTTTCTGTTGCCTGTAGCTCAGAAAGGGTTGATGGCTTACCATTGCGTACGATAGGTATATCTTCAGAGACGGGTATTGTTACTAATCTATTACCTACATTGATGGTTACATCAGTATCTGATACGGCGGCGATGGTGCCCCTTATGGAGTTGCCACCCGATTGGGGAGTCAAGCTAACTGTTGCGGTAGGTTGAGGTGTTCCCTGATCCTGTGCAATTGCCCGTATAGAGGCTTGCACAAAGGTAAGCAAAGATATAAAGATTACAAAAAGTAGTACGGGTACGAACTTTCTTACCAAAGAATATACCTCTCAGAGTAGATTTAAAGATTACCAAGATCACCTTAAAAGGTTATTGGCTAATATACTCTAGATGTCAAGCTTACCTTGTAAGAACCCGCATCCATAAGGGATTTGAGTAGTACCCCAAATTTAGAGGCCTTATTCTCTGGTTGCCAAGCGTGATCATATATATGCCCTTAGGACTGTTTCTGTAGATTCTAGTTGCTAATAGATGTTTTCCATCAGGAGTCCATACTGGCTCAGCATAGCCTATACCTGATCGCATATCTCCAAAGATCTCTCTATTACCAGTAGAGACGTCTAGGACGGCTAATTGATCTAGCCCAGAAGGTGTAAGTACCTCATATGCGAGCTTATGACTATTGGGACTCCATACTAGATACTCGAAGCTTGATTCTGGGGCGAAATCCTCAACATGAATTTTATTCTTATCTAGCTTATTTAGATCTAGGGTAATTAGGAGAGCAGTTGATCCATAGGCACTTATGGCTAGCTTTGAGCCATCATAGCTGATAGATGGATGACGCAATAAACTGAGCTTTGTTGCAAAAGGTACTCCGTATTGCGATAGATCCTTAGGTAGATCCTTGATGGCTACAACCTCTTTGAAAGTTCGACTAGCTGGTGAGTATGACATTATCTTGTTGCCTTGTCTGGATCCAAGAGTTGCAAAAAATAATTGAGGCTTTCTCGTGTGCCATTCGGGATCAATCCCAGGCCCAACTCTTATTGTGTTGCCGCGAACTATATCTTTTATGTAAACCAAGCTTCTATCTATATAAGGTTCGAGCTTTTTGTCATGATTACTATCTCTAGTAACGGTATAAGCTAGGTACCTTCCGTCTTGGCTCCACGCAGCTTGCATAACATCACCAGAGACTATCTCCTTGGGCTTATGAGTCTCCAGGTTTATCAAGAGCAGTCCTGTGCTTTTGCCCTTCGATGGTTGTATACATGTTAGGTCTTGAGTTCTGGGATTTAACGACAGTTCTCTACATGTGAGATTTAGAAATACTTCTGCGCTACCTCCGGATGGATCCATCTTCCAGATAGCTTTATCAGATTGAAATAATACTAGATCTCGGTGCTTAACTCGCTGCTGTTGATCCACTCCCAGGGTGATCGTTGGTACAGGAGTAACCCCACGGGGAGGGGTGTTTGTAGTTTCAGGGCGTTTCGTACCTGTCTGATAAGAGGTTTGTGTGGATTGGTCTGCTTGCTTGCTGGTATTTCGACCTATAGTACCCCAAGAGCAAGAAATCAAAAAAACAAATAGCACTACAAAAGTAATTAGCTTCTTCATAGCATTAGATGCTAATGGATCAGACATACTGGATCAACGGTGTACTAGTGAAAGAAAAAGATTATTTATTTCCAGGAATTTATATTTTATTTACAAACGAACCTGTGTTCATGAGAACTAGAGTGCTATTATCAGATAGCTATGTTTTGAGGAGTTAGATATGTACGAGAGAGACTCTTTCTCATACAACAAAGCTAAACTCCAAGCAAATCTCATCGATGACTTGCTGGTGTCTCCTGAAGATTTGTATATGGTGCTGGAGGCAGTCAACTGGAACATGGTAAGGCTATTAATCTGTGAACACACCAGTAAAGGGTATATAAGAGTTAGATGTATCTATAAGTAGTTCTAGATTAACCTTGTTCCAGCCTGTAAGTCATAGAGACAAAGCTTGCCTTTTATTTAGGAGTTATAACTAGTAGCCTGAATCTAACCTTATCTTAGAGTAGAAGGAAGTATGCCAAGCTCAGCCCTATATTTGGCTACCGTTCTTCTCGCTACCCTTATTCCTCTCTCGCGTAGCTTATCGCATATTTGTCGATCGGTCAGAGCTTTATCTTCGCTTGTGATTATCTCCTTGATGACATCTTTGATGCTGAGTGAAGCGGTAAAGAAGTCTGAAAAAGGTATAACTTTTCTATTAGGCAACATTACATATTTGCCAGCAGTGGCACGGCTGACTGTGCTCTCATGTACCCCTATATAGTCTGCGAGCATAGCTCTAGTTAGAGGCTTTAGATGTCTGACTCCATATCTTATAAAGTCTTCCTGCAGCTCGACCAGAGCAGAGGCTATCTTGTATATAGTTTTACGGCGCTGGTTTACGTTCGAGATAAACATCTTAGTACGTGATATATACTCCTTGATATGGGCTCTCTCGTTATCTGAGTAATAATGCGGGCGCGCCTCAAGGTCCTTTGCTATCTGCTGATATGCAGAACTTAATCTAAGCTCAAACTGCCTACCCTCGACCACTTCTACCTCTAGTTTGCCTTCCCTTTCAAATATGATGACATCAGGAGAGATGTAAGTGGACTTGGCGGGACTCTTCCATGTGCGGCCGACTGCAGGGTCCAGTGAAGGATAAGGAGATAGTTTCTGCTTAATGAACTGCCTAGCTTCAGCCACTTTTTCAGGAGATGTCTTCAGCTTCCTAGCTATGTAACCGTATTTATGACTACCTAGCTCTTCGATATAGTTCTCTAGGATGGCTCTTACGTACTCAGGTATGATTTCCCCCTCTTGCTCTAAATATCTCAGCTGTAGCAGTAGACATTCTTGAAGATTCCTTGCACCCACACCAGCGGGTGCGATCTCCTGTAATCGCTGTAGCACCCATTCTACCCTCTGCACATCCCTCCCCAGCTCACGAGCTATGGCATCTAGCGGTTGCCTGAGATAACCGTTCTCATCCAGGGACTCTATCAGGTAGTCAGCTATCTCGTAGTCTTCTTCAGGGAGTATCGAATGCAGATCTGACCTTAGTGATTCATGAAAGTCCTGCTCAGATGCCACTATGGACATAGGGTCAAAATCATCTTCGTCGTCAGATACTAACGAACGTGATGTTGCTGAGTAGCTTTCATAGTACAGAGAATCCAGGTCCTCGTTGACGGTATCAGTGTGATCAATCTTGGAGTCTTCCCGAGAACAGTTCTCACATTTGCCACCCAACATGACTTCACCGCAAAAGGGGCAAGTCTCGTGGTCTACCAGCTCGAGAGCAGGATTCTGACTTAGCTCGTTTAGTATAGTCTGTCGTAGCTCTGGTAGGGACAAACTAAGTATGTAGTTTGCCTCTATCAGCGAGGGAGAAGCTTTTATAGTCATCTCTTGTGCTTGATTTTGTTCCTGTGACATCTGCATATCCATAAAAATCTCCTCCCTCAGATCTGTTAGTGTTCAACTTAGGTCGTGTGGATTATATCATTGCTTGTAATTTTGTACAACATTGATGGCATCATTATTGCTGTGACCTCCGAACTTGATAGAAGGTGGTGGCAATGAAGACTTCTGAGAAGTTGTGGATATACAACTTAGTAGAGGCGATACCGGTAGCTTTGTTGGTCTTTGATCGCAATGCAAATCTGCTGGCTGCATCTCCTAAGGCCCGTGCGATGCTGTTACCCTTTAGCAAGACTGATAATCATAACGACTCCTCAGAAAGTCCTGCTCTGCCGGTAAACATCCGCGAGTCTTTGTATAGAGTTCTGAAGGGATACTCACGTTCTGAAAGCGGACACGCAACTATCGCAAATACGCGCATTGAGTTCACAGTTGCTGATGTAGGAGACGTAGTTAGTGTAGCTTTCAGCGATCCATCTCCAGGATACGATGAAAATATCGACTATCTATCCATAGCTGCTCATGAACTCAAGACTCCTCTAACGGCTATCAAAGGAGGTACTCAGCTTCTGGAGAGGACCCTTCTAAGAAATGGCGATCTGAACGATAGAGAATCGAAGTTGCTTGGCATGATAATCTCGCAGGTGAACAGATTATCCTACATGGTTGATAGCCTGTTGGATACCTCTAGATTAGCTTCAGGTAGGGTGAAGCTTACGAAAAGCGATCATGACCTCCGTGCGATAGTACAGGAAGCTGTGGAAGAGGTAAGGTCATCGATTCCCGGTCGAAGCATAGACATAAAGTTGCCCTCGCACGAGTTGCGTGCAAACATAGATCCTGTAAGACTGTCTCAGGTGATCGAGAACGTCCTACGGAATGCCTTAGAGAACTCAGATCCGGACAAAGCTGTGCTAGTGGAAGTCTATGAAGATATGGATGATATATACATGACGGTTACGGATTATGGCAAAGGGATACAACCTAAGGATGGCCCTCATATATTCGAGAAGTTTTACAGGGGGGCTGAATGTAGCGGAGGGCTTGGGCTAGGTCTCTATATATCTTCGGAGCTCGTGAAGCTCCATGGCGGGCGTATATGGTTTGAGTCAGATCCAGGCTATGGTACTACTTTTTACATAGCTATCCCGGCTAGGTGACTCGGCAACTAGTCCTCAACTTCAGCGATAGACAACCTATTGAGATGGGATTATTATTACCCTCAGAAGGTCCGCTGACCGTAATGGCCTTGTCATTTTTGTTTATATGAGGGGAACTGGGGATGAATTTACATGAGTATCAGTCAAGGGAAATACTCTCTAAACACGGCATTCCTGTCCCAACCGGAATATTGGCAAGAAGTGTGGAAGAGGCTGTCGAGGCAGCCTCTTCTCTTGGTTATCCTGTAGTAATTAAGGCTCAAGTGCATTCTGGCGGGAGAGGCAAGGCTGGTGGCATAAAGCTAGTAAACTCGCAACGAGAGCTTGAATCTGTAGCTACAACCATACTAAGTATGAATATAGGCGGTCGTCCTGTTAGTGCTCTTTTGGTTGTTCCTGCTGCCAACATACAAGAAGAATACTATCTTAGCATAGTGCTAGATAGGGAGCTGAAAACCTTCACTCTTATTACCAGTGCTGAGGGCGGAGTAGACATAGAAGAAGTTGCTCGCGAGCATCCTGATAGCATCTTGAGAGCGCCGGCCCATCCTTGGCTGGGGCTACAGCCTTACCAAGCAAGAGAGCTAGCCTACAAAATGGGTTTCGGAAGTTCACTCGTTAGGACTTTTGTGGAAATAGCGATGTCTCTCTACAGGTGTGCTCTAGACGTGGAAGCTAATCTCGTGGAGATAAATCCCCTGGCTAAGGTTTCCTCTGGTGATTTGATAGCACTGGATTCCAAGATTGTTGTGGATGATAACTCCCTCTTTAGGCATCCAGAGATTGCTGCAATGAGAGATCTGAGCCAGGAAGAACCCGCAGAGGTAGAGGCCTCGCGAGTAGGCATAAGTTATATAAAGCTAGATGGGAACATAGGATGTATGGTTAACGGAGCTGGATTAGCGATGGCCACTATGGACCTCGTAAAGCTATATGGGGGTAATCCAGCTAACTTCCTGGATATAGGTGGTGGAGCGCATGCAGATCAAGTTGAGGCTGCGATGAATAT
This sequence comes from Thermobaculum sp. T2p, assembly GCF_059335935.1. Taxonomy (NCBI): domain Bacteria; kingdom Bacillati; phylum Chloroflexota; class Chloroflexia; order Thermobaculales (SeqCode); family Thermobaculaceae (SeqCode); genus Thermobaculum (SeqCode); species Thermobaculum sp. T2p. Next base: position 159,743 of record NZ_JANZYQ010000010.1, read on the forward strand.
CATTCTCTCTGATGAGAAGGTAAGTGCGGTCCTAATCAATATATTTGGTGGCATAACAAGATGTGATGATGTGGCCCGTGGGATAGTAGAGGGTCTTAGAAACATCAAAAGAGAAGTGCCCATAGTAGTCAGGTTGGTAGGAACCAATGAGGAAGAAGCTCATAGGATACTCGAGGGTGCAGGACTTAGATCCCTCTCCTCTTTGGAAGAAGCTGCCAAGCTGGCGGTTGAACTTGCCTCCAAGAGCGCGGTCTCTAGCTAAATCTTAAGTAGGGGGATGTGGCGTGAGCATACTGGTGGACAAGAATACGAGGCTTCTTGTACAGGGGATAACCGGTAGGGAGGGCTCCTTTCATACTCAGCAGATGGTTGAGTATGGAACTAACGTGGTGGCTGGCGTGACACCAGGAGCAGCAGGGAGAGAGGTTTGTGGTGTTCCTGTCTATAACACCGTTAGAGAAGCTGTGGAGGCCACGGGCGCTAATACCTCTATAGTCTACGTTCCTGCACCTTTTGCCCCTGATGCGGTGTACGAGGCTGCTTCGGCTGGAATATCCCTCATAGTTTGCATAACTGAGCATATACCGGCTGTTGATGAGATAAAGATGTACCATTATGTCAGAGAGAAGGGTAGTAGATTGATAGGCCCTAATTGTCCAGGGTTGACTACCCCAAATGAGGCTAAGGTAGGGATAATTCCAGGCAATATACACAAGCGTGGACCAGTAGGTATAGTATCCCGCTCTGGCACACTAACTTACGAAGCGGTGGCTGCGCTTACCGCGGCTGGTATAGGACAGAGTACGGTCGTGGGCATAGGTGGGGACCCTATTGTGGGCACGAGCTTTCGTGAAGTGCTAGAGATGTTTGAAGATGATCCTGAGACGCACGCTGTGGTACTCATTGGGGAGATCGGTGGGAATGCTGAAGAGGAAGCCGCAGAATATATAAGGCAAATGACTAAGCCCGTGGTTGCCTTTATAGCTGGACGTACCGCACCTCCCGGACGCAGAATGGGACACGCGGGAGCGATCATAAGTGGTGGCAGTGGTACAGCAGAGAGCAAGATCCGAGCTCTTGAAGGTGCCAACGCTCATATAGCTGAAACACCGTCGCAGATAGCGGAGCTTGTTGAGGTTGCCCTAGCTGGCGCCTAATTTCACGTTTCACGTGAAACCTTTCGCTAAGATATAGAGAGTAATTTGTTGTAAGGAGTAGACTTCAGAGTATGTTTCACGTGAAACAGGGAAAGCTCAAGATAGCCCCTTCTATACTTTCGGCCGATTTTACGAGGCTTGGAGAGCAGGTACAGGAAGCTGAAGCGGCAGGTGCTGATTACATCCACTACGATGTTATGGATGGTCATTTCGTGCCAAATATATCTATGGGTCCGTACATAGCCGAGGCAGTAAAGCGCAGCACGTCTCTGCCTTTGGATGTGCACCTTATGATAGAAGATCCCGATAGATACATCCCTGATTTCGTCAGTGCGGGGGCGGACATCATCACTGTTCATTATGAAGCGGTCGTACACCTTCATAGGACGGTCATGAGGATCAGGGATTTGGGTGCTAAAGCAGGCGTAGCTATTAACCCTTCGACACCTCCATTTATGCTTGACGAGATCTTGCCTTTCGTAAATCTAATACTTGTTATGAGCGTCAATCCAGGCTTTGGCGGGCAACATTTCATCCCGACCTCTTTGCAGAAGCTAAAGAGGCTCCGTATGATGATCGACGATAGGCGCTATGATATAGAACTTGAGGTTGACGGTGGTATAGATCCGAATACAGCTGAGCCGGTGGCTGCATCCGGTGCCAGAGTGCTGGTAGCTGGATCTGCTATATTTGGGCAAGGTTCTATAGAGGAGAATATACGCGCTATCAGGGAATCTGCCGAGCGTGGTTTAGCCAGGCAAGCCTTTTAGTTAGATTCAATATCCTCTCAAGGTATAATTGCTAGGATAGATTTATGTTTCCTTAGTGACTGCTGGTCAGTAATACGAAGTTGAGCGGTATATTTCTAATAGGAATCAACCATACTACGGCTAATGCAGATATCAGGGAGAGGCTATATTTGTCTGATCCTGATATCGCGACTCTACTTACCAAGCTCAATCAAAGGTTTGAAGAGGCTGTGGTCCTCTCGACCTGCAACAGATTAGAGATATACATCAGTGATTCGTCTCCTGACCATAAATACGTAGCTTCCTGCATAGCCTCCTTGGTAAAGGCTCCTGAGGAGCAAATAACATCTCATTCATACATGAAAGCTGATCGCGACGCCGTCTACCACCTTATGTCCGTAGCTGCTGGCCTTGATTCAGTAGTGCTGGGGGAGTCCCAGATATTAGGGCAAGTCAGACAGGCTTGGGAAAAGGCAGCTTCACTGGATACCACTGGCCCTGTACTGAACACTCTGTTTAGATACGCCTTGCAGGCAGGCAAAGATGTAAGAACGAAAGTGCCCATAGGAAGGGGAGCTACATCGGTTGCGCACGCTGCGGTGGAGCTGACCAGGTCTCGCTTTGACAGCTTGCAGGATCTGTGTGTAGTGGTGCTTGGCGCCGGAGAGATGGGAAGGTTAGCTGCTAGAAACCTTAGATCGGCCGGTGTCAAGAAGATAACTATCATCAATAGAACCTACGAAAGAGCTAAATTCTTAGCTGAAGATATAGGCGGGGAAGCTATACCGATAGAAGACATGGATCTTGCTCTAGCTTCTGCTGATGTACTGATTACCTGCTCCCTTTCCCCCAAACCTATAGTACTTACCACCCATCTGGAGCAGGCAATCAACCACAAACAAGGTCAACAAATGTTAGTAATAGATATTGCTATGCCTAGAAATGTAGACCCCCAAGTGCGTAGCCTGCCTTCTATTAGCTTGTATGATATGGATGATATACAGGAGATATGTAATAGAAACAGGCATGCCAGGAAGATGGCAGCACGTCTGGCGCATGAGGAGCTGCAGTATTGGGTTGAAGAGTTCTTCAAGTGGCAGCACGAGAGGCTAGTTGTTCCTCTAATCCGGGATGTGCGTGGCAAGGCAGAGCAGATCCGTAAAGATAGGCTAGAGAAAACCTTCGGAATGCTAAAGAACCTTACTGATGAACAAAGATACGTAATAGACGCGATGAGCAAGTCCATCGTCAATGCAATACTTCACGATCCCACAATATGGATAAAGCAGGTAGAGGACGAGGATTTAAGGAGGCTCTTCGCAGATATGTGGGGGGTAAACCATGAAAATCCTGGCAAATAACTCCTCCAAATTGTTCCAACGTGCTCAGAAGGTGATGCCCGGTGGAGTCAGCAGTCCGGTCAGGGCTTTTAAAGCTGTGGGAGGGGATCCTGTATTTATAGACAGGGCGTACGGCTCTCGTTTATTTGATGTAGATGGCAAGGAATATATAGATTTCGTTGGATCCTGGGGGCCTATGATCCTTGGTCACGCCCACCCTGAGGTATCGAAGCTTATTCACGAAGCTGTGGATAAAGGTACGAGTTTTGGAGCACCTAATCAATATGAGCTGCAGCTTGCTGAGATGGTTACTAGTCTTGTCCCGAGCGTAGACGTAGTAAGATTCGTCAATTCTGGAACCGAAGCTACTATGAGCGCGGTACGCTTGGCAAGAGCTGTAACCTCACGAGATCTAGTAGTAAAGTTTGATGGTTGCTATCATGGACATGCAGATTTCTTTCTCGTTGCAGCTGGCTCAGGCGCCACGACTCTAGGGCAACCAGATAGCCTTGGAGTGCCCAATCAGATAGCTTCCCTCACAGTCTCTTTGCCTTACAACGACATCGACCATGTCACTACCTTTTTCCAAGAAAGAGGCCATGAGATAGCCGCGGTTATAGTGGAACCCGTTGCAGGTAATATGGGAGTCGTGCTGCCTGATCAGGATTTCCTTGCGAAATTGCGCGAGCTGACATCTAAATACGGCGCACTCCTTATATTTGACGAAGTTATCACTGGTTTCAGGCTATCGCTAGGTGGAGCACAGCAGTTATTTGATATAAAACCCGACATAACAACTCTGGGGAAGATAATAGGTGGAGGGCTCCCAGTGGGTGCCTACGGTGGGACTGCGGAGATCATGAACATGTTAGCCCCTAATGGTCCTGTTTATCAGGCCGGTACTTTATCTGGCAACCCTGTAGCAATGGCGGCAGGTTATAAGACCATTCATATACTACAGCAGGATGAAGGTGTGTATGAACGCCTAGACTATATGGGATCATATCTAGAAAAAGGGCTCCAAGAAGCTGCGAAGGAGGCTGGTGTAGGGGTTACTATCAACAGAGCGGGCTCCATGCTAACTGTTTTCTTCTCCGCCTATCCAGTCTCTAACTATCAAGACGCCAAGCGAAGCGATACCACTATGTTTGCTAAGTTTCATTCAAATATGCTGGCGCAAGGCATCTATCTACCGCCTAGCCAATTTGAGGCTTGGTTCTTATCTACTGCTCATACTCGCGAAGATCTAGATAGAACTATAGAAGCAGCCTACACAGCTCTCAGGAAGATATAAATCCCTTGGCACAATTTTTGTATTATCTGATCCTATCTAGGGGTATATACTTCCTGTAAGCTGTTGGAGTATAGATATGAGCACCAAGGGTGGAGATCACTCCCACGAGTACTCAGGTCTCTTTCATAGGCTAGCAGAATTGCTGCATCTGCATACCCACGGAGATGAGTCTGAAAACTTCGACATTGAAGTGATATCCTCCCAAGAAGGTATAAAAGCTCTAAAAATCTCACTACTAGTTCTTCTGCTAACCTCTGTACTACAGCTGGCTATTTATCTACCATCTGGGAGCGTTGCCCTACTATCGGATACTATACATAACTTCTCTGACGCTCTAACATCTCTTCCACTGTGGCTAGCTTTATCTCTTAGTCGGCGCCCGTCCAACAGAAGCTATACCTATGGCTATAGTAGGATCGAGGATGTAGCTGGGGTATTTATAGTGCTTATTATTGCTGCAAGTGCGCTTATGGCAGCTTACGAAAGCATACTCAAGCTCTTCCATCCGCATGAAGTAAGATATCCATTGCTAGTAGCTCTCGCCGCGCTCGTCGGCTTCTGTGGGAACGAATTAGCAGCTTGGATCAGAATCAGTGCTGGTAAGAAGCTAGGTTCGGAGGCACTGATAGCTGATGGCAAACATGCGCAAGCGGATGGCCTTACATCATTTGCTGTGCTTCTCGGATCTTTGGGAGTGATATTGGGTTTTCCTCTGCTTGATCCCATAGTAGGCTTGCTTATTACGTTCTTCATAATCTTCATACTGAGAGATGTAGGTTTCAAGATGTGGTGGAGACTTATGGATGCCGTAGATCCTTCGATTTTGGATGCTATAGAGCGCTTGGTAGGGAGCGTCGAAGGTGTACAGGATGTTCACGATATACGAGTAAGGTGGCTTGGGCATAATTTACAGGCTGAGATGCATGTTACCGTTGACGAAGATCTCCCAACTTACGCTAGTCATAAGATACTTGAAGATGTTAGACATAAATTATTCCACGATATCCCCAGACTCGAGGTTGTAAACGTGCATGCTGATCCCTGTGGCCATAGTGGTATTGACCACCATGAGCACACCTCTCACCATGTAATCAATAGATAAAAAGTATAAGTTCCAACATATTTACCCTTGTGGGTTGTCATCTATGTTAGAATGTTTGTAGACCCCGAATAATTTGGAAATAAACAATAATTTTTGGAAAAATTTGCAGCGAGAAACTGGCGTTCGGGGTGCTCTCTTCTTTCTCGTTGTAGTGAGCAGGAGAGATGAGAGGATCAAGCATAACCTTTCTGTGGCCTTATATAGCACGCCGTCGTCATTGGATCATAGGATGTCTCTTCCTAGCAGCTGTGGGAGGAACAGCCAGCGCATTTAGCCCTTTTGTCTTAGGGCATGCGGTGGATGAGCTCAAGAAGGGCGTTAGGCTGGACGTTATCATCTTTTACGCAATTGGCTTGCTCGCACTATCTGTGACAGTTGCTGTCTTCAGATACCTCTTGCGTATGCTCACAGGTAATATGGCAGCTACAGTTACCTATGAGCTGGGTCAGGAGTTCTTTCAGAAACTACTAGTTTTGGACCAAAAGAACTATGCTTTCTTTGGGCGTGGCGATCTATTATCCAGGGGAACCATGGATTTCATCTACATATGGAGGTTCTTTAGTGCAGGCTTCCAGATGATGCTCCATTCCCTGGTGTTGTTGTTTGTAGGCGTGGTCTTGATGGCTAGCTCCAGCCTACCATTAGCTGCCCTGGTGTTCATATCTCTAGCGCTTATAATGATGGTTCAAATATTTAATGGCCCCTTCCTGGAGAGATCTTTTGACAGGGTACAGCACGATGTTGGAAGGTTGTCGGCGTTCGTGCAGGAACACTTGGGGGCTGTAAGAATGTTCAAGGCTTATTCTCAGCTGAGGGAAGTAGTCGAAGCTTTCGAGGATGTAAACAGAGCTTATGCTAGAAGCTACACCATGTTCGCACTTAGAAGCGGGCTTTTCAGCCCGCTGCCTGGCCTGGTAGTGCGACTGAGTGCAGCGGTGGTCCTAGGAGTAGGAGGCTTTATGGTAATAAGAAACCTCCTAACTCTAGGAGAGCTCGTGCAGTTTGTGGTGTACCTAAACCTTCTCAGCAATGCTGCTATCCAGATGAGCTCTGCTTACGAACGCCTACAGCAGGGTGCTGCAGCAACCGCAAGGGTTGCTGAGGTGCTCAGGCATGAGCCGCACATAAAAGATTTGCCAGAGGCCACAGAAGTCGACATAAAAGGCGGCGTTGCTATGAGGGATGTTGGTGTACGAGCAGGTGGTAGATGGGTGCTGAAGGATGTGAATTTTGAGGTCCCAGCTGGTAGTACAGTTGGTATAGTCGGACCTACTGGCTCTGGCAAGTCAACTTTGCTTTCTCTGATAGCACGAGTGCAGGATCCAGATTCTGGGTGTGTGCTTATAGATGATAGAGATGTTCGGACGATCAAGCTAGACTCCTTGCGAAGAGCTATAACTCTTGTACCCCAGCAGACGTTTTTGTTTGAGATGACCATCCGAGAGAATATAACCATTGGACTTGAGAAGGTCTCGGAAGAGGATTTGGAATACGCAGTTAACACTTCTAGATTAGTCAACGACATGCCTCAGTTTCCTAATGGTCTAGATACCATGGTAAGCGAAGGTGGCAGTAGCCTTTCGGGTGGCCAAAGACAGAGAACATCTATAGCTAGAGCTTTAGTTAGAAAGCCTAAGATATTGCTCTTGGACGACGCTTTTGCAAGTGTAGATGCGCATACTGCTACTCAAATAATACAAGGTCTAACACGAAAGGATCTTACGAACGGTTATAGACGTACTACGTTTATAGTCACTCAAAACCTCCTGGCTGTAAGACATGCCGATGTGATCTTGGTGTTGGATAACGGCAGGATAGTAGAACAGGGTACGCACGAGGATCTGGTGGAGTTGGGTGGGCTCTACGCTAACATGTATGCCAATCAACATAGAGAGAGAAGTAACAGATTGGATGACGCTGTTTCCGGTGCGGATGTACAGATAGAAGATGCCAAGAGAGAGGTAAAGACCGCTAGATGAGCAGCAAGACTTATGTGCAGGAAAGAGAAAGGGTAAGTGTACGCCAGTTATCACAGGATACTGCTCTGCTATGGCTGATCATAACCACTATGGCTCCTTACTGGCGGCTTATATTAGTTGCTCTGCTTATGCTTGGTGGAGTAGCAGTACTTGCAGCTGTTCCTCCTTACCTACTTCAATTGGTAATAGATGGCCCAATAAGAACTGGAGATACAAGCGACCTTTTGCCTCTGGCTATACTATATGCCATCACAGTTCTGGTGAGCTTTGGCTTCCAGTTTGGGCAAACATATTTATTGCAGAGCAGTGGCCAGAAGGCTTTGGCTGATCTCAGAAAGCGAATGTTGGACCATATGCTCAAGCAGAATATGGATTTCTTCAACAGGCACAGTGTTGGAGAGCTAGTACAGCGGATTACTGGTGATGTTGATGCTCTCAACTCCCTGCTCTCAACTAGTGTCGTGATGATTCTTATAGATAGTGTTACTTTGGTCACTGTGGTAGTGGCCATGTTCTTGGTGAATTGGCGGTTAGCGCTACTCGCATTGGCAATATTACCTTTCTTAGCAGTAATCACGGTCTTCTTCAGGCGACGTATAAGACGCACATCGGATGTTGAGCGCAGCCTAAACTCTATGGTCAGCGGATACCTGAACGAGCAGATTCAGGGAATGTTGCTCGTTCAGCTGTTTCGCAACGAGAAGAGAAGCATGGAGGGCTATCAGGACCTCAATGCTAGGTACAGGAGAGCTTTGCTCTGGCAGCGTAAGGAGAGCGCTCAGTTTCTATCAGTCCAGGAAATAATAACTGCTGTGGCCTTAGCATCGTTGCTCTACTGGGGTGGTAAGGGTGTGCTAGCAGGCTGGGCATCGCTGGGTGTTCTCGTGGCATTCGTACAGTACACGGAGCGCGCGTTCCAACCTGTCCTGAGACTATCGGAGCAATACAACAACGTACAGATAGCCCTAGCTGCGGCTGAAAGGGTAGCTAGACTCCTGTCCGTTGAGCCCTCGATTAAGGATCCTCAAAAGCCTGTGCCTCTAGGTGAGGTAAGAGGAGAAATAGAATTCAGGGATGTCTATTTTGGCTATAACCCAAAGGAGCCTGTACTTAAGGGCATAAACCTCCATATCAAGCCTGGACAGAGTGTAGCAGTTGTGGGTCCAACTGGTGCTGGCAAGAGCTCATTGGTTTCCCTACTCGCAAGATTCTATGATCCCCAGAAGGGACAGATCCTGCTAGATGGCAAAGATATAAGGACACTCAAACTTGATGAACTTAGGCATGCCATCACGGTTGTGCCTCAAGATCCTATATGTATAGCAGGCACGATTACAGATAATATACGGCTATATGATTCTTCGATATCCTTTGAGGAGGTTCGAAGAGCTGCGGAACAAGCTAATGCTGCAGAGTTTATAGAACAGCTTCCTGAGAAGTACGATACCCTGGTCGAGCCAGGTGGAGAGAATCTTTCTATAGGTCAAAGGCAGCTTCTGTCACTTGCTAGGGCTATAGCACTCAGCCCTAAGGGCGTTTTAGTACTAGACGAGGCTACCTCGAGCATAGATACTGCTACCGAAGCACTAATCCAAGATGCTTTGCAGAGAATTCTCAAGAATCGAACAAGTATTATCATAGCTCATAGGCTCACGACGATCAGGAACGCTGATAGAATAATAGTACTTGAGAGAGGTCGAATAGTTGAGGATGGTACTCATGAAGAGTTGCTGGCACGGGGTGGTCACTATGCAAATCTCTATAACCATCATGTGCGTATCCTAATGGGGGTGGCTTAGCAGCTGCCTAATCAGATGCTCTAATGAGCAACTTTCCTGATGCGCTAGATAACAATAATCCTTGTCAAGTTACTCTTAGATTCTACGCGGAGCTAAACGATTTTCTCCCTGCTGACAAGAGACAACAAGAATGGCTGATAGATCTCAACAGGAGGACTTCGATCAAAGACCTTGTAGAGTCTTTAGGTGTACCCCATACTGAAGTTGACATGCTGGTTGCTAATGGAGACATCATAGATTTTTCCTACATCCCAAGATGTGGTGACAGGATAAGTGTATATCCGGAATTCAGATCTTTATCTTTGGAGTACCATCTCAAGCCTGACCCGGATCCAAATCCAAAATTTGTTCTAGATGCTCACCTGGGCAAATTGGCTGGTTATCTTAGAATGCTAGGGTTCGATACTATCTATGACCCTGACTCTTCAGATCTGGATCTGGCTTTTGCCTCAAAGGCTGATGGCAGAATACTTCTTACAAGGGATATCGGGCTCTTGAAAAGAAAAATAGTTTTCAGAGGTTATTATGTAAGGGAAACCGAACCAAAGAGGCAGATCGTAGAGGTGATAAAGCAGTTCAAGCTGCTTGATAAGATCAATCCTTTCGGTAGGTGTGCGCACTGTAATGATCTACTGATAGACGTCCCTAAGCACAAGATCATACATCTTCTGCTGCCAAAGACCGTACTTTACTACGACGAATTCAGGAGATGCCGTGGTTGCGGGAAGATCTATTGGAAGGGAAGTCATCATGAGGCTATCCTAAGACTGATTGAATCTATCCAAGAAGAAGTGAGCTTAGAACCAAAAAGACTTCAGACCTCGTAGTAAATATTGGAAATAGTATAGAAGTAGATACGAGGTCCGATTTCATGAAGAAGAGACTACTAAAGATAGCGCTCTTGTCGTTAGCTCTTATTAGCTGTGGAGCATCTAGTGAGGCTACCCCTACCTTGCCTATATCTCAAGGATTACCTTCGATTGTCCCTACTACTATTTCCATGCCTACGCCTATTCCCACAGAGGAACACATAGCTAGCCCAACTCCTGTGCCATCAATTAGCCCAAGTACTGCTCCAACTGTCACGGAGACATCTCCGAGTCCAGTCACCAGCACGCCTCCATCGGGTAGTGAGTACTCCCTTACTGTTACTGCGAAGGGACTTGCATTTGATGTGAAGACTATAACTGTGCAACCTGGACAATTGGTTGTTATTAAGTTCAAAAACGAAGATTCCGTTCCTCACAACATGGCTTTTTACACGGACAAAACTGCTAAGGAAAAAATATTTGTGGGAAAGATAATCAATGGCCCTAGCAGCACGACATATCGATTTAAGGCTCCAAGCAAACCTGGGAACTACTTCTTCAGGTGCGATGTTCACCCTCAGATAATGACGGGCACATTTATCGTACAGGCCAAAGAGCCGGGTTATTAGGGAAGAATCTCCTCTTCTCCGGATTCTTCTTCGAACTCTATTGTTATGACCTGAGCTATGTTAGACCACGGAATGAAGATCTGGCCTCCATCTTCGCCCTCGACTCCATCCAGTAGGAGCCCTATCTCGTTGTGGTCAACTACGTAGCCTTGGACTATCAGATCGTCCTCATCTTCTGCAAGAGGATTATGGATCTGGAGGACTTCAACGCTCATGCCGTGACTAAAAAACTCTTGTGTCACTGTATGGTCTCCTATGAGTTCTATGTTGTCCTGGCCGTGAATAGGCAATAGTAATAATAACCTATCGATGGGGTACTCACATAGTCTTTATGAGGGTATCTATTATCTGTCCGTCTTGCATTCTATAGAGTACATCAGCATACTCTTCTACTGCTGGGTCGTGAGTTGCCATCACTAACGTTACTTTCGATTCGTCCACAACCTTTCTGAGGAGGTTTAGGACCATCTGCCCAGTCTTACTGTCCAATTCTCCCGTTGGCTCATCAGCAATCAGTATCTTGGGCCTCGTGACTAAGGCCCTAGCTATAGCAACTCTTTGCTGCTGGCCTCCGGACATCTCATATGGCCTGTGCTCAGCCCACTTGGCTAGCCCTACTAGAGATAGGGCTTCCATCACTCGCTGCTTACGCTCTCTAAGACTATACTTGCCGGCTATCCTAAGGGGAAGTTCTACATTCTCAGCAGCGGATAGTATCGGTATAAGCGCAAATGACTGAAATACAAAACCAAATTGGCTACGCCTCAACTTAGTTAGCTCGCCTTCGGAGAGGTTGCTAAGGGATTTTCCTGATATAAATACCTCTCCAGTGGTAGGTCTATCTAGCCCTCCTATGATGTTGAGCAAAGTTGTTTTTCCTGAGCCCGAACGTCCCATTAGAGCCACAAATTGTCCTTCAGACACAGTCAAATTTACTCCCCTGAGAGCTTGCACCTCTTCGCTGCCTACCTTATATTTCCGAACTACGTCTACAACCTGTATGACATGCTGTCTAAACCCATCCTTGTCCACTAACCAGCTATCAGGGCGTATCTGGGAACTCGATTCGGGCCTCATTTCTGTTCACTCTCTCCTTTACTTCCCAGCGGAAGGAATTTCCTTATACGTGATGCTAAGTTCTGCTTCTTAGGTGGTGGTTCATCCTCATCTACCAGAGGCTGAACCTTAGTAACCTCTTCTCCTGGCACGGGCCGGATAACTATACCGTCTGGTAGAGTCTCAAGTATCACTCTTCTTCCGATACGATATAGCTCTCTATACTCCTCCGGTACTTGCAATCTCCCTGCGGGGTCTAAGACGGTGTACTCTATGAAATGGTGCTGTTCTTCCTTAGCCTCATCCTCTTTCTCTGTTTCGACTACTTGTCTTAGAGTCTCGGTACTGGTTTTGCCATCTCTTATTGCTACAGTACGAGATACATGGCGTGAGATCTGAGGGTCGTGTGATACTATTACGACCGTTGTCCCATACATTTCATTCAATTTATGGAAGATATCAAATATGGTCTTGGCTGTAGCCGAGTCCAGTTCTCCTGTGGGCTCGTCGGCCAATAGCAGTTGGGGTTTGTTGGCTAGAGCAACCGCTATCGCTACCCTTTGCTGTTCTCCTCCGGACAGCTGTGCCAGCTTATGCTTCTTGCGATTTCCAAGTCCCACTACCTCGAGGAGTTCGTTAGCCCAGGACTTTCTCTCCGCTGGCTTGATGCCTGCCATCAGCATGGGCAACTCCACGTTTTGTTCTGCGTTCAAATAAGGCACTAAGTTTCTAGCCACCTGCTGCCATACGAATCCTACCACATGTCTTCTATAGTGATTTAGCTGTCTATCGCTAAGCTTCAGCAGCTCCTGCCCAGCTACTACTACCCGACCAGCGGTAGGTCTGTCGAGTCCGCCAATAACATTCATAAGGGAGGTCTTCCCTGAACCAGAGGGTCCGACAAGTGCCATGACCTCGCCTCGCTCGACAGTTAGATCTAATCCTTGTAGGGCTAGGACCTCAACCTGTGCTAGCTTATAGATCTTGACCAAGTTTTCGCATATTATAATTGGCTCACTCATACTGATTCCCCTAGCTTCACTGCCTGGAAGATCTTCATTCTAAGTAGCAGCATCGCCAGTATGACCAATGCTAGGCCAAGCAGCACGGCAAATATAAGATAGATAAGCATTAGCCTGTCCCAAGCTATAAGCACCAGAAACGGCGGAGTTTGTGGATGTTCCCCAGTACTTACCTGTAAGAACGGTATGAACATATCACTGACAAGCACTCCCAGGACAGTTCCTATAACTACACTAAGTCCTATGATAATGAGCTGCTCACAAGCTAGCATCGCGGCCATCTGACCAGTCGATAGCCCTATAGCTCTGAGGGTACCCAACTCTACAAACCTTCTCCTGAAGGAGACTATCGAGTAGAAAAGAAAGCCAAGCCCTGTAAGTATTGCTGAGGCAAGGAATCCCACCGATAACAATCCGTACAAACCCTGACGTTCCGGCCTCCCTTGATCTGATTCTATCTCAGGCTGAGCCACATCCGTTACTATGCTTCGGAACCCAAGTTTGGTTGTGGATAGCTCGATCTGTTCTTTGGTAGTACCCGGCTTTACCTTCAACCATACTTCGTAAGGAAATTCTCCTCCTTCTCTTTGAAATATGTAGTCAATGTTTCCTACAAAGAAGGGCCCATCCTCAGGATAAAGCGTTGGGAAGTAATTTAGCTCACCCACTATGGTAAATGGGACTGGCTTAGACTCGTCTACATCCCAAAGGTTAAGTGTGATCTTAGATCCTATGCTTAGTCCTTGCTCTCGCATGAAGTCTCGGCTGACCAATAATCCGTCCTCGAACGTGCCCAAAGCATTCATTAGATATCCCAGAGGATAAGTGGCATAGTCATCTCTCCAATAGGCAATCTTGGGGAATTCCATTCTATCTATACCTAGTAATGTGCCACGCTGACGTGAGTTGCCAACGACTGCCTCCGTATCGCTTCTGGTTACCCTCATGGCATTCTCGACCCCAGGTACTTTCAGATACTCGGTCACTGGCAGAAATAGCCATTTGGGAGTGCTTTCGTCTTGCTGTTCAGCCTGTTGTTGTGATGAGCCGCTCCCAGGTCCTGCTGTAGATGGTTCAGTGCTCTGCCCCAGATCTGCCAATCTCATATCGGCGCCTATATCGTAGTAGACGCGATCGTAAGTATGTCGATCTAGGGTCTTAGCCATAGAGGCGGTGAAAGTAGCTAGGCTAAGAGTCAGAACTATAAGCATGACAGGTCCGGAATACGCCCTAGGGGTGCGTGTCAGGTACCTAAGGGCCATAACACTGGAGATACCCTTTAACCTTCCGATAAGCTGGGCGATGAACCCCAACACAATCGGTAGAATACGCATGCTAAGGAGGCCTAATGCTAGAAGCCAGAGCACGGGAGTGAGTATAAGTAATGGATTCTTGAATGGATCGTCAGAAGGTAGTCCTTCTCCTAGGAAGGAGATGGTGCCCCTCTGCTTGAGCTGTTGATAGCCATACCAGGCGGGTATGAGCAACAGAATATCTAAATATATTTTCTGCCAAAACGGGGCTCCAAGTGACCTAGCGCGCTCTCTCTTGTACGAGATTATAGTATGGCCCGCTGCACCTACTGCAGGAACCACGCTGGCTATTAGTGTCAATACCATGACCCAAGTACCAGCCCTTATGCTCTCTGGGGATAGCTCCACAGGGAAATCATACCTAGGTATGAAGTCGAGAAAAGATCTGGTCCATCCCATTGCCAGTGCTGTGTACTGCCCAAGGCCAATTCCAAGAACTAGTGCCAGTATTCCAAGCCCTAAGCTTTCCAACAAGAAAATACCTAATATGCCCGACCTCGATATACCCCTACTACGTAGTACTGCGATCTCATTTTGCTGTCTCTGTACCGCCATACTGGTGATCATTATGATGAAATAGGCTATAAGCCCAAGTATCGGTATGCTGAATACTATTAGACTTAAAGTAAGGAACCTTACTTGCGTATGTTGCTCAGTAAGAGCATCTTCCGGGGATACCCTAAGTTCAACTGCGGGCAGAAGGGTCGCAGCGTGACGCTCTACCCCTTGCATACGGCCAATTAACTCCTGGGCATGTCTACTACGAACTGAGGTTCCATCTAGTACGTAGTACCACAATGCCATGTATATACCATCGTTTGGATGGGTGCGAAGTATCCTCTGTGAGAAGGTTTGCTCTGGGACCATGAGCACGTCCTGCAGTGACTGAGGACGAATAAACCAATATGAGTCAGAAGGGTCTATAGGCTCCCAGATACCAGATATCTTTATGGGCAGCCTAAGCAAATTATCCCCAACACCTTTTTCCATTACTATGTAGTTCTCGCCAACATGCAGGCCTAGCTTATCAGCCAAACCTTCATGTACTAGAACCTCTACTGGGCTATTGCTATCGTTACTTGCAATCTTGGGCCATCTTCCCTCTACGATCCTAACTTTCTTTTCCAGGCCGCTGGCAAAGCCCACGCTTACCCACTCAAGTTGCTCTTCGCCCTTTTCCTCTTTATAGGCTGTACCTTCAGGGGCAAGTAGGCGTATCTTATCGGTGGTAACGTATCTTACATAAACCAGCGGTGGCAAGCCCAAATCTCGGGCTCCATACTTAGTAAAGTACTCATCGGCGCTTCTAAATCCAGATAGTGGCACTCTTTGCTCGTTTGAAGCTACAGCCATGAACATGTAGGAGAACGGGGGTCTTAGGTTACCTTCCTGTTCTTCCAGAAGCTCTGTGCGCAGGATTCTGTAACCTACCGCATCAGCATATAGAGGGATGCTTACCACTAAGGTGATGGCAACTACGAAACCTGCAAGCAGAGCAAGCACAAGCCCGAGATAACTTTTTTGTCTCAGGAAGGCTATCTTGACGATACCTAGTAAGTTAAGCAGCCAGTACACAGACACCCCTCTCCTCTTGGGTTAGCTCTACTGTCCCACCACTTTTTGGCCTTCCTTCAGACCACTTGTTATCTCAACTTTATCCTGGCTTTGTATACCTAGCTCCACATCTACTCTCCGTTGACGGTCTCCTTCTTGCACTACCACAAACTGCCTACCTTGGAATGTCCTAATAGCCTGTGGAGGAAGCCACAGTACGTTGCGTTTCTGCTGTAATATGACGGTGATATTTGCTATGTCGCCGATATCTACGTCTAGTCCATCTGGGTCGTAGCTTATACGTATTGCTCCACCACTGCCCTGATCACCTGTGGGTAGCATTCTGATTTCACCACTTACTACTTTGTCAGAATAGCGTAGAAACCTTATCTGTACCTTCTGGTGGGGACTAAGCTGAGAGAGCTCAGCGCTAGTAGTGTTGTCTACTCGTATCTCCTTCTCCCCAGGGTCCATTATGGTCATGACTGACTGAAATGGCTGCACGGGATCTCCTGGCTTTATATTCACGATCTCGACAACACCGTTGAAGGGAGCATAGATCCTTCCGGCATCTATTTGGTCTTTTATCCTTTCGTAGTTTAACCTGGCCTGAGCTACCTGCTTTTGAAGCTCCTCGTTGGTAGCTTTCTTTATCTGATCTAGCTTGATTTGTGCTCTCTTTACGGCTATCTCAGCAAGTTTTCTGTCTAGCTCATTTGTAGCTGCGTCCAGCTTAAGTTGTGCCTCTTGTAGGTCTAGCTCGGCCAGAGCTACGTCCGTCTGGTGTTGATTTTGATACTGTTGTAGTGCTAGGTTTGCTTGATCCAACTCAAGCTGTGCTTGCTCCAGTTGCTTTACAAGGTCCGACTGGTCTAGCTCCGCAAGTAGCTGTCCCTTACGTACTTTGTCTCCTACTTCAACGTTGACTTTCAGTACGTTGCCCGACTTCGTAAACTGTAGATCCTTCTCGTTTACTGCTGAGACCCTGCCAGTAAGCCTAAGAAGCTCGACTATATCTCCTCGCTTGACGGTGTAGATTGGTTTCTCGACCTCTGGCTGTGGAGGTAGCGGGGTCGGAGTAGGTGGTACTTGCGCGACTCCCGGAACACTACATCCAGATAAAACGAAACAGAATATTGAGAACGCTGTAAGATAAATAGCTACTCTCAGGCTCTTTCCTGCTCCCTTGAACATAGCTCCCCTTTCATCTTCTAATAGTCCCAGGCATCAAGCTGTAGCTGATTTTGGCCGTTATTTTATCATCTAACATAAATTTTGTATATCTTATCTGCTAATTATGGCAAACCTTACGAGATGCGACACAATCGTGGGGATATTATAAATCGATTTATGATAAACTTTAATAGTTTGATAGAGGCGAATCTTGCTATATGCCCAAGATGGCTGGGAGATAAATGTCAAATCTCCCAGCCATCCTAAGAAGTTCTAACTCTCTACGTTTTTGAGATCTACAACAGTTCCCTGTTGAGCAGATAGGTATGCAGCCCTAAGGATAGCTAGATTATGCCTTGCCTTGGCTAGGTTTGTGGGAGCATCAACGCCTCGTGCCCATGCTTCGAAGATATCTTGAAGTACTCCTAGGAAGCCCTCTTGGAAGTTATCGTCATCATAGCTTAGAGGAAGCCATTGCCCTATCTTGTTTTCATATATCTCGACAAATGGTGCTTCGATCTTGAATCTTATACTGCCAAGCTTTCCATGTACTTCATGGACAAATGCTCCACCTCCATTGACCGCCCAGGCCACTTCAACTATGGTAGTAGCCCCGTTCTCATGTGTGAGCACCACTACAGCAAGATCGTCCACATCTTGCTCTCGTACATAACGCCCAACTCTTGCGTAGACCTTTATTACCGGGCTCTGAGCTTCTGCTTCTGCCACGTACATGTTATGGTAGCCATTGTCCAGGAGGACGCCACCACCACCTCTTGTGGACTGCGTTCTCCAGTCGGGGTTAGAAGGGTCCTTGCCCTTGTAGTGACTGCCAGCAAGGCCCTCGCTCCTCACAAGAAAAACCTCTCCTACACGGCCTTCCTGAATTGCCCTCAGCGCATACCTCATGGGGCGACTGTAGGTGTAATTATGGATAATTGCCAACTTTACGTTATGTTCCTTTATGACTGCTCCTATGCGATCAACCTCTTCCAGCGTAGCAGCCAAGGGTTTCTCAGATATCACATTCACACCAAATTTAGCTGCATCTGTGATAGCCGGTTCATGGAGGTGATGCGGGAGGGCTATAAGTACCGCATCCAGATTTGGCGTGTTCTCCAATAAATCTTTCCAAGATTCGTACTGCCCGCCTACTTTATAGTTGAGGGTGCGTTCTATGGTTGTTCGTCTCTCCGGGCTAGGATCCGCCAGAGCTATCACTTCAGCAATATGCCTCATCTTACTTAGTGCTGGTGCGTGTCCCTCCTCTACGATCCTGCCACAACCTACTATGCCTATCTTGAAGCTCATATCGATCACCTATACCTTATAGATATTCCGAGTTTATCTTGCACGAAGTCTCTACACTGCTTCAGACTCTGGTAGGGAGTACTGGTCGACTGGTCGATCTCTACAGTGAGCCATCCGTCGTATCCTACGTCCTGCAGCGCCTGCATTATGGGGACAAAATCGATCTTCCCAAGCCCTAGCTCACAAAATATAGGCAAGGCCTCTGTCCCAGAGAAAGCTGTGAATACGCTCGGGTCAGGATTCTCTGGTGTCAGGTCCTTAAGATGCATGTATCTCATCCTGCTCCCGTATCTTCTTATGATCTCTGCAGCATTCATACCCGCGGCTGTCAGGTGAGCTGTGTCAGGACAGAAGAAGACGTATCTATCGTCTGTCATCTCCATTACGGCATCGAGCTCATCTTCGTCCTGAAGCTCAGTGCCTAAATGAGGGTGCACACATGCAAGCACCCCTAAGTCGTACGTTCTCTTGGCAGCTTCGTTAATTGTCTTTGCCATTTGCTTCAGTCCTTCAGGGCTAGTCTTGCCTTCCCTAGGGCCTCCCGGGCCAAACACAATACGGTCGACTCCCAGCTTTGAGAGAAACTGAGCTACTCGAGTGTTATACGCAATAACATCTTCTTCTTTGGATGGATCGCTGAATCTGCCTCCCCCATATAGGGCAGAGAGCTCCAGGTCGTATGATGCTAACAGCTCCCTGAATTCCTCGACCCTATTTTCATATTCCAGCGCCTGGTGTGTGAAGGTCTCGCATGCTTGAAACCCCAACTCTGAGGCCTCCTTCATGCCCTTTAGCAGGTCATTGCCCCAAGTGATGAGATGGCAGGATATCCGATTGTTCATCATATTCCACCTTTCTCGATATTTGATTTACAAATTTTAGGTACCCTGTATGAGATTACTTCCATCTATTTGCCTCAGGATCCTCCGTATCATACTCCAGAGATTCAAGTTCTTCCCAGACCTCTGCAGGCACATGAGTGTTTACCAGATCTATAGTTTGCCTGATTCTTTCGGGCTTGCTCATGCCAACGATGGTAGATGTTATTCTTGGATCTCTTAGGGAGAAGTGAAGAGCCACAGCAGCTATTGGTACGTCATACCTCTTACAAACTTCATCTATAACTCTTACTCTATTCAATATCTTGTCAGTGGCTTCCTGGTAGGCGTATCTAGGATAGGCATCTGGCCCTTTGGCAAGTATACCGCTGCCATAGGGAGCGGCGTTTACAACTGCCAACCCCTTCTTATAGGCAAGGTCTATCAATGGTTCAGCACTTCTGTTGATCAAAGTATATCTGTTGTGAGTTATTACAGCTTCAAACACATCTAGTTCTACGTAACGTATCATCATGTCGATAGGTCCGCCAGCTATACCTATATGTTCAATGACGCCTTGATCTTTATAAGCTACTAGGGTATCAACAGCTCCGCCTTTTGACGTTATGTATTCGAACGTAGAGTGCTCAGGATCGTGCAGGTATACGAGCTGGAGTCTGTCCAGTCCCAATAAGTTTAGGCTTCTCTCTATAGATTTCTTGATCTGCTCTCCACTAAAGTCTCCTGTCTGTAGGTTACGATCTGCCTTGGTTGCCAGTACGTAGTTTGGTGGAAGTCCACCCATCTCTTTTATAACGATTCCTATACGTCGTTCGCTCTCACCGTCTCCATAGGCTGCAGCCGTATCCATGAAATTTATTGGGCTTTTGAATGCTTCTCTAATGGTTTGTAGGGCTATTTCTTCTTCTACAGAATAGGCAAAAGTCTCCGGCATGTTGCCTAGCTCAGCACATCCTACGCATATTGGTGTAACCTGTAATCCTGTGCTACCCAACGGCCTTAGGGGGAGTGTCTGCTGATTCTCCAACGCATTGCCTCCGTTTTAGAATTTGACCAGAAACCGGACAATCAATAAGATAATCCAATTAGCGGGAATATATCTAGAGATAAGTTAGGGAGGGGAAAATGCAGACCTTGAGAGCCTTGTTTGTGGGTGGGCCCATGTATGATCCTCTTTACACACGCCTTAAGGAGTTCGAAGAGGCTCACAACATCAAAGTAGAGGTAGTAGCCACCCTTATCCATCCAGAGCTTAACAGGACGATCGCTAAGGAGTTCAGTGAGGGTACTGCAGATTATGATCTGATATCTACCCACACTAAATACGCTCCAAGTCAGATGCAGTGGCTTACTCCAGTGGATGATGTATGGTCTATAGATGAACTCTCTAAGTTCAACCCAATGACCCTCGAGTTAGCACGAATTAATGGGGAGCTTTATGGCATACCCAGAAATCTTGATGTCAAGTTACTACACTACAGATCGGACATAATAAGTACCCCTCCTAGAACATGGGAAGAGTTGTACGAGCTTGCAGTAGCGCTTAGAAAGGATGATTTCTATGGCTTTGTCTTCCCTGGGAAGGAATCTGGGTTGTTCGGCCACTTTTTCGAGTTGACTGCGATGGCTGGAGGTAATCTTTTCCCTAATCCTGAACTACCAGAACCGGACGCTGCTACTGATGCTTCCAAATGGGCGATCACTTTGCTGAAGAATCTTTACACACGAGCTGCTCCACCACAAACTCCAGACTGGCATTACGACGAAGTAGCCCAGTGCTTTCGAGAGGGACGAGCGGCGATGAGTACCGACTGGCCTGGTGGCTTTTATACTTACGAAGATCCCAAACTGAGCAAGATAGTAGGCAAGTATGACCTATCCATGTATCCTCAAGGCGTAGCTGGACGCAAGGTGTATTCTAGCAGCCATACCTTTGCCATACCTATTACAGTAAAGGATAGAGCAGCTGCCGTCGAGCTCTTGCGTTTTCTAACATCTCGAGAGTCGCAGGCTTTTGAGGCTAGATTTGGGACTTTGCCTGCGAGGCAGGATTCTCTTGAAGATGCTGAGAGTGAATGCGAACCCGGTACCTTACAAAGCAGGAGATGGTCATTATTAGAAGAAACTAGCAAATTTGCTTTGTTACCGCCTAAACACAAGAACTATCCATTTGTTGAAGACGTTATCTGGCAGAATATCAGACAGGCGCTTATTGGGAGTATAGATGTAGACCAAGCTCTTGAAAACATAAACAAAGAGGGATCAGCTGCGGCCAGAGGAAAGTCTTGAGGATGTCTGGCTATAAGGTTCTTATAACAGATGCAGAATATCCAGACCTATCGGACGAACAGCGCTTGCTGGAAGAAGCAGGGTGCCAGGTATCCATTGCTCAGTGCAGATCACCGGAGGAAGTCATTCTAGCTGCTGGAGATGCTTTTGCGCTAATGGTACAGTACGCTCCGATAACTTCTGATGTCATCCACGCCCTACCTAATTTGAAGCTAATAAGCAGGGCAGGGGTAGGAGTGGATAGTGTTGATCTGGATGCAGCTAGGGAAAAAGGTGTGTGGGTGGCCAATGTACCTGATTATGGTGTGCACGAGGTGGCGTCGCATGCGGCAGCAATGATTTTGTCCCTGCTACGGCATGTATGCTTCCTGGATAGGAAGGTTAGGGAAGGGGTATGGCACTACCTTTCGACCGGGGAGGTTCACAGAATAAGCGGTCTAACTTTGGGTGTCGTCGGCCTGGGCAGAATAGGTAGAACTCTGGCTAACATGATGGTGCATGTTTTTGGAAGAGTCATAGGTTATGATCCATATCTGCCTGCCAGCGCTTGGCCAGAGAGCGTTGATAGAGTGGAGCTAAGAGATCTATTCATGAAGAGTAACGTGGTATCTCTACACCTACCGCTAACGGAAGAAACGAGCAACATTGTCAACAGAGAGCTTTTTGCCGTGATGCCTGTTGGAAGCTACCTCGTAAATACTGCTCGCGGTGGGCTGGTGAATATGGAGGATCTAATATACTTTCTGGATAATGGTCATTTGGCAGGTGCAGCTCTAGATGTGCTACCTAAGGAGCCTCCTGTAGCTGGAGATCCCGTTATCCATCACCCAAAGGTCATAATCACTCCTCACGTGGCTTGGTACTCTGAGGAGTCTGAGAAGGAACTAAGAAATAAATGGGCCATGAATGTAGTAGCCTTTCTGAAGTATGGCAGACCTTTATACCCAGTAGTGATGCCAGCGGAAAGATCAAGCTAAATATAGGAGATTAATTATGATCCTTACACGACATTGGGATAATGACGGTCCTAGGTGGGCCCTTGATGGATATTATATGCCCAGAGCATTCAAACTAGAGATGCTCTTGCAGGTTCCTGCCCCCAGCGTACAAGAGGTGCTTTCCTGCTTGTCCACAGATCAAGAAGCTAATGGGCACATATTGGCACCTATAGAACCCAGTCAAGAAGTCTGGGCCAGTGGGGTGACTTACCTAAGAAGCCGCGAGGCAAGAAAGGCTGAGTCCGAGAGGGGTGATATATACGACGACGTATACGATGCGGAAAGACCTGAACTGTTCTTCAAGGCCATCGGCTGGAGGGTAGTTGGTGATGGGGGCGATGTTGGTATAAGATCTGACAGCGCTTGGAATGTTCCCGAACCCGAATTGGTACTGTTGATCAATAGCCGTATGGAGGTAGTGGGATACACTGCGGGTAATGACATGTCGTCGAGAGATATAGAAGGAAGTAATCCCCTGTATCTTCCACAAGCCAAGGTTTATGAGAGATCGTGTGCGATAGGCAGGGGGATCAAAATATGCCCTGAAGAAGAGATCAGCAGCATTGATATACGCCTCACTATATACAGAGGTGGTAGCTGTGTGTTTGATGCCGAGACTAATACTGCTCAGATGAAAAGAACCCTTAGAGAATTGGTGGACTATCTGAGTAAATCTATGTCGTTTCCCAACGGCGTGTTTCTAATGACCGGTACAGGGATCGTTCCTGATGAGGACTTTACGCTGCTAGAAGGCGATGAGGTTCATGTAAGAGTAGGAGAGCTACAGCTAACCAATAGAGTCATAACTATACCAGATAGAACTAGTTTGATGAGGTGATAAGCCATGAGGCTTGAAGGTAAGAGGGCTATAGTCACAGGGGCTGGATCAGGGATAGGTAAGGCTATTGCTAGCAGATTCGCTCAGGAAGGAGCACGAGTAGTCATAGCTGATATAGATCCGGAAGCTGCAGAAATAGTTGCCAAAGAGCTCGGTGATAACACAAAACCCTATAGGGTTGATGTGAGTAAAGCAGAAGAAGTGTATGAACTTATAAATCATGTCGTGAATGAATGGGGGGGATTAGATATAATGGTCAACAATGCTGGAGT
Organism: Thermobaculum sp. T2p; assembly: GCF_059335935.1. NCBI lineage: Bacteria > Bacillati > Chloroflexota > Chloroflexia > Thermobaculales (SeqCode) > Thermobaculaceae (SeqCode) > Thermobaculum (SeqCode) > Thermobaculum sp. T2p. The sequence continues at coordinate 183,266 of NZ_JANZYQ010000010.1, forward strand.
GGGCGTAGCTGCGACCACCCCCGAGACTTCTGAAGAAGACTTTGACCGCATAATAGCCATAAATCTCAAAGGAACCTTCCTTGGCATGAAGTACGCGATTCCAGCTATACGGAATTCTGGTGGTGGTTCCATAATAAATATTGCCTCTGTGGCTGGCCTTGTAGGTGTCCCGGAGAGGGCTGCTTATTGCGCATCTAAGGGAGGTATAGTGGCTCTTACTAGAGCAGCTGCTATAGATCATATATCTGAAGGCGTACGTATAAATTGCATCTGTCCGGGCACTGTTCTGACGCCTTGGATTGAGCGCATAACGGCTAACTACCCTGATCCCGAGGCTGCGAGAGCTGCTATGGAAGCACGGCAGCCTCATGGCAGGTTTGTGATGCCCGAGGAGATAGCTGCCATGGCAGCCTTCCTGGCTTCTGATGAGGCCGGATCGATCGTAGGTGCGGCCATGGTAGTTGATGGTGGAATGACGGCTAAATAGGCTGATCATATATAATTTTGCAATCCACTTTGTAAGGAAGGTGCCGCAAGTGTCCGTCACGATAACTGATATAGAGACTTATGATATCAGGTTCCCTACGTCTAGAAATCTTGACGGTTCTGATGCTATGAACCCCTCTCCAGATTATTCGGCAGCTTATGTGATATTGAAAACCGATAGCCCTGATGGTCTGGAGGGACACGGGTTAGCGTTTACCATAGGTAGAGGTAATGAGATAGTGGTAAGCGCTATTCAAGCACTCAGCTACCTGATACGTGGGTTAACTCTGGAATCCATAACTTCAGATATGGGGACCTTCTGGTACAGGTTGGTTGGTGATAGCCAGCTACGTTGGATAGGGCCCGAGAAAGGGGCTATACATCTGGGACTTGCTGCACTGGTGAATGCCGTTTGGGACTTATATGCAAAGGCTGAGGGTAAACCCCTTTGGAAATTGTTAGTTGACATGTCCCCAGAACAAATAGTGTCCTGTGTTCCCTTTAGGTATATCAGAGATGTTCTCACTCCTCAGGAAGCTCTTGAAATACTCAAGTCTAACGAACCCACTAAGCACATAAGGGAACGCGAGATGCTTGAGAGAGGCTTTCCAGCTTACACTACTTCCGCGGGCTGGTTGGGCTACTCTGATGATAAACTTGCGGCTCTCTGCAGGAGGTGCGTAGCAGAAGGATGGTCGCACTTCAAGATGAAGGTGGGTGCTAATCTTGAGGACGACATAAGACGTGCTTCCCTAATTAGGGACATAATAGGCTATGATTGTGCACTAATGATGGACGCCAATCAGGTTTGGGATGTCGATCAAGCAATAAGTTGGATGAAAGAGCTTTCCAAATTCGATCCAGTATGGATCGAAGAGCCCACTAGCCCAGACGATATTCTTGGCCATGCCAGGATAGCAAGAGAGATAGCACCTGTGGGTGTGGCCACTGGTGAGCATTGTCACAATAGAGTTATGTTCAAGCAATTCATGCAGGCTAACGCTATTAATTACTGTCAAGTAGATGCCTGTCGGCTTGGAGGAGTGAACGAGGTGCTGGCTGTGCTACTTATGGCAGCCAAGTTTGGAATTCCTGTTTGTCCTCATGCTGGTGGAGTGGGCTTGTGCGAGTATGTTCAACATATATCAATATTTGATTACATATACGTGAGCGCTTCACTTGAGAACAGAGTGCTCGAATATGTTGACCATCTTCACGAGCATTTTGTCGATCCGGTAGTTATCAGAAATGGCAATTACATGCCTCCTACGTCGCCAGGATACAGCATAACCATGAAGAAGGAATCACTGGAGCAATATCAATATCCCACGGGAATAGTTTGGTCTCTAAGCGAATCCTCAGTCTAGAAAGACTATATAGTCCTCTACTTGTGTAGCCTATAGGACCTTTTATCACCTAGAAAGGTCCTATAGGCCGATCTTGAATAATAGCTATTTCTCTAATTGAAAACTTTGCAATATGACCCCGTCGTCCATTGCTGGCAAGAAGAAGGCTTTATCATCAGTGACTATATTACCTGATGAGCTGTACTTTCTAACTTGATCTTCGTTCATTAGGTAATTGCTAACAAGAGTTCTAGAGTCTATCAAATCATCTCTTAGGCCTCTTTTATCTATCAACGAATCAAGGGATAGGACATCCTCTGTGGATAAAGTATGAGGAGTTGCCACAAGTAGCGTATGCGTACCACCCACGTACCATAGAGTTGTGTGTGGAAAAACACTTTGAAATGTTTTGATTATACTTATGTAGTCTTCTTTGGATATATCGTGGATAGGTAACCACTGCACCATAACGCCATCCGGTGATAAGTGAGATCTAGCCAGCTTATAGAACTCTTGCGTGAACATGGCCCAGCTACTACTGTTTGTAGGATGAGTAGCATCTGCAGTTATTATGTCGTACTTTTTATCTGACCTGAGTAGATAATTGCGAGCATCCTCTATTGTTATCTTCAGGCCAGGATATGACAGCACGTTTCTGTTCTCAGGTTGATAGAATTTGGCTGCTTCTACTTGTTGTTCGACTATCTCGACAGCATCTATGTGCTGTATTTTGTGTCTGGATAGAGCCCCTGTTGCTATGCCGTTGCCGAAGCTTAATACTAGAGCAGATTTGGCGTCTGGTTTGAGTAATGCAGGTAAGTGTCCCATGAGGTAGAAAGCTCTCATACTATATCTATCTGTCGGCACTTCGTTTCTACCATTGACAAACGAGATCTTCAGCGGTGGGTTAGGTACAATGAATACTGATACGTTGGCATCTACACCTTCCTTGTAGTACACGAGGTAAGGGTTAGTGCCTTCTCTAAATCCTAGAAAAACTCCCTGAGGTAGAAGTAGGGCTCCTATGGCTGCTGTTCCTAACAAAGCATAAGCTTCTATTTTGGGAGGATCACCTATTTGCAATAATGCTGTTATACCTATGAGGATATTTACTAGGGCTAGTATCAGCACAGATTTTTGTAAGCCCATGGTAGGTATGAGTAAGAAACCTGCTACTAGGGAGCCTATCATTGAAAATACGGTATTAGCTCCATACAACTTACCGGCAGGATTACCTATCTTATACACATCGTTATTGGTATAGATCTTGGCTGCCAAGGGAAAAGTTGCACCAATAAGAACCGTGGGTACAAATATAGTAAGCGCGGCCGCTATAACTTCTACGGCTATCTCCTGTAAGGCACTGGAAGGTAACCCTATCCTAAGTAGGATAGTTGGTAATCTGTGGAATACATAGAGAGACAAAACTGCTGATACTCCTATGCCAAGCTGAATAATTGCAAAAGCAGATATTGGTGACTTAGCAGAATCTACTAGTCTTGAAGATAGAAAACTACCTATCGATAGCCCCAGAATGAATATTGAGAGAAGGACGGTGAATGAATACACAGAGTTGAGTGTGAAGTTGGATAGTATCCTAAACCATACTACTTCGTAGCCAAGGGATACGAATCCAGATAATGCAAATCCCCAAAAAGCTATATTGACCAATCTCTTTGGATATAGATCTATATTTTGCGGATTAGTTTGGAGTATTCTTAGATCCTTGCTCTGTTTCACGATCCTAGAGGAAATAGCGAAAGCCAGCACAGCGATCACAAGATCTATGATTCCCGAAATCAAAATGGTCTCTCTAGTGCCTAAAAGCCTTATAAGTACTAGTCCAGATAATAGGGCTCCTAGTACTGATCCTATAGCGTTGACTGAATAAAGACTTCCCAGATCTTTACCGCGTTGGTCGTATATAGTATAAGCCTGACTAACTGCTGGGAAGGTCATTCCTATAAGTGTAGTCGGCCAAAGAAGGACCATACACGCTAGCCCAAATCTAAGAAGATTGAATGAGTAGAAATCTGGATTGTACTCGTTGTATAGGCTGGTGTATATAGAAGGCATGAACCTAAAAACAATAGGTGTAAGGAAAGCACAACAAGCTATTAGTAATTGTAAGCACGCATAAAATTTGATTGCGTCGACCCTCTTTATGATCTTGCTTCCTAACCAGCCTCCTAACGCTAGACCTCCCATAAATGCACTTACCACTGCCGCTGCCGAATAGGCGCTAACTCCAAGGGTCAAGCTGAGTTGCCGAAACCAGCTTACCTCATAGATTAGCGAGGTAACTCCCGACATAAAAAACATTATCAATATGATTCCACGGACCTTTATGCTCATACTGCCCCTTTCTAAATTACGCCTTAAAGGGTAGTGAGGAGGGATACGCTCCAATTATCCCTCCTCACTACATGGTTTGTCAGAGTACAGCTAACACTACTGCCCTTCTTCAGCCTTGATGCGTTTGAGGGCGCTATTGAACTGAGGCTCTATCTTCTTCAGGACATCTTCGGCCTTGGCATTTGGATTGTTCCAGAAAGTTGCCAGACCGTTGTCCCAGATCTGGTTTAGCTCATCGAACTTGACCAGCAAGTGGTTAGAAGACTCTCTGCCATGAGAGAATGCACCCTCAAACACCTCCTTCATATCCTCAGGCTTCATGCACTTGGAGAACTGCTTATAGTACTCCTGCATGAGCTTGGTTTGTGTTGGGGGAGTGCCAGTAGCTTCCATGTACTTACGAGCCTGATCTTCACTCACTAGGAACTTGATGAAGGTCCAGGCAAGATCCTGTTCCTCTGGGGAGAGGTTAGCTGTTATGACCCACGGATCCGTGAAGAGCACGGCTCTTCTCTTGGCATCAGGAGTGCCCATTGGAAGAGGCGCTGCGCCCCAACAGAAGCCATTCGGGTCATCTATCAACGGATGATACGACCAGTGACCCCAACCACCAGTCATGAACATGGCTACTCGTCCAGACTCAAACACTCCACCTAACTGTGTAAGAGCAGACACAGCAGCATTGTTGGGAGCAACCTTATCCTTGTATACCAGGTCATGCATCGCTTGGAAGGCCTTTATGGTCCTGTCGTTGACGACCTGTACACCATCAGAGAAACCAGTCTGTTGAGCTTCGTCTGGGATAATCCAATAGCCCCATAGGGCTCCTATAGCATCAACAGGTGGCCACAAACCATTAGCTGCACCAAACTGCGCTTTGTTCAGGTTGTTGGTGTTCTTGGTAAGCTTCTTGGCGGTAGCAATGAACTTGTCCCAAGTCCAGCTCGTATCATCCCAACTAGTAGGCGGATATGGTACTCCAGCTTTATCAAAGAGTTCCTTGTTGTAGTAGACAAAAGATCCTGTAGTCAAGAATGGCAGTGCCCAGGTCTTTCCATCTATCTGGTAGATCTTAAGTACGTTTGGATCAAACACACTAAGATCAAAATTATCCCTTTGAATCAAAGGGGTGAGATCAGCTATTAGACCACGGATGCGGTCACTTGCAAAACCATCACCACCCCAGTTAGGCGACCAAACATGTAGAGGTTCACCAGCCGCGATCATCGCTTGGCGCTTAACGGCTATATCATCCTGATTTATGCTAAGAATCTTCAGACATATCTCAGGATGAGCTTTCTGGAACTCGGGACGAACTATGTTGGCCTCCCACTGGTTCTCTACTGGACCATTACGAACCATCCACACTAGTTGCTTTTGATCGGGCTTGCATTGTATATCAGGAACCCCTGTGGCCTGTCTTGCGATGGCAGGTGGTGTAGCAACTATGGTCGGAACTGGGGTATTGCTGGCTCCGGTCTCACCTCCCATCCCACCAGTGTTGGATGCTGGTTGTGATGCAGTGGGGGTATTGGACCCAGCCCCCCCGCCGCATGCAGCAATGACCAACGCTACTATCATCAGGTATACAAACAAGATTGGAAGTTTGTGCTTGGTATACCAGTTAGTAATTCTCGGCATTAACACTACCCCTCCTTCGAATAATTAGAAGGCTTATAGTTTATAGAACGTAGTTGTCACTTTCTTTTGATGTACATAACAGAAGGCAACCCGATCGATCACCCCCTTCTCAAGCCTCTAGCGAAGTGTTAGCCCTTCACTCCGCTGATGACTATGCCCTGTATAAAGTACCTTTGAGCCACAAAGAAGACTATTACTGGAGGTAACACAGTTACAAGAGAAGCAGCCATTAATAGATGCCAAGCTGTTCCTCCAAAAGGTGCTCGGAACTGTTGTAAACCTAAAGATACGGGGTACTTTGCATTGTCATTTATATAAAGCAACGGTCCCATGAAGTCGTTGTAGTGATACATGAAGCTTAGGATGGCCACAGCCCCAAGCGCAGGTTTAGAGAGAGGCAGTATGATTCTAGCCCATATATTTAAGTAGTTTGCTCCATCCATAATGGCAGCTTCTTCATAATCCTTAGGCAGGCCCCTATAAAATTGTCTCAACATAAATATCAGATAGGAGCTACCAAAGAATTTGGGCACGATCAGGGGCGCGTAACTATTTATCCAGTCAAGTCCGAGAAAGTGCATGCGGTCAAGTTTTACGAACATAATATATTGCGGGATCAGAGTTACCTGCCAAGGCAACATCATAGTAGCTAGTACCAGCAGGAAGAGTATATCCTTCCCGGGGGCTCTAAGTCGTGCGAATCCATACGCTATGAAGGCGCAGGAGAGCGTTTCTCCAATCATAGCCATTAAGGCGTAGAACATAGTGTTCTTGAAGTATGTAGGGAATGGGTTCTCGGTAGAGAAGAGAGCATCCTTAAAGTTTATCCACTGTGGATCCGCTGGTATCCATGTAGGTGGGAACCTGGCTACTTCCGCTCTGGTCTTTAGAGCGGTTGATAGCATCCATGCAACAGGGAACAGAATTATGATAACTCCGATTATACAAAGAACAGTAGCTCCTATAGTGATGGCTCTATCTTGAAATTTCTTGTTCTGCCAGAAGTTTATCTGTGGTCTAGCAACTGTTGGTCTGGTAGTTATTTCTGCCATAGCTTTTTACCCCTCCGACGGACTTAGAACCTTCCACCTTCAGAAGTCTCGTAGTAGACAAATCGCCTAGAAGCCCATAGGAACAAAATAGTTAGTGCAAATATTACTAGGAAGAGCAGCCATGCTTGTGCAGCTGCAGTGCCCATCCTATATCTACGGAAGGCATTAAGGAAGAGATACAATACATAGAACATTGACCAATAGTCTGGTGCTCCCGTACCTCCATTGACTACCCAAGCCTGTGTAAACACCTGGAAGGATCCTATAATCCCAGTAATGAAGGTAAACAAAATCACTGGGGATATCATGGGAATAGTTATGTGCCAGAAACGCTTGATTCTACCTGCACCATCTATAATGGCGGCTTCATAGAGCTGCGTGGGAACTCCTTGAAGCGCGGATAAGTAGATAAGCATAGGGCCACCGAAGTCCCATAGCGATATTAGCGTGAAGGAAGGTATGACCCATTTAGGATCCCCTAGCCAATCTGGTCCATTCCATCCAATTGGGATCAAACCATTAGTGCCAAATAGTGATCTTATGACATAATTTACGATTCCGAAATCAGGGTTGAGTAGCCAAACAAATAATAGTGTGGCTGCTACAGCGGGCAGAATTGCAGGCAAGTAGAATAAAGTTCTAAATACACCTAATGCTGGCACTTTTTGGTTTAGTAGCACTGCCAGCATTAGAGAGAAGAATATTCCTAGCGGTACGCTCAAGAAAGTGTAATAAGCTGATAATTAGCTAGACCAATAAACTTGGGCGGAGAAGCAATATTGTATCTGGTAAGGCTTAAGTAAAAGGATGCTAGTATGGGACCTAGAGTAAACACTAAGTACCCAAATACCCATGGAGATATAAAGAACCAAAACCAGAGAGCTTCTCGACGAGCAAGTTTGCCTTTTGGCAATATACCTAGCATAGCCATACTACCCTAACCCTCAGCGATTTCTATTTCCAGCTTTGGGTCTAATTTTAGACCCTTTGGATGAAGCAGAATATAAGCCCACTCTTTTCTCTTGTCAAGACCTTAGTAGGGGGGGTTTTACCCTTGGGGAGAGAAAATTATTATCTGCCCTTTCGAGGTTCTTACGTATAATTTGCCGTCCGACAACACAGGAGAAGCGTTCGATAGATCTGGATAGGAGAGGCTCCACAGAACTTTGCCCGTGCTTTTCTCCAAGCACCTTATGTGAGTTTGCCTGGATACTCCGCTTATAACAAAGATATTACTGTTGATTATAACAGGCATAGAGACAAAGTTGCCATCTTTATATACCCAAAGTTCCCTTCCTGTTTTCAAATCGAAAGCTCGCAGGGTCCAAGAGGATTTAGCAAAAGCTAATTTACCATCTGTTCCAACTGGTATCAGTGTTTCGCCTGTAATTGCTTTGGTCCACACGTATTTGCCATTCTGTAGGTCAACTGCAATTATGGATTTGTCACTGGTTGCTAGGATATACCCTTCAGCGATTACTGGTGAAAAGAATACTGAGAACTTGATAGGTGTCTTCCAAATCAGCTTGCCATTGTTTTTATCTATTGCGTATAAGTACTGGGCATCTGATATTACGACTTTGTTTTCGTCCACTGCAGCAGATGAAGATACATAGTCTGCCATATCGTATTCCCATAAGACTGCGCCGGTGCCTGCATCTAGCGCGTAGAGTTCTTTCCCCGCCCCTATAAAGACCTCGTCATCCACTATTACTGGAGATGTAATGTGCCCTCCCCAGTAGTCATTACTTGCGCTGCTTATTCTACGAGGTTGAAACGCCCATCTAATTCTCCCAGTTTGCATATCCAAGGCCAATACTTGGCCTTGATTTGCACTCTCAGATCTAATTATCACTAACCCTTTGTATACTGCAGGTGATAGATATTCTCCTGCTAAAGGCAAGGCCCATAGCTCTCTGGCTTCCCTTTCGTGTATAGCTCGCAGTGATTTGTTAGAGTCGATGAATAAAGTGTTGTTCGCTATAGCTGGTGGAGATCCTGTTCCAACATCATCTCTCAATGATATTACTTTACTCTGTCTAAGTGGCGGAGATAATTCATAGTCTACGCTTCTTGTTCTAGCCGGGTTGAGTCCTTCCATTGGCCAGGATCTATTAGAAGTTATTTTGCTTTTCTCGTCTGTTAGGGTATGGGGTAAGGTAAAGCTCAATCCAGGCCTTAGGATTGCATATAGAAAGGCAACTACAGCTATAAGGCCGAACGAAATCAGCTTAGTGTGCGAATATGCAGACCTAACAAATTTGCCTATCATTGTTCAGTAACATTCCCTTATAAAGCGTGTTTAGATTCTCTTGCTCTGTAAGATAAAAAGGCCACCAGCAACGAAGTCATCGCTAGTGAAACAGAAAAACCAATCAAAACTGCTAATACCAATGCCAAGCTGGTGCTACCATCCACTGCTACGAACCTGATGAGTCCGCCTTCTCCGGATATCAAAGATGTTTTTACCAAGAAATCACCAGGAGCATTGCCTTCTAGGGGCAGCTTTACACTGCTATAGCTATTAGGACTTTCGGATAATTTCATTGTGTTATTTTGGATTATCAAGTTTTGAGTCTTATTCAAGACATCGAGATTAACATTGCCTTTTCCTGCAATGTTGGAAGCTACTACAAATTCAGGATTTTGCTTGAAACTAAATAAAATTTCTCCTCTTAGAGAGTCCTTCGTGATCCACAGTTCTGAGGTGATTAGCTTAGAAGAATGATAAGAGTAAGCTTTCAAAAGGGCTATAGTTGCTATAGCAGCAAACAAGACAAGCGCTATACCAATCTTTGAACTACTATTGCCCTTTGAGTAAGTTGAGGTGTCGACTGATGTTGCTGTGGTAATCTCCTCCGTAGGTCTATATGTACCGAAAACCCTACACCAGAAATCTTGCCACCATATCCAAGATATCCATATTAGATAGGAAAATGCCAAAGATGTAAGGATAGCCATAAATAACCAAGTAGTGTTCGATACTAGTAGGCTGCGCAGGTCGTAGAATAGGCCAGGATTGCTGGCTAGTCTCTCTACAGCCTTTTCCTGCCAGATAAAAGCGCCAGTAGTTGCAGAGAAGGATAAAATTGCGACTAATACAACCAACCCCAGATTTTCAGCCCATAATAGCCTCAATCTATTCCCTATCTCATCTATGAAAGCGAGCATAATGCCTAATATTCCCATTACAAAGAAGCCAGTTCTGGCGCTCCAAAGGTAAGATGGGAATGATAATAAGGTTTCCTTAAGTGACTGGAGGAGTAAGCTCCAAAATGAGTGTCCGCTCCTTATTTGAAAGGAGACATCTCTAAGTGTCTCCCAAAAGCCGCCAGTAAATACCAGTAGTGCAAAGATGAGTAGCAGGAATAATACGATACTTATTCCTGCCAAAAAGCCAGCAATAAATCTCCTTGGATCTACCCCCTGATATGAGGTTAATCGTATACCGCTCATTAGCTTCTGGCTCCAGCTGATGGTGTAGAAGGTTATCAGATTTTACTTGTAGATCTATATAAAGTTAAGAGCACATCTAGATTTAGATGTGCTCTTGGTTCTAAACTCAGAAGTCATGATTAGAAACTTCTATTAAGTGGTAAGTGTAGTAAGGGGTGCCTTACTAGGATTTAGTTTCACCTTCAGGTCCGAGTATCAGATCGGTTATATATGCAGCTAACCAGGTTGCAACGATCCCCAATACTAGGCCCAGAAGTCCCTTCAATAGCCTCCTTCTCACATCTTCTTCCATGAGAAAACCTCCATTTCTTTGCTTATGGCTAGATCTCTACCTCTTATTGTTATTTGACCCCATTATACCCTCGATGCTGTTCTGCCTAGAACATGCACAACAGTGTCTCTTGTGACTATCCCCTCTATTTGGTCATCATCAATCACTAAGAAGAGATTATGCCCTGTTCTCTCGAACAAGTTCATAGCATCAAACAAGGATAAATCGGCAGGCAACCTGCCCACAGAAGCTAGGTTTATCATGATAGATCTTACTGGTGTGATATGCCAGAAGGGCTGTGGTAATCGGAGTATCTCGTAAGGTGTAAGTAAGCCTACAGGTTCACCATGAAAGTCCACTATAAAAAACTGTCTTCCAGAAGACCTTATATAGTCTGCAAAGAGATCGCTTACTAGAGTGTCTTCTTCAACATGGACGAGCGGTATGTACACGTCCACTAGCTTGATGTTGGACAATTTGTGATAAGTTAGTGATTGCCTGTAGCTTTGTCTGGCTAGAATAATAACGAAAGCTCCTAGAAGGACCATCCATAGGTATCCTAGATATCTATCTAGAATGGCCAATAGAACCCCAGCAGTTATAAGCAGGTAACCAAATAATTGGCCTCCTAGAGCTGAGATCCTCGTAGCACGGATATAGTTGCCGCTTATACCCCATACAATTGACCTAAGTATCCTCCCTCCATCTAAAGGAAACCCAGGAAACAGATTGAATACAGCCACCCCTACATTTAGCACTGCTAGTAGGCTTAGAAAGGAACCTATTGTGGGCATGCTTGATGCAATAATTTCTGACAATCCCCAAAAAGCCAGGAATAGCGTGAAGCTTACTACCGGACCAGCTATAGCTATCCAAAATTCCTCTCTTGCCCTTCTAACCTCACTCCCAAGCTGGGCTATACCACCAAACATGTGGAGTGTAATGGACCTGACGGGGATGCCAAAACTTTTTGACACCAAGCTGTGACCCAGCTCGTGGGCAGTAAGAGACAGGAAGAATAGCAGGGTGCATACTATAGCTGCCAACCAGTAAAATAGATTACTCGATCCTGGTATGAACTCCGGTAATCTGTCGCTTGCCAGTGAGTAGACGATTAGGGCAAACACCAGAAACCAGGTGGGATTCACATAAATAGGTATGCCGAATATCTTACATAGTCTAAATCCGCTCAGAGGATTCATACTCATACAAGTATAGCCCAGCGGAGAGGAAAAGCTTATATATGCATGAGGCTGACTTGCTGACCAACCTAGTACTAGCTTTATCCGTAGCTGCGATTGGTGGTTTAGTAGCTACTTTACTTAGACAGAGCCCCATAATTGGGTATTTGATTGCAGGGATAATAATTAGTCCTTTCACTCCGGGTCCGGTAAGTGATGTGGGGATTATTAGCGAGTTAGCAGATATAGGAGTAATTTTTCTTATGTTTGCTGTTGGTGTACAGGTATCTATCAAGGAAATACTAAGTTATGGTAGGTTAGTTCTGGTCGGAGCTCCCTTACAGGTAATAGCTATGTTACCTATAGCATTGGGAATTGGTCGTATTATCGGTTTGGACGTTGGTGCTTCACTTGTCTTGGGATTCGTAGTGGCTATTTCATCGAGCGTTGTGATAAGCAAAGTGCTTGAGGATTACAGTGAGGGCTCTACTGAACATGCAGGAATAGCTCTGGCTTGGAGTGCTGTACAAGATATTATCACCATAATAATGGTGGCTATCATGCCCTTGTTATCTCCATCTGCAAGTGCAGGCAATAGCTCAATATACATGTCTTTACTTAAGACATTTGCTTTTGTTGTATTAGCTTTTGGCATCGGATTATTTGCTCTGCCTTGGGTGATGGATAAGTTGGCTCTAACCCGTAACAGAGAGGTTTTATTGTTGGCTACAGCGGCTGTTGCTTTGGTTGCTGCGGTAGGAGCATCTATGTTTGGACTCTCAGTAGCCCTGGGGGCCTTTGTCGCTGGGCTGATAGTTAGTGAGTCTGATATCTCTCACCAAATACTTGGAGATATAGTCCCGATAAGGGATGTTTTTTCAGCGCTCTTCTTTGTTTCCATAGGCATGCTACTTGATCCGAGGATGATCATCTCTGACTGGCACCTGGTATTCCTGGGGTTAGTATTGATCTTGATTGTTAAGTTGTTGATATCTACAGGTATCATGCTCGCCATGGGTTATGCTGTAAAGACCTCTGTGTCGGTGGGTTTGCTGTTGGCACAATGTGCGGAGTTCTCATTCCTGCTGGCGTCTATAGGTCGTGATCTAGAACTTCTTTCCGAGAACTCCTTTAGATTGATGTTATCCACTACTGCCATCAGCGTCATAATTAATCCATTTATTTATAGGCTCAGAACGCCAATTGTAAGTTTTGCTAGCAATTTGGTATCTGCCAATAACATTCCGCAACCCACTCAGGATGCAACACCTGACGTTGACCTCCCAGATAGGCGTCACGCCGTGCTATGTGGTTATGGCAGGGTTGGAGCAGTAGTTGGAGCTGCATTAAGGAGAAGAGGGTTCCCCTTCGTTGTTATAGAGGAAGATCCTAGGGTTATCAAAGAGCTTCGTAGAAGAGGTGTTCCGGCAATAATTGGAAACGCAGCCAACATGAGTGTGCTAAGCGCTGCCAATGTGGATTCAGCACGTATATTGATAATAGCTATATCTGATGTAGTCGCTACTCGTATAGCAGTCGAAAATGCCAAGACTCTCAATCCGAACATAGATATCGTGGCTCGTGCCCAAAGTGCTAAGGAGAGAGACTATCTTAGACATAGAAGAGTATCCCATGTAGTGCTTGGCGAGATGGAGCTTGCGCTTGAGATCACAAGATTTACTTTGCATAGATTTGGAGTAAGTGGAGGCGAAGTGCAAGCTATCTTACAAGGGCTGAGGGAAAGATCTGAGGCTGAACTCGGATCAGGTAGCCTATACGACCTATGATCTCATGAATGTCTGCTTTCTTCGTCGATCTCTCTTACGATTCTCGCCGGGTTACCAGCTACTATTACCCCTGCTGGTACATCCTTAGTGACTACAGCTCTGAATCCTACTACAGAATCATCGCCTATACTTACTCCAGGAAGTACCGCACACTGGCCTGCAAGCCACACGTTTTTGCCTATCCTTACAGGAGATTTTCTTACTGGTGCCTCTCGGTTTGTACTTCTGTCTCTATGAACTGAGTGGAAATCTGTGTCGAATACCACTGCTGATCCAAGAATGCAGAGATCCCCTATCTCTATCTGTCGGCTAGCTATTATGGTAGGACCATTTAGCCTTACGTTGCTCCCAATTGTTATCTTCGCATCCTTGTCGGTGGTGATGAGCATAGTAGGCTCATGGTGAGCCCAGGCATTTACCCAGTCGCCTATCACTATCTCCCCAGGTCCTGATATTCTTAAACGCTGATTGCATATAAAACCCCGTCCCACCCTAAGCCTACTGCGCATCTTTAATCTGTATCTCAGGAGGATGATTTCGGTAAATATGCGCAGTAGTGGGTAGAATCGGGGTTTGTTTATGCTGGGATGGAATATAGAAATTGGCCTTGATTTATTGCCCAACTACAGCCTGCTTCATCCTGTCGAAAGCTTTCTCTAGGAGGTTGTAATTAGTCGCGAAGGAGATTCTTACATGGCCTTCTCCTGTGGGACCGAAAGCGATGCCTGGTGTAAGGGCTACGCCTGCCTTCTCGAGCATATCATCTGCGAATTTTATACTGTCCCCATTCACTTTGGGGAATGCGTAGAATGCTCCCTCCGGAGCTTTGCATTCGATCCCAGGTATAGTATTGAGAGCCTCTACAACGAGAGCTCTGTTCTTTTCATATTCTTTTACCATGTATTCTACTACTTCCTGAGGTCCCTCGAGGGCACAAGCGGCTGCTTCCTGTGTAAAGGTAGCTGCGGCAGTAACAGAGTGCTGATGTACCTTGAGTATTTGAGATGCTATCTGCCTGGGAGCCGCAAGATATCCCAATCGCCACCCCGTCATGGCGTAGCTCTTGGAGACTCCATTGATAGTAACTGTCCGCTCTCGCATTCCAGGTAACGTTGCTATACTTATATGTTCGTGCCCATCAAACAGAATTTTTTCGTAGAGCTCATCGGATATCACCAGCAGATCTCTTTCTATGGCAAATTCTGCTACAGCTTCGATCTCTTCCTTAGTAGCTACTCTACCGGTAGGATTGTTGGGGGTGTTGAATATAAGCACTTTTGCTCTTGGGGCTTCCACAGAGCGGAGTATCTCTGGGGTTATCCTGTAGTCTTCTGGCTCTAGGGGGATGTACACTGGTCTACCCCCAGCTAGATATACAGACGGCTCATAGCTTACCCACGCAGGTGATAGTAGTAGTACTTCATCTCCATCGTTTACCGTAGCCACAAGTGTGGCATAGATGGCATGTTTTCCACCAGGAGTTACTATTATCTCTTCTAGGGAGTATTCTAGGCTATTTTCAGATGCGAACTTCTTCTGTATCGCCCTTAGCAGGTTAGGAGTACCTCTGCTTGGAGCGTAGTGAGTTTCCCCTCTGTTTATAGCATCAAATGCAGCCTGTACTATGTACTGTGGGGTTGGGAAGTGGGGATCACCGCCAGAAAGATCTATCACATCCTTGCCCTCTGCTTTAAGCTGCTTTGCCTTGTCTGCAATGCTTATAGTGGCAGAGGGCTTTACTTGTTGAAGCCTTTCAGCTATGAAACTGCGCATGGGAAGCTCCTATAAAGATCATGTAATATCTTTTTCAAAGTGTATCACTTTGGGACAAGCGGTTTGCAACCCCAAGTAGGAGGGTAAGAAATGACTATTGATAGGCTAAGAGAAGTTGCTGACGTCCACCGAGATAGAATTGCTGACTTCTGCTCGCGCCTTATTCAAACTCCTAGCTTGCCTGGTCAGGAGATGCAGGCTGCAGAGCTAATAATGAGCGAGATGAAGGCTTTGGGATACGATGACGTGTGGCAAGATGAGGTCGGTAATGTGATCGGTCTGATAAAGGGGGATAGAGCTGGGAAATCTTTGATGTTGAACACACATATGGACCATGTCGATGTCGGGGACAGATCTAGTTGGGAGTATGATCCCTACTCCGGAGAGGTACGTGATGGTTACGTGTGTGGTAGAGGTGCCGTGGACATAAAAGGCCCCACGTCATCGCAGGTATATGCCCCTTTCATTGCCAGGGAGGCAGGGTTGCCAATCTATGGAGATGTATATGTTGTTGGTGTTGTACAGGAGGAAGTGGGTGGGCTTGGATCGATAGAATTGGGCAAATCCTTACATGTGGATTGTGCCGTGGTGGGCGAGCCTAGCAGTAATACTCTTAGAAGGGGGAACAGAGGTCGTATAGAAATAGTAGCTATCTTTAGAGGTAGGTCCTGTCACGCTAGTATGCCGGATAGAGGTATTAACCCTCATTACTCTATGGCTAACTTTGTTGCTGCTCTCAAGAATGTAGATAGGGTCAAAGATCCTTTTCTAGGGGTTGAGACTTTTACCCCAACGCTTGTCTATACAGATCAGACTTCATCTAATGTTGTCCCGTCTGAACTAAGACTGCACATAGATTGGCGGACAGTACCGCAGAGATCAACTGATGAGATCAAAGAGATGCTTGCTTTCTTGTTGGAAAAGTCGCTAGTGGATGGGGCTTGGGGTGAGGTTAGGATAAAAGATGTTACCCTTACTACTTATACTGGGGCAACTCGTAATGTTCCAGCACACTTCCCCTCTTTCTTGATAAGTGAGGAACATCCTCTTGTAAAACTGTCTAAGGATGCTCTAAGTGAGGCCTTTTCAAGAGAAGTTGAGGTAAAGCGTTGGGATTTCGCGACTGATGCAGGGCACCTGATGGCTGCAGGTATACCAAGTATTGGTTTTGGCCCTGGTGATGAGACTTTGGCTCATACTAACCAAGAAAAGATATCGATTGAGGAGATGGTTGAGGCATCTATAGGATATGCCCTTTTATGCCATAGGCTGACTGATCCTGTTGCCTGGGCATCATAATTGCTGTTACGACAGTCGGAAGATTAATTTTTGCCTTTGAGGCTATTAGGAGGGCTACACATGACTATGCACACTACATCTTCTCATAGCATATATGCCGAAGAAAATGCTGCTAAGAGAGAAAAGATAATCCAGCTCTTAACCAAAGCTTATTGGATGGAGATTGAGTCTGTAATGAATTACATAACCAACTCCGTCAACCCGGACGGTGTGAGGGCAAGAGAGATCACTGAAGCTCTTTCTCAAGATATACAGGAAGAGCTCGGGCATGCGCAGATGTTTGCTTCTAGAATAAAGGAGTTGTATGGAGTGGTCCCCGGCTCCATGGATTTCAAGCCTGAGCAGACTTATCTACAGCCTCCAGATAACCAGACAGATATCGTCCATGTCATCAAAGGGGTGATAGAGGCTGAGAAGGGGG
The DNA here is from genome assembly GCF_059335935.1 of Thermobaculum sp. T2p. Classification (NCBI taxonomy): domain Bacteria; kingdom Bacillati; phylum Chloroflexota; class Chloroflexia; order Thermobaculales (SeqCode); family Thermobaculaceae (SeqCode); genus Thermobaculum (SeqCode); species Thermobaculum sp. T2p. Next base: position 200,334 of record NZ_JANZYQ010000010.1, read on the forward strand.
CCATAGAGTTCTACACACAGATCCTACATGAGACTGAAGAGGTAGATCTGGTAACTCAAGATATGGTCATAGATATACTTCATGATGAGCAGGGACATCTTAGGCTATTTGAGGGCTTTCTTCGAGAGTATGAGGCGGAAGGAAAGGCCTAAAGATTAGTATTCTTTCTGGGCTTTCTACTAGGCAGGGTTGGACCTCTAACCCTGCTATTATTTTTGCTGTGAGGCTCTTTATAACGAACTTATTGATACACTCGGAGTGCTATGTTAAGGCGCGAGCGCTCTAAGGTCTCTAAGTTAAAGCAAGTTCCTGTTCAGGGCGTCTTCTATGAGGTGGAATTTGTCCCAGGACTGGAACCTTTCGTGCTCGAGGAGCTACACGAGAAGCTGGTAAATCTAGGGGAGATCTATCCCTATGTGAAAAGCGGCAATTTCCAGTTCAACATCTATGGCGATCCCAGGCAACTATTGATGCTGCGTTCAGTTGGTAGCGCCTTCGTAGTAAAGCTGTTTGAGGTGCCGAGACCCCTAGCGCTATTAGGACATCAAAACTTCAGCCAGCTGCTCTCTATGATAGAGAGTGTGCTGAGCTTACATCCTGAGGGGAGTTTCAAAACTTTTAGGATAAGCGCTGCAGGTAGCGATTCTCCTGTCTTTAGGAGAATATATAAGGAGCTAGAGTTATCGACAGGGTTAATGCCTTCCCAGGATGGAGATTTGTTCCTCAGAGTGCGTAAACCTATAGTCCGTGGGGATGGCTTTGAGGTATCCATTAGGCTGACTCCTAGACCCCTCTCTGTACGTCCTTGGAGGGTATGTGATTTCCCTGGCGCTATCAATAGCACTGTTGCTCATGTAATGGCCAGGCTATCTGAACCTTCTGCCGAGGATGTAATAGTCAACCTGGGATGTGGTTCGGGTACTATCCTCATAGAAAGATTGGAGATGCTCCCCGCTAAAGAAGTAATAGGGATAGATATTGATGCGGATGCTATTGCATGTGCTCGTAGGAATGTCGACGCAGCTGGTTTGACCGGCAAAATAGATTTGGTGCGCGGTGACATGCGGAGTACAGAACTTAATAGCGGCTTCGCAGATGTTATTTATGCTGATCTACCCTTTGGCCACATCTTGGGTTCACATGCTAACAACGTTCAACTCTATCCCGACACTTTGAAGGAGGCAGCTAGAATAGCTCATGAAGGTGCTAGAGGAGTATTTATCACGAGCGAGATTCGCCTTATGAGAGGGGTTATTGATCTATGCAAACATCTATGGAGGCAGGAGGGAGAGGTAAAGCTTGAGATGGATAAACTAAGACTTATGATATTCGTTTTGTCTCGCCTGTAATGCAAGCTGGATACTAATTTGACACTTTGGTTAGCCCAACCTAAGATTTATCTAAGACGATAATTGAAGTTCTGTCTGGTCAGAAACACTCAGGAGAGTTGATAGTGCCTATTGATCCCTTTCTATTTCGGCGGGTAATGGGGCAGTTTGTCACAGGAGTTACGTTGGTTACCACGCTGCTTGAAGACGGTAAGCCTTGGGCGATGACAGCTAATTCTTTTACATCCATATCATTAGATCCTCCTATCGTGATGGTAGCAATAACACGTGGCTTGACCACTAATAATGCTGTCAGGAGATCGCGAGTTTTTGGGGTCAATATTCTTAGGGCAGATCAAATATGGATAGCAAGGAGATTCGCAAGCTCAAACAGGCCTCCTGACCAGTTTGCCGATATCGACATGAAAGTTGCCACTACTGGTGCTCCTATTCTTGAAGAGTGTTTAGCCTGGCTAGACTGTCGTGTTACAGATCTTGTGGAGCAGGGAGATCACACAGTCTTCTTTGGTGAGGTACAGGAACTATCGCTGGGATCTGTAGGTGAACCCTTGCTTTACTACAATAGTGCCTATGCCCGCCTTATTCCAGACATGGCGAACTTTGATGAATTTATACCTCGTCCAGGCAACAAAGAGTAAGGTTTGTCAGCACTTACTCTTCATCAGTTCTTACTACCCTATAGGTTAATGTCTCATGCCCGATGCCTGGTGTTATCACTCGAAGTCTGGTCATCTGTATGACAAAAGCCCCTTTCTCGTGGGTAGAGGGCTGCTTTTCGTTTAATCTTCTTAAGGTATTGCTGACCAGGGCTCCGCCTATCGCTCCACCTGCTATTAGGGCTGCTGGAACACCTACTCTACTTGATATCAGCCGGGTAAGTAGTCCACGTGAACTGGCCCTAAGGGCGGATTTGATTGGGATCAAAGCCTTACTCTGGTTACTAATGCTTGGCACTATCTCTTTCATGAGTTAACCTCCTCTGCAGGATTATCCAAAAGTATCTCTGCGATGTGCTTCAATTGGTGACTGTGATAAGCCTTTTGGATCTTATCCTGTCTAAATTGTAATAGTGACATACATCTTACATCTTTGCCGGTTGATCTATTGGATACGTGGTACACCACACATATCTTTGAATCCTCCCCGACTATGTCTTCAAAATCTAGGTGCAATCCTAGTCCTCGTAGGCTACTAACGGCCTTGTAAGTATCTTCTACGTTCAGAGTTCTACCGCTGGATAGTTCGGTCTCCTTATAGTCTGGATGTAGCATTCTTTCTAGGATTGCGATATCAGCATCAAGTAATGCCCTGAAGAACCTGATAGCTTGTTGCTTGTATTCGGATACCAGCCATTTAGGAGTTCCTAACTGGGGCTGCTGTGACGACCTCTCGTAAGTCGTTGGTATAAGAATAAAGCCTTCATGGACATTGCCTATGACTTCGACTCTGCCCTCTTCCTTCCAGGCTAAATAGCTAACATAGGCAGCTAGCACCGCATCCAAGATATCTGCTATATGCTTTAGTTGTCTAGGAGTGAGCGTTTCAAGCCGCCCTGGATCCTCAATAGGAGGATGGATCCACCTGACTGGTGGGTCAAGCGCTTCCTGTATCAGCCGGTTGAGATGTAGTATTCCGTGAACTAGAACTGATCTCTTGGCCTTGGAGCCCTTATAACTAGGTACCTTGCCAAACAGTCTGCTAATAGTGGCTCGCGGATAAACCTCTACTATTGCCTTTGTAGGTTCATGGGAACTTATACTATCTTGAATCCTGAAGCCATGAATCTCTAGCTTATGCGCGATGATCTCTCCTCTTATGCCCCCCAAATTTTTCTCAAGGAGGCTTCTGTTTGATGGGTAAACTGGTATCTTCATGCTCTGAAGCACAATCTCACATCTTCTCGATCCCTCAAGGTTGGGTACAACTATGGGAGCATCTATTGCTACGATTGCACCCTCTTGATCGATGTTGCTGAGCACAAAATCCACTATTGATTCGTCGGTAGTTAGGTTGGTCTGCGATAGAATATTGCCGGATTCATCTATAACTGCTGCTCCTGTTTCTGGTCTATCAGCATTTATCAAGCTCCACGCTAAGTCTATACCAATAAATCTCATGCTGTTATCCTTATTCTCAAATAGAGATTGGTGAATGGGTTTTGGATTTATTATTGTAAATGCTGCTAAATTACACTCCATGATAGTTGTTTTATACCAAACGATATCTGAGAACTAGGATGAGCGAATCATGTCTAAAGTACTAATTACTGGGGCAGCTGGCACTTTAGGACAGGCATTGATCCCTGTGATAGCGAGTGCTGGGTATCATCTGGTACTCGTTGATGTACAACCTCTTGAGTCTGAACATGAATTCCATCAAATAGATATCTTGGATGCAGATGCTCTAGGCCCTATTATGGAAGGCGTGGACTTTGTAGTCCACGCTGCTGGTTTGCATGGTATACATCTATCTACTCGTAGTCCAAGAGAATTCTATTCTATAAACTTAACGGGCACCTTTAATGTTTGGGAAGCAGCCGTCCAGTCTGGAATCAAAGGGTTTGTATTCTGTAGCTCTGTATCTGTTTATGGGGAAAGTAGACGTCCTCCAAGGGAGGATGCTGTGGTTGCCTTAAGCGAGAACATGCCTCTTCTCCCAAGTGATATCTATGGATTAACTAAGTTTCTTGGAGAGGAGATGTCTAGATATTATGTGCGTCGCTATGGTGTGGCAGCTGTCGCGCTCAGATTAGGTATGTTCACTCCAGAACCTTTCTTCAGGCACGGTATTCGCTTACTCTATGGTGGTGTTGATCCTCGGGATGCTGCTCAGGCTGTGCTCAAGTCCATCCAGGCTATGGAAGCAAGCAAGATAAAGTGGGAAGTACTAAATATAGCCTCAGAAGTGCCTTTCACTAAGGAAGATGGCCCTCAGCTTAGGAAGAATCCTTTGCCTGTGCTTGATAAATACTACAAAGATGCTGTCAACCTGTTGAAAGAGAGAGGAGTTGAGAGACTATATCCAATTCACGAATTCATCCCAATAAGTAAAGCAGGGGAGAAATTGGGTTTCAGGCCAGAATATAACTTCTCTTGGTGGCTGCAAGAGTTGGAGCAGCATCCAGATTACAGGACACCTAAGAATCCTCCCTGGCCTTAGTATCCTATAGGAGAGTGTTGTTGTATGGGGCAAGCTGACTGGACTATAGAGGACGTGTTAGAGTTAAGGCATCTTGAGGATGCGCAGCTATCTCAAGACGGTAAGTATGTGGCTTATGTAATCAGAGACGCTTACAGAGAAGAGTTAAGAGTTAGATCTTCCCACATTTATGTGGCCGACATAACAACTGGAGAATCAAAACAGTTTACTAATGGTCCTGGGGCGGATGCCTGCCCACGTTGGAGTCCAGATTCCAATAAACTAGCTTTTATCTCAGATAGAGAGGAAGAGGCTAGATTTGATCTCTTTACCATAGATGTTCATGGTGGTGAGGCTATCAAGCTGACGGACGTGGAAGGTTCAGTTTTGGACCTAAGATGGTCTCCTGATGGTAGATATATAGGTTTGTTATTGGAAGGTATTAAGACTCCTGATGAGGATTTACCCATAGTGTTTGAAGAAAAAGACCAGGTGACTCGAATCTGGAAGGTAGACTCATCAGGTGGATATGCAGAACCTCTATCACCTGAAGGACTGCATGTATGGGAGTTTGGGTGGCTGGAGGACTCTTCAGCCTTAGTTGCTGTATGTTCAAGATATCCATATGAATGGAGCTGGTATGAATCTTTTCTTGCTCTAATTGATGCTTCGTCAAGCGAATATAAAGTTCTATACTCCCCAGACAAGCAAATAGCAAGCCCATCGCCCTCTCCAGATTCGAGATATGTGGCCTTTATAAAGGGCTCCTTCAGCGACAGAGGTAGCGTTGGTGGTGAGGTATGTGTAGTTGATCTACGCGATGGCATGTGTAGATCCCTTACGAAGGACTACCCAGGAAGTTTCTGCTCAGTACATTGGTTAGATTCCTCTCATCTTCTTGCTATAGGTTACGAGAGCGGCAATGCGTGCCTACTGTCGCTGTCTCTCGATGGTAATAAACGCAGACTTTGGTTGGAAGAATCCATGGTGTCACATCGATGGTGCGCTCGATTCACTCTAGACAAGACCAAGAGATTGGGTGTGATGATAAAAGAGTCCCATTCTTCACCTCCTGATGTATGGTATTTCGGCCTTTCTGATAGTGATATTAGTGAGTGGGAAAAGATTACGGAGGTTTTTCCAGATCTACGAGCTAAGTACAATGGGGAGCCCAAGACTATAGTCTGGAAAAGCAGTGACGGCTTAGATATACAGGGGATATTTCTGCAACCTAGAAGCTTTAGCGGGGAAAAACCTCCCCTAGTGACCATTGTACATGGAGGACCTAGCTCCATGTACCATCATAGCTTTTTGGGTAGCTACTTTCTGGCTCCTGTCTTGGTTTCGAATGGTTATGCAGTTTTCTTGCCTAATCCTAGAGGCAGCTATGGCTGGGGAACTGCCTTTGCGGAGGCCAACCTCGGTGATATGGGTGGAATGGATAAAGAAGACATAATTTCAGGTGTGGAGTATTTACTAGAGTTAGGATATGCCGATCCAAGCAGATTAGCCATAGCTGGGTGGAGTTATGGTGGGTTCATGACAGCTTGGATGATCACCCAAACAGATATATTCAAAGCTGCTGTCATGGGAGCTGGTATTGCTAACTGGAGGAGTTTTCATGGTGTTACCAATATTCCTACCTGGGATAAGCTTTACTACAGAGATGATCCATATAGGCTAGGTGGCCGCTTTGATAAATTCTCTCCTATTAACTGGGTTGGCAGTGTTAAGACTCCTACCCTGATACTTCATGGAGAAAAGGATGCATGTGTGCCTGTAGGGCAGGCTTACGAGATGTACCGAGCTCTAAGAGATCACCAAGTGCCAGCTAAGTTAGTCGTTTATCCGGGACAAGGGCACGTCATCGATAAGAAATCCTACGTCCAGGATATGTACGAACGTATACTGGATTGGTTTGGGGAGCACCTAAAAGTATAGGCGCTCCCCAGAGAATAAATTATGATATGCGGTTATATTTGAATCTCATTCCCAGGTAGAGGCTGATTACCCCTGCTATCAGCAACAAAACGGGGAGTGAGCTCTCGCGGTTAGCCATTCCACCAGCCCCTGTTTGGGCCGGCCCAGACATTACCACAACAGTTCCCGCCATACCTACGCCGCCTGCTGCCCCGTGGTACTTACAGTGGTAAGCATAGGTGCCAGCCTTATTGAATGTATGGCTGAAGCTATCTCCTGAATTAAGATTTCCTGAGTCGAAGCTTCCATCATCAGCAGTTACTGTGTGGGGATTCTGACCTTCGTTTTCCCACTCGACGGTGTCGCCTACTCGTATAGTAATGGTTTTAGGTTCAAAGTAGTTGTCATCAACCTCCACTTTATGAGTAGTATTTGTGGTAGCTGATACTTTGGAAGGCATTGCGACTAGCAATAGAATTAGAAGCGCTATAAGAGGTTTAATCCAAGTCTTCATATGTCTCCTCCTGCAAAAGAACTTTCAATTTCTGCCTTGTATGAATTAGGTGTTTGTAGCTCCTCCATTCCTTAATACGAGCGCGAAATTGGGAACGGTTTTATCCTTGTCAGCTCACTTGATGTGCGAGTAAGATACATAGGAAAGTTTGAAACCAAAGACTTGATTGAAGAGAGAATTGCGTAAACTAATAGACAACGAAGACTCTACAAACCAGAGCAATAGCTACTCTGATTACGACGACGAACATCTTTTATATTTAATAAAAGCGCAAGACCATCAGGCTTTGGCAGAAGTCGTCAATAGATATGGTAGGTTAGCTTATTCTCTGGCGCTGCGTATACTAGGTGACCAGGGATGGGCTGAGGAAGTGTTTCAAGATGTGCTCGTAAAGTTGTGGCAGAAACCTGACATGTATAATCCCAAACGGGGAGATTTTAGACGTTGGCTACTGAGTGTTACTCATAATGCCGCGATCGACAACCTGCGCGGTAGACATGGCAGCGAGCAAAAGTATGAGGTTGGTTTCGAGAAGTTTGATATCCTGCCTGATGGTTATGAGGATCCTTCAGAGGATGTTGCCAGAAAGTTACAAGCAGAGGAGGTAAGAGGGGCACTAGCCCTTATTCCTAGGGAGCAGAAGGAAGTCATAGAGCTTGCATACTACGGTGGTATGACTATATCGCAGATAGCTAGACTTACTGGCGCCTCGACAGGGACCATTAAGACGAGAATGCGCTTGGGTATGATGAAGCTTAGGCAGATATTAACTAGCTCAGGGGCCTCCGAATGAACTGTGAAGTTGTAGAGGATAAAATCCCAGCTCTAGCCCTTGGGGCTCTGGACAATTCCGAGCTTGAGGAGATCAAAGCTCATATACTCGCATGTAACAAGTGTAGGTCTGAATTACTCTCATATACACCTGTGTTAGATGCGTTAAATCTATCAGTCGATGAGTTTGATCTGCCGACGGGTTTCAATCGCAGGCTTATGAAGAGGATCAATCCTCAGGCTGTAAAGAACCACAGACAAGGAGAGACTGTGCAAGTACAGCAATCAAGCGTTACCTCAAAGCTCGTGGTCGCTTGGGGCGTAGCTATAGTGCTGTTGTTTGTAGCTATCCTCTTAGGAGCCAGGGCTTGGACTCTAGAGAAAAGCTTAGCAGAGCAGCACAACTATGATGAGCACATGGTAGCTCTCATGACAAGCGATAATGTGCAAACTTTGGACCTTCGTGCTCAGAGTGCCAATGTGCGAGCCAAGCTATATTTGAGTCAGGACGGCCGCGAAGGAGTCCTGATGGTAAGCAATCTAACTCCAGACAGTACATACGAGGTTTGGCTTGTTGGCTCTGCTGGCAGGGTGATGGCAGCCACCTTCACTCCTCTATCTAACGGTACTGCCAGAATATACTTGGATCCTGAAGGTGGCTTATCTAAATATCAGAGAATAGATATAGTAGTGCAAGGCTCTTCTCGCCAGGTGATTACTGGGGACTTGTAATCTATTACTATTTTTGCTCTTTCTCGTCTGGAGGTACCCTATTGTACAGCTCGCATAGATGCTTTATTCTGCCGGCAATTTCCTCAGATAGCGCACTTTCAGGATAACTCCATTCCCAGTTTCCAAACTCTGTGCCAGGGATGTTCATCCTCGCCTCTGACCCGAGAGTTAGAAAATCTTGTAGCGGGAAAATTGCATACTTTGCGGTCGAGGAGATTCCCATTCTAATAAGCTCCCATACTAATTCCTTTCCAGTTTTTCTACCTACATAACTTCTAACTACAGATTTGTGTTTACTGTCTAACTCTTCCCACCAACCTAGTGTGGTGTTATTGTCGTGTGTGCCGGTGTACACTACGCAGTTGAAGGTTGCGTAGTTGTGAGGCAGGTACTGATTTTGCGGGTTCGTGAATGCAAACTGTAGCACCTTCATGCCGGGGAAGCCAAACTTATCACGCAGAGCTTCTACCTCTGGAGTGATAATTCCTAAGTCTTCAGCTATTACAGCTATGGATCCTAAGGCTTTTATGGCTGTTCTGAAGAGCTTTGCCCCAGGGCCCTTTACCCACCTACCATTTACTGCGGTTGTTTCTCCGTATGGTACTTCCCAGCAAGCGCAGAAACCTCTGAAATGGTCTATCCTTACCAGGTCAAAGAGCTTAAGTGACCACTTGAGTCTATCTATCCACCAAGAATAATTTTGAGCTTCTAATATCTGCCAATTATAGATTGGATTGCCCCATAGCTGCCCAGTACTGCTGAAATAATCTGGTGGAACACCAGCTATCACGCGTGGGCTACCATCTGGTTTGAGCTTAAATATTTCTGGATGAGCCCAGACGTCAGCACTGTTATGTGCAACAAATATAGGCAGATCTCCTAGAATCATAACACCACGAGAATTACATGCCTTCTTTAGCTCAAACCATTGCTTGAAGAACAAATATTGGGTGAACTTGTGGAACATTATTTTTTGCTTATGCTCTCTACTTAGTCTTTCTAGAGTAGCCTTGTCTCTTCTTGAGATATCAGTGTGCCAAAGATTCCAGGACCTACCATTATTCAGCTCAAGGAGTGTCATGAACATCGCATAATCATCTAGCCAATAGCTGTGTTCTTCGCAAAAGGAGTCAAAATCCTTGGTAGGGGTAAACCTTGAGAAAGCTTTCTGGAGGATAAGTGACTTTATCTTCCTTGCGAAGTTATAATCTGTTCCTTGATGTTTGGGATTAGACTCTCTTGGTAAGTCTGTTGTTGCCAGTATTCCCTCCTCGATTAGCAGATCTGGGCTTATCAGTAGGTGGTTGCCGGCAAAGGCTGAATAGGATTGGTATGGAGAATTAGATTCTCCAACTGGACTTATTGGCAAAATTTGCCATATGCTTAGCCCGCTACTTGTAATAAAATCCAGAAATTCGTAAGCTTTGGGCCCCATGTCTCCTATACAGTACTTGGTGGGGATTGATGTTAGGTGAAGTAACACACCACTTCTTCTGTGATCATTCATTCCTTGCTCCTGAAACCCCTTAGCTGTGCAATTGCTCCAAGATGCATAGATAATTTATACCTATGAAAGGGGTGTTTTGTTATGGGGTGTAAGTCGGCAAAAGGTCATGTATGGCAGAAGGTCAATGTTAGAGGTAATGTTTGGAGATGTCTTAGATGTGGAGCCACCCAAATAAGTTCGCAGATGCCTCGGCTTGAAGCAAATCCCAGACAGATATCGGAGGAAAATAAGCAGAAGGTACGTAGATTGTTGCCTGTATACAAAGACAAGCTGAAGGATACATGGGTCTTTGCTCTTGAGATGCGTTATGGGCTCAATGAGGAATCCCGCGAGTATACATACGAAGAGATCGCTCAGGTTCTTGGTCTTAGCAAACTAACTGTACAGAAGATTATCCGTGGAGCTATTCATTCCCTAGAGGGACTCGAAAGAAAAGACCGTTGGAGATCCTCCATCAAGGAGGATAAATACAAAAATGTTATGGATGCCTAGAAGATACTAACTTTGTTCATCATGATCATCCTTCAGTCTGGGCATCTGGTTCAGTTGGCTTCTGATACTTTCTTGCTTCTCATGTATAGAATCTTCTTCTGTTTTTATGATCCTTCTTGATTTTTCCAGGTTGTCTGCAACTTCCTCTTGGGTCTTATTGGTAGCCTGATCTATGGCTTGACTTACGTTCTCCTTCACCTGTTTCTCAAGTTGCTCTTGTGCAGATTGAGCTGTGTCTTGGATCCGCGCTACAGGGTCTCTAGTGATACTTCTATGATCTTTCTTTTCATTGGTATTAGCTTGCTGTATATTCTCTAAAGGGTTATCGACCACATGAGTGTCATTCATTTGGGATGCAGTTCTGTACAGCCCTAATCTGCTAAGCAAGATTGATCTAGTTTCTTTACCGCTTCTTGGAGCAAAGAGTATAGATAATACAATGCCTATCGTAAACCACTTTAAGGCTGTGTAGGTTCTGTTCATTGTGATAACCTCCCTTGTTTTCAGGGAGGTGAACGCATTTTCTATGCCTAGGCTGGGGATGCGGCTGCCAGAGGTCTAAATCTTCTAAATTGATTTCTGTCTGGCTCCGGGAACAACTCTGGGTGTATGGCGTGCGCGAGCATCTCAAGAGAGTCCACTATTCTTGGACCAGGACGCGCGAAGTAAGCCGATCCATTGGATACCCATACGTTACCGTTTCTAACAGCAGGTAGCAATTGCCATTCTTCCCTTTCATTGATTAGCATCAGCTCCCGCTCGGTCCTATCGGCATCGAACCCACAGGCCATTACTACTATGACTTCGGGTGCAGCCTGAGCTATTTCTTCCCATGAAGCTCTGCTCGAAGGTACACCCTCAAGATCAAAGATCTCTTCTCCCCCGGCCAGCCTAACCATCTCGGGGATCCAATGGCCAGATTTATAGGGAGGGTTTACCCATTCCATACAATACACCTTGGGTTTGTGGGCTACCGATGAGGCCTTAGATTCTACAGCTCTAATGCGCGTTATCATTTCATCTATCAGCTTCTGCGCTCTTGCCTCTGTGCCAGTAAGTCTACCTACAAGCAGGATGGTCTCGAGTATATCGTACAGGGTGTTAGGCTCTAGGGATACTACTGGTGTTTCAGCTGGGAGTATGCGTGCTGCTTTCTCCACAACCGTATATGACACTGCGCATACATCGCATAGCTCCTGAGTCAGGATCAGATCTGGAGATAGCTCTCTAAGTAGTTCTTCGTCTAGTGCGTATAGTGTTCGATGTTCATGGAGGCTCTCTACTACTTGCCTATCTATTGAATAACTATCTTGAGCAGTATCAATCAATGATCTAGTGAGGACTGGCTTACCCTTTACTTCTGGTGGGTAGTCGCATTCATGTGTCACTCCCACCAGGCTATCTATTAGCCCGAGAGAGCAAACAATCTCGGTAGCACTTGGTAGCAGGGACACTATACGCACTTTGGTACTCCTTACAATACAACTATCTCGAGCTTAGTCCAGCCTCAACTAAGTTTGCAAGTTCGTGATCTGTTAGCGGGCCTCTCCACCGACGTATCACTTGTCCATTTTTGTCTATTACATAGGTTTCAGGTATGCCGGTCAGGCCGTACTCAGTAGCTGTACCAGTTTTAGTAGTGCCATTGATGTAGGTTAGGTCATTATCTTCTATGAACTGCTCAGCGTTTTGTGGGTCATCCCACAAGTTAACGCCGAGGAAAACCACACCCTCATTTTTGAATTTTTGCCAACCTGACTCAAGTGTGGGAGCTTCTTCGGCACAAGGTGGACACCAGGAGGCCCAGAAGTTAACTATCACGACCTTACCTTTATAATCAGACAACTTTACCTGCTTCCCGTCAAACCCTTTTAGGGTGAAGTCTGGCGCTGGGTGAGGCTTTATAGGCACATCTCCACCTACAGATACGATCCTCGCTCCTTGCTCGAGGGTATCTCCTTCTCTCTGCTTAGCAAGTCCATAGCCGAACAATATTAGTAGTACTAAGACGCCGGCAAGTATACCAGCTACCAGCCACCTAGCAGCGTTCATAGGTCTTCAGATAACTCCAAATTTTACTGATCGTCCTTACTCTGTACCGCTGTATTTTGGTTTTCTCGAATTTCAACTTCTGATAGTTGCTGACGTAGGTCGTTGAGTTTCTGCCCAATGTAGTAGATATAGACGAAGATACCTATCCATACGACAAGTAACGCAGCGAAAAGAAATCCAAAATTATCCATTTTCGATACTCCTGATTTCTAACTCATCCTCTATTATCGCTATTCTTGTTCTTATAATAAGAATCCATATGAAGAGCAATGTGAAAGCTAATAGAGACACCATAAATGCCTGCAGCATCTCAGGAGGCATGCTAACCTGGCCGGGCTCTACAACCTGTTGTGGATGAAGGGTTCTCCACCACTTAGTGGACATATAGACTATAGGTACATCCACGAAACCAACTATTCCTAGCACTGCAGCATATCGTGCGCCTTGTTGCTTGCTAGGAGCATAAGCTCTTAGCATGAGGTATCCAAGGTAGATAAACCACAGGATTAGAGTGGTGGTCATTCTTGGATCCCAACTCCACCATGTGCCCCATACTGGCTTGCCCCAAAGGGATCCAGTGATGATCATGATGGTTGTAAAGACAAGCCCTACCTCCGCAGAAGCACGCGCTAACGCATCCCAAAAGCGGCTGCTCTTGAAGAGGTACACGACGCTAGCCACGAACACTAAGAAAAATGCTAGGAAGCCATTCCATGCAGTAGGAACATGATAGTAGAAGATACGTTGCACGTCACCTTGCGTGGCATCTGTGGGAGCATATAGCAGTGTCATATAAAGAGTTAGTGCCATGAGTGGCAAGGTAACAAACGCTAGCACTTGGCTTAGCTTGTCCACCCAGCCATAAGAACGTGTAGATTGTACTGTTGCTGTTAGTTGTGCCAAGGTCTTACTCCTCTAAGACTTGATCAAATAAGATGTACCCAGCGCATATGAATAGCGCATCGAAGGCTATTAGAAGGCCAGTCCATGGAGCTCTGTTCATAGCCGTCGTGCCAGTCAAGTGATTAGCTGTGGCTTCCACGGTGGCTATGGTTACAGGCAACAGTATTGGAAATATAAGTACTGGCAGCATGATCTCTCTTGCTCTGGTACTGGCTAGAAGTCCTGCGAACATGGTGCTGATTGACGCAAAACCTATAGTACCCAATATCAAGATAGCTACTATGGGCAATGTAATAATCTGCAGGTTGAACAGCACCACAAACATTGGTAGTATCAGGGCTTCTGCAAACAACATGAAAAGTATGTTACCTATAAGCTTTGCTATGTACAAAGCACCCAGCTCTAGGGGTGCCGTTATAAGACCTTCCCAACCTCCGCGTTCTTTCTCAAGAAATATAGTGCGCCCCACGTTTACCGCGCAACTGAAAAATATTGACACCCAGATTATTCCAGGTCCTATTGATTTTACATTTTCTACCCGAAGATCGAAAGCGTAGTTGAATATGACAAGTATCTGGAGGGCAAATACGAACATCGAGATAATGATTTCTCTTCGTCTTATCTCGAGAACCAGGTCTTTGTGAACTAAAGCTATGACTTGTTGCCAAAATTTCATGGTTGGATAGTTAGTTTATGGCTCTGCGCGGGATACTGTAGGTCTATTGAATCAATCTCCTGTACGTTCTTATCTGCTATTATGCTCCCATTAGATAATACCAGCACACGATTACCTACCCTTAATCCAAATTCACGGTCGTGGCTGCTGAAGACTATCGTGCCGTCGTACTGGGTAAGAACCTCTTCCAGTTTGTGAGTAGACTCTGCATCGAGTCCTGTACTGGGCTCGTCCAGCAGTAGTATTTCTGGTTGGTGAATCAGGGTCTTGATAATCGCTAGCTTCTGTTGCATGCCTCGGGAGTAATTGCGCACTCTGGAATCCAGAAAAGATACCAGGCCAAATGTATATATCAAGGGCATGTAGAATTTTTCAGGATCCTTTACTGAGTACAGCTTCGAGTACAGGTTAAGGTTTTCCCTCGCAGTGAGGTCGTCATAGAGGGTGAGGTTGTGACCTAGATAACCTATCCTATTTCGTAGGTCACGCTTGTACTTTATCGCTTCAAGTCCAAAGAGCATTAGCTCTCCTCTGCTGGCTCTGGACAGAGTAGCTAAAATCCTCAATAGAGAGGTTTTGCCGGAGCCATTTGGTCCCCATAATAAAACCCTCTCCCCCGCAAAGATTTTGATATTTATGTTCCTTAGCGCCCAACGACGGTTATAAAGCTTTCCTATACCTTGGGCTTCTATAACAGGTAAGGGATCACTCATAGATTGTGAGGCTTTGGTAGAAAACATACATGTACAGGAGGCTTTTCCCTATGTGATATGGAAATCACTGTGTATTTCCTTGGGATGATTTGGACTGGAACTTG